>CAZNGB010000040.1:0-14996 GCA_964572465.1 uncultured Hyphomicrobiaceae bacterium
GTGCTGCTCCAGATAGGTTCCGGAATTGACCGATAGGGTCGAGTCGTCCACTGGCGCACCGTCGGACACCACCATCAGGATGCGCCGTTGCTCGGGCCGCCCCGCCAGCCGCCGATAAGCCCAGGCCAACGCCTCGCCGTCGATGTTCTCCTTGAGCAGCCCCTCGCGCATCATCAACCCGAGATTGCGCCGCGCGCGACGCCACGGCTCGTCCGCCGCCTTGTAGATGATGTGCCGCAAGTCGTTCAGCCGCCCGGGTGATCGCGGTTTACCAGCCGCCAACCAGCGCTCACGCGACTGGCCACCTTTCCACTGACGCGTCGTGAAGCCCAAAATCTCCACCTTGACGCCGCAGCGCTCCAGCGTGCGCGCCAGGATATCGGTGCAGCACGCCGCAACCATGATCGGCCTGCCGCGCATCGAGCCGGAATTGTCTATCAGCATGGTCACGACCGTATCGCGGAACTCTGTCTCGCTCTCGGCCTTGAAGGACAGCGGCTGCATCGGGTCGATGGCGACACGCGTAAGCCGCGCGGTGTCGAGGATACCCTCCTCCAGATCGAATTCCCACGCGCGGTGCTGCTGCGCCAGCAAGCGTCGCTGCAGGCGATTGGCCAACCGGCTGACCGCAAGATTATGATTGGACAACTGCTTGTCCAGGAAACCGCGCAGCCGCGTCAACTCCTCGCTATCGCATAGCGCGCCCGCCGCGATCGTCTCGTCGAACTCGTTGGTGAAGGTCTTGTAGCCAAAATCGTCCGGCGCATCGATAACCGAGGTGTTGGGCCGGCGCGGCGGGCCTTCAGTGCGCTCGCTGCCCTGGTCGTTCTCGTCGAACCGGTCCATCTCGGCGAAGTCGCTGATGTCGGTGTCTTCCGCGCCTTGGGCTTCGGCGGATTGATCCTCCTGGGTCTCCACCGGGCGCTGCTCGTCCTCGCCGCTTTCCTCGTTCTGCGTATCGGTCTGGTCGCTATCCGCCTCATCCTGCGTCTCGGGCTGATCTTCGCGGTCGTGCGATTCATTGTCGGCCAGCGACAGCGCCACCAACATGTCCCGCAAAATCTGACCGAACCGCTCCTGATCCTCGACCGCATCCGCGAGATCGTCCATCAGATGCCCGGCGCGCTGCGCAATCACGGGCCGCCAGGCATCGCAGATCGCGCGGGCATTCTCTGGCGGAGCCGCCCCGGTCAGCGCCTCACGCACGATCAGCGCAAGCGCCTCGTCGGCGGGTGCATCCTCGGGCTGGGTGACATGGCGGGCCGGCGCATCTTCGTAGCGCGCGTTGATCTTGGCGCTGAGATTGTCTGCGACGCCGGCCATCCGCTGTGCGCCGACCGCTTCGACCCGC
The DNA here is from genome assembly GCA_964572465.1 of uncultured Hyphomicrobiaceae bacterium. GTDB lineage: Bacteria > Pseudomonadota > Alphaproteobacteria > Rhizobiales > Rhodomicrobiaceae > Dichotomicrobium. The sequence goes on from CAZNGB010000040.1 coordinate 1,352, forward strand.
GCTTGCTCTACCGACTCGAAAACCGCACGCGCATCAGCCTCCAAGGGCGCCAGCCGCGCGTGCAGCTTACCATCATGACAAGCTGCATTCAGCGCCAGCGAATCAGCATGTCCGCGAATGACTGCGAGTTCCTTCGCCGACAGCCGGGCGGGCAACTCGGGTACGCGCAGTGTATCGCCGTCGCGCCCCGGCGGGTCGGTGCTAAAGGTGACCTTAATGTGGTGGTCGCCCGCGATCGCCCGCGTTGTCCCGCTGATCGCGCGGCGCAGCGGCTCGATCAGGTCTGGCTTGCGTTTCGACTGGATAGCCATGGACTTCGCTTATGACAGCGCGACATTCGAGCCGGACTGCGCCAGCTCCTCGCCGAAGCAGCGCTGATAGAACTCCGCGACCAGTCCGCGCTCCAGTTCATCGCACTTGTTGAGGAAGCTCAGCGTGAATGCTGTGCCGATATCACCGAAAATCTCGGCATTTTCCGCCCAGGTGATCACTGTGCGCGGGCTCATCACGGTGGACAGATCGCCGTTTATGAAGGCGTTGCGCGTGAGATCGGCGAGGCGCACCATGCGCGACAGGCTCTCCCGGCCCTCCGGCGTGTCGAACGATTTCACCTTCGCCGCGGCGATCCCGACTTCTTCATCATGCGGCAGATAGTTGAGCGTCACAACGATTGACCAGCGGTCCATCTGGCCCTGGTTGATCTGCTGCGTACCATGATAGAGGCCCGAGGTATCGCCCAGCCCAACGGTGTTGGTCGTCGCGAACAGGCGAAAAGCCGGATGCGGCCGGATGACCCTGTTCTGGTCCAGTAGCGTCAAACGGCCCGAGACCTCCAGCACCCGCTGAATGACGAACATCACATCGGGGCGGCCGGCGTCGTACTCGTCGAACACCAGCGCGGTGTTGGACTGCAGCGCCCACGGCAGGATGCCCTCGCGGAACTCGGTGATCTGCTTGCCCTCGCGCACCACGATTGCGTCCTTGCCCACCAGGTCGATCCTGCTGACATGGCTGTCGAGGTTGACGCGCACGCACGGCCAGTTGAGCCGCGCCGCCACCTGCTCGATATGCGTCGATTTGCCGGTGCCGTGGTAGCCCTGGACCATTACGCGGCGGTTGTGCGCGAACCCCGCAAGGATCGCCATGGTGGTGTCCTTGTTGAAAAGGTAGTCGGGGTCGAGGTCTGGCACATGCGAGCTTGCCTGCGAGAAAGCAGGCACCTCCATGTCCATGTCGATCCCAAAAACCTGCCGCACCGACACTTTCATGTCGGGCATGTGATCCACAGCCGTGGTCTCAACGCTCATCAGCACTCTTCCAGATTTGTTGCAGATTTGTTGCAGATTTGTTGCGATTGCAATGTGGCAGCCCGCCTGAAGCCAGCGCTGCGGGGCCGCTGTCCAACTGACCGTTCCTTGCAGAGTGGTCGCGACTTGCGCTCAGCACAAGCCGGTTTTCTTCAGATATTTATACGCTTGAATGACCTCGCGCAGTTTATCCTCGCTGCTGCGGTCGCCGCCATTCTGGTCAGGATGAAGTGTCATCACCAGGTTCTTGAACTGGGCGCGGATATCGCTGGCTGAGGCGTCGGCGTCCAGCCCCAACGCGCGCAGCGATTTTAACTCGGCATTGTGCAGCCGCCTGCCCCGGCTCTGTGCCTCGCCGCGCGGATCATCGGCGCCGAAGATGCCCAGCGGGTCGGAAACATCGAACGCGTAAGCGAACGCGCGCCAGTCATCAGCTTTCGCGCCGCCCATACCGGCGCTTCCGGTGCCGACATTCCAGGTCGGCCGGTGGCCGGTCATGGCCGATTGCTGGAAGCTGGCGACTTCTTCGTCGCTCATGCCGCGGAAATAATTGTATTTGCGGTTGTATTCGCGGACATGCTCCCGGCAATAGAAAAAGTATTGCCCCTCGCGTCCGCGGCCTTTGGGAGCCGGATGCTCGCCCGAACGGCTACAGCCAGGCCATTCGCAGCAACGGCTTGACTGCGGTTCATCGCTCTGGCGGGTCGGCTTAACCCGGATGCGATCGAAATAGGGCGAATCCAGTTTCATTGACGTCGTGTGCGCTTCCGCATGTATATAGCCGCGGAGTATGCTGCTTTGCCGCCCCACGCACAAGCGGGCAAAAAGCCCTGCCCCGCTTGGGCGCGGGATGCAGCGATGACAAGGCCAGGCCTGCTTAGTGATCAACGGAGGTTGCCGAATGTCCGTCGAAGAATCCATCCGCCAACATCTGACCGAAGCGTTTTCCCCGACCGTGTTGCGCATTGAAAACGACTCCGCGCGCCATGCGGGCCACGCCGCCATGCGGGATGCTGACGCGGCGGCGATCGGCGAAACCCATTTCGTGGTGCATATCGTCTCTGAAGCCTTCGACGGCAAGTCTCGGGTAGAGCGCCACCGGATGGTCAACGACGCCCTTGAGGCGGAACTCGCTGGTCCAGTACATGCGCTCAACATCAAGGCGCAGGCCCCTTCCGAGCTTTAAGCGGCGAGGCTCATGTCAGCAGCCGCGAGCACCTTGCGCATCACGCTGGGCAGCGCTTCGCCAGGCAGATCGCCGAGCGGCACCCAGCGGCACGGCACTGGGGCTGGCGCGTCGCGCGGGACGTCAGCGCTGAACACATCAAGCGTCAGATGAAAATGCGTGAAGGTGTGCGTCACGGGTGCGAGCACGCGGCGCCATTCCGCGGCCAGCGGGGCTTCGGCCAATAGCGCGGCTGGTGAGCGCGGGTCGGTGTGCCAATCAGTGGTTGGCGGCTCCATCATTCCGCCGAGCAGTCCTGTCTCCGGCCGGCGTCGCAGCAGCACATGGCCATCGGCCCGGCGCGCCACGAATGCTGCACCTCGTCGATGTGGCCGCTCGGCCTTGGGCGCACGCCTCGGAAGGCTCGCCGCAATGCCGTGCGCGTGGCCGGCGCAGTCCCCCTGCAGCGGACAGCGCAAACACACCGGCGTGCGCGGCGCGCAGATCGTCGCGCCGAGATCCATCATCGCCTGGGCGAAATCCCCAGGTCGCCGTACCGGCGTCAAGGTCCGTGCAAGCGCGCGCAGCTTCGCTTTCGCGCCCGGCAGCGGATCGCCGACCGCGAATAGCCGCGAAACGACCCGCTCGACATTGCCGTCCACGACCGTCGCCGGCTCGTCAAACGCGATCGCAGCGATCGCGGCGGCCGTGTAAGGCCCGATCCCCGGTAGCTTGACCAACTCGGGCTCGGTGCGCGGAAAGTGGCCGCCCAGTCGCTCCGCCACGATCCGCGCGGTCTTGTGCATGTTGCGCGCGCGGGCGTAGTACCCCAGCCCGGCCCATGCGGCGAGCACATCTTCCAGCGGTGCGCGCGCCATATCCTCGATGCTTGGCCAGCGCGCCAGAAACGCGTGGTAATAGGGCGCGACTGCCTTCACCGTCGTTTGCTGGAGCATCATCTCCGAAAGCCAGACGTGATAGGGGTCGGCCCGCTCGCCCGGCGGGGCGCGCCAGGGCAGATCGCGCCGCGAAGCGTCGTACCACGCCAGCAAGTCATCCACGATATCCACCGGCCGTCCCTGCGCCACCTGCACCTCCTGAACGAATCACTATTCTGTGTCCCAATGGGGTTCTGGCATGGGGGATGGCATGGCGCAAATGACGGCGAACACTGCGGCAAGGCGACGCAAGTCCCGCGCGTCTGCGCCCAACTTCACGCCCGATTCGCGGAACCGCTACAGCGCACCGAAGCCGGCCAGCGCCTTCACGCCGCGCCTGACGCGCCCGGCTTTCGAGAAGTTCGGCTTCCCCGCCGCCGCGCTGCTCACGGACTGGGCGGCGATCGCCGGGCCGGAACTCGCCGGCTATACCGCGCCCGAACGGCTGAAATGGCCGCGCCAGCCAGAGGCACCGGAGGACGCCCGGGGCCAGCCCGCTGCGACGCTCGTGCTGCGCGTGGACGGGCCGCGCGCCATCGAGTTGCAGCACCGGCTGCCCCAGCTCATCGAGCGCATCAACAGCTATTTCGGCTTTCGGGCGGTCGCCCAGATCCGCATCTACCAAGCGCCGCTGGAGAACGGGCGCGATCAGCGTCAACCCCGCGCCAAGATCATGCCGCGGCCTGATCGCGGCGGTCTTGTCGCGTCGATCGCCGACCCGCGCTTGCGCACTGCGCTTTCGCGCATCGCCGCAGCCATCGACGCCTGAGCCTGCTTTTGCCTTGTTGCGCATAGACCACACATTTTTGTGACTTTGCAGCGCCCCAAAATTCCTCTGGAATGCCGTTGATGGGCCGCTTTCTTGCCCCAGGTTGCCACTAAATCCGGGCCAACGTTAAGTTGGTTGATATTGCGCGGGATAGCCGCGTGGCGCCCGAATTCCGATGCTCAGGAGCAACTTCAGATGACGAAATCTCCAAAGAAGGCGCACTTCGTGTTCCGCCCGGCTGTTGCTGTTGCCGGTCTCTCCGTGCTGGGCGTAATCATGCTCAGCGCGCTTCACGAGGTGTCCGCACCTGGCGTTGTGGCGCGCGAGGCCGGCAATGAGCAGAGCCAACCTGTCGCCAGCCAGCCAGCCGCGGACAGCGTACTTGCACAGTCCAGTTCCAGCCCTCAGCCAATCGAGGAGCCTGATCGCGTCGCACAGGCTCAGACAGACACCCCGGACGCGGCCCAAAGTGAAGCCAGCTTCGGGGACATCGTGCTCGGCGACCCTGATGCGCCCGTCACCGTGATCGAATATGCCTCAATGACATGCCCGCACTGTGCGTCGTTCCATAGCGACACACTGCCCGCGCTCAAGGAGCAGTATATCGACACAGGCAAGGTGAACTACATCCTGCGCGAGTTCCCGCTCGACAATCTGGCGGCGGCTGCATCACTGCTGGCGCGCTGCGTGGAAGAAGATAAGTATTACGACTTTGTCGACGTGCTGTTTGAGAAGCAGTCACAATGGGCGAACGCGAGCGACCCGCTTTCCGAACTGCGCCAGCTGTCAAAACTGGCAGGCTTCACCGAGGCGCGCTTCAATAGCTGTCTTCGCGACGAAGAAGCACTCGCATACATCCAGCAGGTGCGCGATACCGGCAACCAGCAATATGATATTCGCTCGACGCCGACGCTGATCATCAACGGTCAGAAGCTGGAGGGCAATCAGTCGATCTCGGCGCTGCAACAGGTGATAGACCCGCTGCTTGCCGAAGCTGAGGAAAGCTGAGCCGCGCGTGAGCCGCTTGGGCCGGACGATAACGCGCAAATTGGCGTGGCCAGGCGCGGGGCGGATCGCCAGCCTTCTGGGGGCGATGAGCCTTGCGCTTGCTCTCGCGGGCTGCGCGGGCGGCGGGGTCAGTCAGCCGCAAACGCTTGAGGCGATGATTGCCTCGGGCGCAGGGCCAACGCTGGCGATGCTCAAACAGCCCGGTCCACTCGGTGATCGTGCGATGGGCGACCCGACTGCGCCCGTCACTGTGATCGAATACGCGTCACTGACCTGCCCTTATTGCCGACGCTTCCACGCCGACGTGTTCCCCCGCTTCAAGCGGAACTTTATCGACACCGGCAAGGTGTATTTCATCTACCGCGAATTTCCGATCGGCCGCAGTGCTGGCACGGCGGCCATCGCTGCGCGCTGCGTGCCGGAAAAATACTATTTCGCCGCCAACTGGAAGCTCCTGGCCCAGCAACGCCAGTGGGTCTCCCAAGAGGTCCGCTACGACGCCATCTATAAAGTTGTGCAGGAATTCGGCCTCGACCGTGCTGCTTTTGACAGCTGCATGGAGAATCAAACGATAATCGATGGCCTGAACCAGGTGAAGGAACGTGGGCGCGATCTTGGGGTATCAGCTACGCCGACGGTCTTCGTTAACACGGAGATGCGCCGGGGCGGGATCAGCTACGAGGACCTCGTCGAGCTGATCAAGGCCAAGTCCGACGTCGCGCCGCAGGGCTGACCCTCCCGCCCCCGCCTGCATGTTCCGTTGAGCGAAAGGGCGCTTGCCGTGCACATCACCCGCTTAAAACTGCTGGGCTTTAAATCCTTCGTCGAGCAGACCGAGTTACTGATTGAGCCCGGGCTGAGCGGCGTGGTCGGGCCAAACGGCTGCGGCAAGTCCAATTTGCTCGAAGCCCTGCGCTGGGTGATGGGGGAAACCTCCTACAAGTCCATGCGCGGCTCAGCGATGGATGACGTGATTTTCTCCGGCACCGACACCCGGTCCTCGCGCGATACCGCTGAAGTCACGGTTTACCTCGACAACAGCGCCCGGCGCGCCCCCGCTGCATTCAACGATACCGACACCATCGAGATCGCGCGCAAGATCGTCCGCGAGTCGGGCTCCACCTACAAGGTCAACGGCCGCGAGGCTCGCGCGCGAGACGTGCAGTTGCTGTTCGCCGACGCCGCGACCGGGGCGCGATCCCAGGCGCTCGTGCAGCAAGGGCGCATCGGCGAGATCGTCAGCGCGAAGCCGCAACAGCGCCGCCGCATTCTGGAGGACGCCGCCGGCATCGCCGGGCTGCATGGCCGCCGCCACGAGGCCGAATTGCGCCTGAAGCACGCCGAGTCCAACCTGGAGCGGCTGCAGGACGTGATGGGCCAGGTCAACCAGCAGTTGCAAAGCCTCAAGCGTCAGGCCCGGCAGGCCCGCAAGTATCGCGAGATTTCTGACGAACTGCGCAAGGCCGAGGCTGTCCAGCATCACATCCTGTTTCAGCAGGCCAATGCCAAGGTCGCCGAGGAAGAAGCCGCGCTGCAAGGGGCGTTGCGTGAGGTCGGTCGCCTCACACAAGCGGAATCCGAGGCTACGCGCGCCGAGAGCGCGGGCAGCGATTCGATCCAGCCCTTGCGCGACGAGGAAGCCACGCGTGCCGCCGTACTGCACCGCCTGCAGGTCGAGCAGCAGACGCTGGAACAGGAAGAAGCCCGCGCCGCGGAGCGCCAGCGCGAGTTGCAGCAACGGCTGGAGCAGATCAGCACGGACATCGCGCGCGAACGCGAAATGATGGAAGACGCTACGCAGACCATCAGCCAGCTTGAGGCAGAAGAAGCCGCGCTGCGCCAGAGCGTGGGTGTTGATGATGGGCGCGCGGAAGCCGCGCAGGCGGTTGAGGCGGCAACGCGCGAGCTTGAGGAAGCCGAGAGCTGTTTGTCCGACCTGACCGCGCAGGCTGCCGATCTGCGTGCACGCCGTCGCACGCTGGAAGGGCAGATTGCGCAGGCCGAAAAGCGGATTGCCAGCCTGAGCGACCAGCAGGATCGCATCGCGCGCGAACTGGCGGAAGTCGACGCCGCGCTGGGCGAGCAGTCTGAAATCGCGGCGCTCCAGGCAGAGGTCACGCGGCTGAGTGAAGCCGTGGCGGCGGTTGAAACCGCCACGGGCGAAGCGGAAGCCGCCCTTACACAGGCCCGCCAGCGCGAGAAGGAAGCCGGCGAGCACGCGAAACAGACGCGGTTGAACGCACGCCAGCTTGAGACCGAGGCCGCGACGCTGATCAAACTCCTCCGCCCGGCCGAGAGCGATCAATGGCGGCCAATCGTCGATGAAATCCGCGTTGCGCCGGGCTACGAGGCCGCGCTGGGGGCCGCGCTGGGCGATGATCTTGACATTCCCGCAGATGAGCGGGCGCCTGCGCATTGGGCCGTGGCAGGCGATGCTGCCAGCGACCCGGCGCTGCCCTCAGGCGCGCGCGCGTTCACCGAGTTTGTCCACGCGCCAGACGTGCTCACCCGGCGGCTGCGCCAGATCGGTCTTGTCGACCCGGCAGACGGACCGCGCCTTGCCCGAATGCTCGCGCCGGGGCAGCGGCTGGTGACGGCGCGCGGTGATCTGTGGCGCTGGGACGGCGTTCACGCAGCCGCAGATGCTCCGACCGCCTCAGCCAAGCGGCTGACTGAGCGCAACCGGCTCGACGCGCTGACGGCTGAGGTTGAGACGCTGCGCCAACGCGCGGACGCCGCCGAAGCCGAACAGAATCACGCTGCAGAGCACGCCGCGGGTCTCGCGGCCGAGGAGAAGCGGCTGCGCGTGCATTGGCGCGAAACTCAAAGCCAGTTGTCGGGCGTACGCGATGCTTTGGCGAAAGCGGAACGTGAAGCGCAGCAAACCGGGCAGAAGCGCGCCGCGCTTGTAGAGGGACAGAGCCGGACGGCCGCCGATCTGGACGAGGCGCGGCGCCAGCTTACCGAGGCGCGCGCGGAGCTTGCTAACCTGAATGATGCAAGCCAGCTCGAGGACGCGCTCAGCGCAGCGCAGAGCGAGGTCAGCGCCAAGCGTGATGCATACTCGCAAGCCCGCTCGCATCTCGATGGTATCGAGCGCGAGCGCAAACAGCGCGAGGAACGACTGCAAAGCATTGCCGCGGAAATATCGCGCGCGGCAAAACGCCGCGAAGCCGCGACCGCCCAGATCGCTGACCTGGAGAAACGGTCCGGACAAGCGCGGGCCGAGCTTGAGCAACTCGCTGGCATCCCTGAGGCCTCGGCCCAGCGCCGCGAAAAGCTGTTTAACGAAATCGCCCAGGCCGAGACCGCCCGCAAGGAGGCCGCCGACCGGCTGGCCGAAGCCGAGACGTCGCTGCGCGACAACGCCCGGCACTTGCGCGAAATCCAGAAATCGCTGAGCGAAGCGAAGGAAAGGCGCGCGCGCATCGAGGCGCAACTGGAAGCCGCTCGCCAACGGCGCTCCGAGCGCGCCCATGCCATTCGCGAGCATCTCGACTGCGCGCCTGAAGCGTGCCTGCAGGTGGCTGACATTGCGCCGGACGCGCCACTGCCAGCGCCGGATGATCTCGACCAGCGCATCCACAAGCTGCGCGCTGACCGGGAGCGGCTGGGCGGCGTGAACTTGCGCGCCGAGGAAGAAGCGCAGGAGCTGGAAGAGCAGTTCGGCGGAATGGAGCGCGAGCGCGACGACCTCGAGCAGGCCATATCAAAGCTGCGCGGCGGCATATCCAGCCTCAACAAGGAGGGGCGGGCGCGGCTGCTGGACGCGTTCGAGACGGTCAACAACCACTTCCAGCATCTGTTCAGCGTTCTGTTCGCCGGCGGCGAGGCGAGCCTGGAGCTCATCGAGTCCGATGATCCGCTGGAGGCCGGGCTGGAGATCGTGGCGCGCCCGCCGGGCAAAAAGTCGCAGGTGCTGACCCTGCTGTCGGGCGGTGAGAAAGCACTGACGGCTTTGGCGCTGATTTTCGCGGTGTTCCTTACGAACCCGTCGCCGATCTGTGTGCTGGATGAGGTCGATGCGCCGCTTGATGACGCCAATGTCGACCGGTTCTGCAACCTCATGGAAGAGATGGGCCGCACGACCGAAACGCGTTTTCTCGTGATCACCCACCACCCGATGACCATGTCGCGAATGCACAGGCTGTTCGGCGTGACGATGGCGGAACGCGGCGTGAGCCAGCTCGTCTCGGTCGACCTGCGCACCGCGGAGCGTTTCCTGGAAGCGGGCTAAGGCGCGCGCCCCATGCGGGGCAAACCTTTTTTCTCGGAAAAACAGATGTTTAGCGAGGTTTTCTTGGCGCTTGACAGTGTGCAGGCCGCTGTCTAAGTTGCGCGCGACTGAACGCGGGGGCCGGCTGCCGTCATCATAAAGTATGCAGGGAGACGGATGACCTCCTCCGATGCGGGCGACAATAAAGACGACACGGGCACCGAGTCGATCCGGCAGCGGCTTGACAAGCTTGGCCACGAGCTGGACGAGGTCGAGAAGCGCCGCCAGCCGCAAGATCATCGGACCGGCGCGAATACCGGCGCACTCGGCTACGCGTTTCGACTTGGCGCGGAGATGGTGGTCGCGGTTGTCGTCACCGGCGTGATCGGGTGGACGCTCGATTCCTGGTTGGGGACGACACCTGCGTTCTTGATCGTGTTCCTCGTGCTAGGCACAGCGGCCGGTATCCTGGGCGCGGTCCGCACAGCACGCCGGATGCAGCAAGACGTGAGCGGCGGCGACAAGAGTTAAGGGACGAAGCGTGGCGACGGAAGCGAACGAAAGCGGTGCACTCGCGCAGGGTATGGACGCGGCGGCCCCCGGCTCTCAGGTTGATGCCGGCCAGGTCGAAGAGGCCACGCAGGGCGCCGAGGCGCAGGCAGATTCACTTGCCGCCATTTTCGACCCGATGAAGCAGTTTGAGATCAAGCGCTTCGTCGAACTTAATTTCTTCGGCCTCGACGCCTCGTTCACCAACTCATCGCTGATGATGGTGATTGGCGTCGCGCTCGTCAGCACGTTCCTCATCGCCAGCATGCGCGGGCGCGCGCTGGTCCCTGACCGGATGCAGTCGCTCGCCGAAATGTCGTATGAGTTCGTGGCCAACATGGTCCGCGAGAACGCCGGCACCGAGGGGATGAAGTTTTTTCCGTTCATCTTCACGCTGTTCTTCTACATTCTGGTCATGAATATGCTTGGCATGGTGCCTTACGGATTCACCGTGACCAGCCATATCATCGTGACGGTGGCCCTGGCGCTGCTCGTTTTCTTTGCGGTAACAATTTTTGGCTTCGTCCGAAATGGCCCGAAGTTCTTGAGGCTGTTCGTGCCGTCCGGCGTGCCGATCTGGCTGATGCCGCTGCTGGTCCCGATCGAAATCATTTCCTACCTGGTGCGCCCGTTCAGCCTGTCGGTGCGTTTGTTCGCCAACATGATGGCGGGTCATACCATGCTGAAGGTGTTCGCCGGGTTCGTAGTGACGCTCGGTATCGCGGGGGGATGGGCGCCACTACTGTTCATGGTCGCGTTCACGGGACTGGAAATTCTTATCGCCTTCTTGCAGGCGTTCGTCTTCGCTGTTCTGAGCTGCATCTACCTCAACGATGCGCTGCATCCTGAACACTAAATCGGTCTACCCATCAATCAACCTGTCTTAAACCAATGCCTACAAGGAGATAGTCATGGAAGCGGAAGCTGCGAAGTTCATTGGCGCGGGTCTGGCGTGTTTTGCGCTGATTGGCGCGGGTCTGGCGATCGGCAACATCTTCTCGAATTACCTCGCGGGCGCGCTGCGCAACCCGTCGGCTGCGCCGGGTCAGTTCCCGAACCTGCTGCTCGGCTTCGCGCTGGCTGAAGCAACCGGCCTGTTCGGTCTGCTGGTGGCGCTGATCATCCTGTTCGTGTTCTAAGGCGCGCGGCCCACTTCGCCGATGCAGCGGCGCGCCCTTTCGTGGTTGTCCCGCTTCACTCGTCGCTAACTGGTCTCGGGAAAGTTTGCCCGGCACGGAGATGTCATGCCCCAGCTTGAGTTTGCCGATTACGCGCCGCAGCTCGTTTGGCTGATCATCACGTTCGGCATCATGTACCTGCTTATGGCACGGGTCGCATTGCCTCGTATCGCCACGGTGATCGAGGAACGCCGTGACCGGATCGCCAACGATCTGGCGCAGGCCGAGCAACTGCGCCGCGACACGGACGAGGCCATCGCAGCGTACGAAAAAGCCTTGGCGGACGCAAAAGCGCGCGCCAATGCCATCGCGCAGGAGACACGCGACCGTCTTAATGAAGAACTGGCGCACGAACGCCGGCAGAAAGAAGCTGAAATCAGCGCACGGCTAGAAGAAGCCGAGCGGGAGATCGCCAACACCAAAGAGCGCGCGCTCTCGCATGTCGATGAGATCGCCCGCGATACGACCGCTGCGCTGGTCGAGCAGTTACTGGGCGAGAAGGTGAGCCAGCAGGTCCTCGACACGGCCGTTTCCCAGGCCACCAGCAAGCACGAGGGAGCCTGATGGATACAACTTTCTGGGTTGCGGTTTCGTTCGGGCTGTTCGTCATTCTGCTGGTTTATCTGGCGGTGCCGCGCAAGATCATGTCCGCGCTCGACAAACGGACCGAGACAATTCAGCACGAGTTGGCCGAAGCGCGGCGACTGCGCGAGGAAGCACAGTCTATTTTGGCGGACTATCAACGCAAGCAACGCGACGCGGAAGCCGAAGCGAATGAGATTATCGCGCAGGCCGAGCGTGAGGCACAAGCTTATGCGCGCGAGACTCGCGAGCAGTTTGAAGAGATGCTGAACCGGCGTGTGAGAATGGCAGATGAGAAAATCACACGCGCGGAAGCGCAGGCGGTGGCTGAAGTTCGCAGCCGCGCGGTCGATGCGTCTGTCGGGGCTGCGGAAAAGATCATCGCGGACACGCTGGACGCGGACAAATCCCGCGCGCTCATTCAGCAAAGTGTTGAGCAAGTGAAGAAGCACAGCGGCGCGCACTAACGCGCCGCTTAGAAACCGCGCCCTTTCGTCCGCTCACGGCATCGAAGTCAGTGCGCGCAAGGATGGGCCTTGGCCACGCAGCGTGTGAATATGCCTTCGGGGTGACACTCGATGCGCTTGGCATCGGCCTTGCGCCAATACCCGTAGCTGTGACCATAGACGTAACGCGCTTCACGCTTCCAGGCGAACACCGCGCTATTTCGCGCAAACTGGCGCACCAAGTTCTTCTTGCCGGCTGAGCGGATCATCGCCCCGCACTGGGGCGCATCATAGCCATAATAGCCGTTCGGCTGCGCCTGCGCCGCGCTACCGGCCGCGCTGAGCGCGCCAGCCGCTATCACCGCGGCCATAACCAATTTTCCAATCATCCTTTCCCTCCTGCGGATCGTGTAAGCCGTCGAAACCAACAGGAGGAAACTTACGCGGCCGCGCCTGAACTCAGGCGGAACCGGCTATTCATATTTCATTCAGGCCGTAAAGCGGGCCGCCTACTCCGCGGCCCTGGCCTGCTGCGGCGGCTCCCAGCGCAAGACGGGGTGGCGCGCGGCCTTGACCTCGTCCAGACGGCGGCGCGGGGCAAAGCGCGGGGCCTCGGTAAACCGCTCTGGCTTGCCCGCGCTTGCGGCTTTGGCGAGCGCACGCATCGCTTCGATAAACTGATCGAGGCTGTACTTTGACTCGCTCTCGGTCGGCTCCACCAGCATCGCGCCATGCGCGACCAGCGGGAAATAGACCGTCATCGGGTGGAAGCCCTCATCGATCATCGCCTTGGCAAAGTCGAGCGTGCTCACGCCGGTATCTTTCAGGAACTGATCGTCGAACAGCACCTCATGCATACAGGTGCGGTCGCCATAGGGCTGGCTGAACAGATCGCGAAGCCGCGCCCGGATATAGTTGGCGTTCAGAACGGCATCTTCGGAAGCCTGCCGGATACCGTCGGAGCCTTGCGCCATCATGTAGGCCAGCGCGCGCACGAACATGCCCATCTGGCCGTGGAACGCGGTGAGCCTGCCGAACGGCTGCTCGCCAGGGACATCGTCGGAGAACTCGGCGAGGCGTGCCCCGCCCTCGCCCGCCACCACGCGCGGCAGCGGCGCGAACGGCGCAATTGCCCGCGAGAAGATCACCGGTCCGGAGCCTGGCCCACCGCCGCCATGCGGCGTTGAGAATGTCTTGTGCAGGTTCAGATGCATCGCGTCGATGCCGAGATCGCCAGGGCGGACTTTACCCGCGATGGCATTGAAGTTCGCCCCGTCACAATAAAGATAGGCGCCCGCCTCGTGCAGCGCGTCGGCGATCTCGATGATGTCCGGCTCGAACAGCCCGCAGGTGTTCGGGTTGGTCAGCATCATCGCGGCGGTATCTGGCCCGATGACATCGCGCACGGCCTCAACGCTGACGGTGCCGTCCTCGCGCACCTCGACCGGGCGCACCTCGTAGCCCAGCAGCGCCGCCGTCGCCGGGTT
>CAZNGB010000041.1:0-14485 GCA_964572465.1 uncultured Hyphomicrobiaceae bacterium
GCGGTGCACAGCCCGCAATGCACGCAGCTGCGCAGGATTTCGTTCGCCTCGCGGATGTTCGGATCGGTGAGCTGGTGCGGCTTGAATTCTGTTTCCATGTGATACTCAGATCTCCGGATACATTCGGCCGGGGTTCAGGATCCCGGCGGGGTCGAAGGCGGCTTTCAGCTTTTGCGACAGCCTCATGTTGACTGCGGGCAGCGGGTGAAACACCTCCACGGCCGAGCGCATGGCCATCGGCGCGCGGATCAGCGTGGCGTGCGCGTTGAAATCCGCGATGATGCGGCGCAAGTCGGTGGCATCAGCGTCGCGCGATGGCGGCAATTCTAGCCAGATCAGTCCGCCGGACCAGTCATAGGCCGCCTGACAGTCGAGCTGCGCGCGGATGGCGTTGACCATACCAACGGCGCGGCTTGGCGCGGTGGTGATACGCCATAGCGGAAACTGGCTACCGGTCAGGAAGCGTAGCTCGCGGATATCGCGCCAAAATTCGAGTGATGGGGCGTTGCCGAGCCTGTAGATCTCGCCAAAAGTGCCAATCTGCTGTTCCAGCTTTTCGGCGCGGGCGGAGGTTGATTCGGGGAAGTTTTCCAGCCGCAGCGCGGTAATTGCCCGGCCCAGTCCGCCGAGTTCGCGGTTGCTCAGGCGCGCTGCCATGGACGCGGGAACATGCGTAGCCGCGGAAACTTCGAAGGGTGTGCCCATTGCGGCGCAGCACAGCGCGATGGCGGCTTCATCAGGCAACCCGAACAGCATCAGTGTGAGGGTGTCCTCAGGCTTGGGCAGCACCTTCATGGTGACTTCGGTCATGACCGCCAGCGTGCCCCACGAGCCGGCTAGCCCGCGCGCCAGGTCAACGCCGGTGACGTTCTTCATCACCCGGCCGCCCCACTTGATTGCTTCGCCGCGACCGTTGAGCGCGCGCACCCCAAGCAGATGATCGCGCGCAGCCCCGCGCAGCACGCGGCGGGGGCCTGCGGCGTTGGTCGCGAACACGCTTGCGATCGTCGGCGGTCCGGCCGCGTCCATTCGGGTGGTCAGCGGCGTCATATCAGCCGGCTCGAATGCGAGCATCTGGTTGTGCTCATCGAGTAGTGCCTCAACCTCGCCAAGCGGCGTGCCTGCGAGCGCGGAAATGACCAGTTCCGACGGCTCATAAAGCATGATGCCGGTCAGGTTGCCTGTCCCGATCTTGCCCGCCGTCTGTACGGGCCGGCCGATTGCCCGCTTGGTTCCGTTGCCGCACACCTCAACCGGCGATTGCGTCTCAGCCGCATGGGCGATGAACGCGGCAAGCTCATCCTCAGACCGAGGCAAGAAGCCATCAAGCATGGAGGCGGCCGCCGGGGTGCATGTCGAGCGGGAAAACTTTGCCAGGGTTCAGCCGCCAGTCTGCATCGAACACCGTCTTGACACGGATTTGCTGTTCCAGATCGGTGCGGGTGTACTGGGTCGTCATAAGGTCGCGCTTTTCGATGCCAACGCCGTGCTCGCCGGTGAGGCAGCCGCCAAGTTCAACGCAGGCCGCGAGAATGTCCGCGCCGCACCGCTCGGCGCGATCCTTTTCGTCGGGGTCGTTGGCGTTGAACATGATGAGCGGATGCAGGTTCCCGTCGCCTGCATGGAAGATGTTGGCGACGCCCAGCCCGTAGTGCTGACAAATCCGGCTGACTTCGTTGAGCGCTGTGGGCAGCGCGCCGAGGGGAATCACGCCATCCATGCACATGTAGTCGGAGATGCGGCCCATCGCGCCAAAGGCTGACTTGCGCCCGCGCCAAATCGCCGCGGCCTCTTCCGCACTCTGCGCCTCTCGCATCTCTGTCGGGTTGAATCTGCTTGCGATCTCGCGAATGCGCGCGAACAGGTCAGCGATCTCATCTTCCGAGCCTTCGACCTCGACGATCAGCAGCGCCTCGACGTCAAGCGGGTAGCCCGCACCAGCAAAGTCCTCACAAATCTTGATGGCCGGGCGGTCCATGTATTCCAGAGCGACTGGCACAATCCCTGCGCCGATGATCGCGCCAACGCAGCCGCCGGCGTCCTCCGCCGAGTTGAAGCCCATGAGCATAGGCCGTGCGCCTTCGGCTTTGGGTAGGATACGCACGGTCGCCTCTGTCACGATACCGAACTGGCCTTCAGAGCCTGTCATCAGGCCGAGGAAATCGTATCCGTGGGGGTCGAGCAGGTCGCCGCCGAACTCGACGATTTCGCCGTCCATTAGTACAACTGTCATGCCAAGAATATTGTTGGTCGTTACGCCATATTTCAGGCAGTGCGCGCCGCCGGAGTTCATCGCGATATTGCCTGCCAGCGTGCAGGCGAGCTGGCTCGACGGGTCGGGCGCGTAGAAGAAGCCCAGTTCGGAGACCGCGTTGGAGATTGCCAGATTGGTAATCCCGGTCTCCACCCGTGCCACGCGGTCATCCAGATTGATGTCGAGCACCTGGGTCATCTTGCTCACACCGACCACCACGGTATCACGCATCGGCAAAGCACCGCCGCACAGTGAAGTGCCCGCGCCGCGCGGCAGCACGTTCAAGTTATGATCATGACAGAAGCGCAGCACCCGCGAGACTTCTTCTGTTGAGGTCGGCAAAACGACGGCCAGGGGCACGTTGCGATAGGCTGTGAGCGCATCCGCCTCGAAGACCTCCAGGCCGATCGGATCGGTGATTACGTTGGTCGAAACCTTTTGCAGCGCTGCAACGAGATCGTCGCTGCGGTCCAGCACGCTGGCGTCTGGCTCAGGCATTTCGATGCCACTCATTGTGCATGCCTCCCTTTACGGTTTAAGTCGCATACTAAACTTTCAGCCAACGCAAATCCATAGCGGCACAGCCGCGCGGTCGTAGGTGCTTGCGGCAGTCATATACTTGACATGGCGTCCGGCAGCCCGCATGGAGTTGTATACAACCGGACCAAGCACTATGCTGTCCAACAATGTAACTGTTTTCACGGGGCTGAATTGATACCGATCAGTGACCTCGAGATCTTTGCGCGCGTCGTCACGGCAGGCAACATGTCGGCGGCCGGGCGCGAACTGGGCTTGTCGCCAGCGGTGATTAGCAAGCGCATTGGCCATCTGGAGCGCCGTCTCGGCGTACGCCTGTTCCAACGCACCACGCGCCAGATCCGCCTGACCGAAACCGGTGAGGGCTTTTATCAACGCATCACGGATGTGCTGCGCGGGATCAAGGACGCCGAAGCTTTCGCGTCGCAAGGCATCGACCATCCAACCGGCATCTTGCGGGTTGGCGCGCCGAGCAGTTTCGCGCGCGAGCATGTAGCGCCGTTCCTTGGGCAGTTTCTGGCGGCATACCCAGATCTTCAAGTCGAACTGACGGTATCGGATGCCGGCATGGATGTGGTCGGAGACGGGCTGGATGTCTGCATCCATGTGGGTGAGTTGGAGGATTCGAGCCTGGTGGCCAAGAAGCTGGCGCCATGCCGCAAGGTGCTGTGTGCCTCACCAGATTACCTGACTCGCGCAGGTGTGCCCGACTCGCTCGCCGACCTCGACCGGTTCGATTGCGTTTCGACTGTTGAGCACCGGGCGTGGCGTCTCCAGGGTCCAGAGGGACCAAAGACCGTTCGCGCGTCCGGCCATCTCCGGACCAACTCCAGCGATGTGGTGCGTAAGGCTATTGTCGGGGGAGCGGGGATCGGCTTTCGCGCGGTTTGGGACATTGCCGAGTATCTGAAGCGCAGCGAGCTGGTTGTTATCATGCCTGAATACCGGGAAACGCCGGGCGTGGCGATTTATGCCGTTTATCCCTGCCGGGAGTTCATTCCCGCCAAGCAGCAGGTTTTCCTCGGCTTCCTGGAAGCTGCGTACGAGCACATCGCATTTGACGTGCCCAATATCGAGAAATACACCTATCGGCCCCCGGCGCCGCGCGCCCTCGCGGCGACATGATGCCACGCTGGCGCGACAGTTGCCGTTTGCAGTATCCTCGCACAGCATCTTAATGGAGCAGATTGCCGGGGCCAGGAAGGGATTGTTCCATCCACACAGCAACGACCAGAAAACATCGATTGGGAGAACCTTCATGCGTTTCAAAGCATTCTTTGGTGTAGCAGCACTCGCTGTTGCTACCGCGACAACGCCGGTGATGGCACAGGACGGCGATCCTGAAGCAGGCGAAAGTGTGTATCGCCAGTGCCAGGCCTGCCACATGGTCGGCGAGAACGCCCAGGCGCGCGTCGGCCCGCCGCTCAACGACCTGTTCGGGCGCGTCGCCGGGACTTACGATGGCTTCAACCGCTATTCCAACGCCATGAAGGGCGCTGGTGAAGCCGGGCTCGTCTGGAACGACGAGACAATCGCGGCTTATCTGGAACAGCCACGCCAGTACATTCCGGGTAACCAGATGGGCTTTGCCGGCTTGCGCAAGGAAGAGGACCGCGCCAACGTCATCGCGTATCTCAAGCAGTATGACGATGAGCCGGACAACGACGGCGCCGAGAGCACCTACGCTGCTCCGGAATAGCGCTGATTGATCGTTTTCAAGCTTTAAGAGGCCCGGGCGCGTTCCGGGCCTTTTCCGTGCGCGGGCTGCGAGCGTGTGACGCCACCGCTCTTGCGCGCGCCGCGAAGTTTGGCCACGCTCATACTACCAATGTGACACCGCCGCTGCTTTGCGCCAGCGTTTGGCCTTAGTGAGACACCGAGCCCATGACACTGGTCAATATCGGTAAACCCGCGAAACCGGCGCCGCACAATCCACGCGTTGCGCTGTTCGTGACCTGTCTGGTCGATCTGTTTCGACCGGTCGTCGGATTTGCGTCCGTCAAGCTGCTGGAAGAAGCCGGATGCCGGGTCGAGGTGCCTGCCGCGCAGACCTGCTGCGGCCAGCCAGCCTACAACTCGGGCGACCGCGCGGACGCAGCGGCCATCGCGCGCGGCGTGATTGAAGCGTTCGAGCCATATGATTTCGTCGTCGTGCCCTCCGGTTCGTGCGGCGGGATGCTCAAGAAGCATTACCCAGCCCTGTTTGAGGACGACACCGAGATGCGGGTGCGCGCGGCGCGCTTTGGCGCGAAAACCTATGAGTTGATCGCTTTCCTGCGCGACGTGATGCAGATTGATGTCGTTAACGCGCGGCATGACGGGGCGGTGACATACCATGACAGCTGCTCCTCCTTGCGCGAGAACCGCGTCAAGCAACAGCCTCGTGATCTGCTTGAATCGGTTGATGGGCTGGAAATGCGCGAGGCGAAAGACACGGAGGTATGCTGCGGCTTCGGCGGGCTTTTTTCGGTGAAATATCCGCAAATCTCGAACTCCATGGTCAGCGACAAGGTCGAGCGCCTGAGTGCGACCGGCGCGCCGCTTGTGCTCGCTGGAGACCTCGGCTGCTTGATGAATATCGCCGGCAAGGCCGCGCGTGACGGTCGACCGATCGAGGCGCGCCACATTGCCGAAGTGCTCGCCGACATGACCGACGAACCGCCGATAGCCGGAGCCCGCGAATGAAGCCGACATCGCACAACTTCAAGGCGAACGCCGCGCGCGCGCTCACCGACGAACAACTCCAGCGCGCGCTGGGCAATATCGGCGAAGGCTTCGTGAACAAGCGCGCCACCGCCCGCGATGCCCTGCCCGAGTTCGACGCGCTGCGCGACCAAGCCAAGGCTATCAAGGACCACACGATCGAGCATCTCGACCTCTATCTGGAGGAGTACGAGCGCAAGGTCACAGAGGCCGGCGGACAGGTCCACTGGGCCGCGACCGCCAAGGACGCCAACGAGATCATCACTTGGATTTGCCGCGGCGCCGCCGCTCTGAGCGTGACCAAGGGGAAGTCGATGGTGGCCGAGGAGATCGGCTTGAACGATGCACTTGAGGCCGCTGGGCTGGAAGTGGTCGAGACTGATCTGGGCGAGTACATCATCCAGAATCGGCATGAGCCGCCCAGCCACATCATCGCTCCGGCGGTCCACCTCAACAAGGACCAGGTGATCGCGGACTTCCGCGCCAAGCACACGCATCTCCCTTCGGATCGCCAGATCGACGAGCCGTCCGCGCTGGTCGGCGAAGCGCGGTCCGTGCTGCGCGAGAAGTTCTTGCGTGCCGATGTCGGGATCACAGGCGCAAATTTCCTCGTCGCTGAAACCGGTTCATCCGTGATCGTCACGAACGAAGGCAACGGCGACCTGACCCAACTTTTGCCGCGCGTTCATATAGTGGTTGCGAGCATCGAGAAGTGCGTGCCGACGCTGGAGGACCTGAACACGCTCTTGCGCGTGTTGTCGCGCTCGGCGACCGGCCAGGACATCACGGCCTATACAACGCTTTCTACCGGCGCACGCCGGCGCGGTGACCCCGACGGGCCTGAGGAGTTTCACGTTGTGCTGGTCGATAATGGCCGCACCGAGATGCTGGGGACGGTATTTCAGGAGATGTTGCGCTGCATCCGCTGCGGTGCGTGCCTGAACCACTGTCCGATCTATAATGCGGTCGGCGGCCATGCCTATGGCTGGGTTTATCCCGGGCCGATGGGGGCGGTGCTGACGCCCTCGTTGATCGGCGTTCATGAGGCCGGACATTTGCCGAACGCCTCAACCTTCTGCGGGCGCTGCGAAGAGGTGTGCCCGGTTCGCATCCCGCTGCCGAAGATGATGCGTCATTGGCGCGAGCGCGAATATGATGCTGGCGGGACAGGGCTGTTCCCGCGCATTGCACTCAAGGGTTGGGCATTCTTTGCCCAGCGTCCGCGGCTCTATGGGCTGCTCGCGCGCCCGGCGATTACGGTGATGGCGCGGCTCGCCGGAAAGCGTGGCCGGTTCTCCTGGTTGCCGCTGGCGCGCGGCTGGACGGCGCATCGCGACCTGCCTGCGCCTTCCGGCGGCACGTTTCAGGCCCAGTGGCGGGCGCATCAGCGGCGTGAGCGCAAGGCGCGTGCGCGGGGCAAACGCTGATGGGAGACGGATCCCGCGAACATATACTGGGCGCGATCCGCACGGCGCTCAATGTGCGCGGCGATGAGGCAGGGCGGCGCGGGCGCGTGCGCGCCAGGCTGGAGCAGCCGGAGGCGGGGCCGCTTCCGCAGCGTGCACGAGGCAATGCGGGCGAATTGGTTGAGCGCTTCGTCGCGATGCTGGAGCGGCAAAACGCCGAAGTGAAAGAACTCAGCGCGCCGACTGACTTGCCCGCGGCCGTCGCGCAGGAGTTGCTGCGGCGCAATCTGCCCCAGAGGGTGCGCACCGGGGCGGACGATATGTTCGAGCAGATGCCGTGGAGCAGCGACAGCGCGCTGGAGCGGCTGACCGGCCCGGCGCAACCGGACGATTTCGCAAGCTTGAGCCGCGCGCTGGCAGGGGCAGCGGAGACCGGCACGCTGTTCCTCACCTCCGGGGCCGACAACCCGTCGACGCTCAACTTCCTGCCGGAGTTGCACATGATCGCGATCCAGCGTGAGGCTATCGTCGGGTCGTATGAAAAGGCGTGGAGCCGTCTGCGCGCCCAATATGGCCGCCGTCGCCTGCCACGTACCGTCAACATGATCTCGGCGCCGTCACGCACGGCGGATATCGAGCAAACGCTCATCAAGGGGGCGCACGGCCCGAAAGAACTGGTCGTGTTCATCATTGGCTGAAATGCGCGAGGCGCTTTGTCGCATCTTGGTTTGCGCGCGGACTGGCAAGCTGCTAGGTAAATTGATCTCACGTCAATCGAGCCCAACACGCAGAAGTGTTCATCATGCATGACAAAGTCTCGACTGCGCTTAAAACCGTCGCTCCAGCGCGCGGGCGCACGCCAGACATGCCGGCTTCCGGCTTTCCGGCCACGCGGATGCGCCGCCCCCGCCAGGCGGACTGGTCGCGCCGGCTGGTGCGCGAGAACGTTCTGACATCCGCAGACCTCATCTGGCCGCTATTCGTGATAGACGGTGAGAACCGCACCGACCCCGTCCCGTCCATGCCAGGCGTCGCGCGGCGCAGCATCGACGAGGTCGTGCGCATGGTCGAAAGCGCGGCGTCGCTTGGTATTCCAGCGGTGGCGCTGTTCCCGAATACCGACGCGGCCTTGCGCGACGACGCCGCAAGCGAGGCGGTCAACCCGGAGAACCTGGTGTGTCGAGCCGTGCGCGCGATCAAGCAGGCCGTGCCAGAGATGGGCGTGATTTGCGACGTCGCCCTCGACCCCTACACCAGCCACGGCCATGACGGCATCATGCGCGGCGCGGAGATCGTGAACGATCTCACCATCGAAACGCTGATCAGCCAAGCGCTGGTTCAGGCAGAGGCGGGCTGCGATGTCATCGCGCCATCCGATATGATGGACGGGCGCATCGGCGCGATCCGCCAGGCGTTGGAGGATGCTGGCCTCACCCATGCGATGATCATGTCCTATGCAGCGAAATACGCCTCCGCATTCTACGGCCCGTTTCGGGACGCGGTCGGCTCGTCCGGCACGCTCAAGGGCGATAAGCGTACCTACCAGATGGACCCGGCCAATACAGACGAGGCGCTGCGCGAGGTCGAACTCGATATTGCCGAGGGCGCGGACATGGTCATGGTCAAGCCGGGGATGCCCTACCTCGATATCGTGCGGCGGGTCCATGAAACCTTTGGCGTGCCGACCTTCGCTTATCAGGTCTCGGGTGAATACGCGATGATGATGGCGGCGGCCGAGAACGGCTGGCTCGACAAGGACCGCGTGATGGTCGAGAGCCTACTCGCGTTCAAGCGCGCCGGGGCGAGCGGCATCCTGACCTACTTCGCCCATGACGTGGCGGAGATGCTGCGCGAGCGCGGCGGCGTGGCCTGAGACACGCTCACAATCCGCCGGGAGAAGCGGCCATGGCAGACGTGGCAACCGCTGGAGATATCGCCGTGACGGTCGCGGATATTCGCGCGGCCCGCGAAATCCTGCAGGGCAACGTGCTGCGCACGCCGATGATCGCCGCGCCTCGGCTTTCTGATGGCACCGGCGCCAATATCTTCATCAAATACGAAAATCTCCAGGCGACCGGTTCGTTCAAGGATCGCGGCGCGCTGGTCAAAATGATGTCGCTCAGCGATGAGCAACGCGCGCGCGGTGTGATCACCATGTCGGCGGGTAATCACGCGCAGGCGGTGGCATTTCATGCGCGCCGGCTTGGTATCCCGGCGACGATCATCATGCCGGTAGGCACACCTTTCGTGAAGGTTGGCAACACCGAGGCGCTCGGCGCGCGCGTTGTCCTGACGGGTGAGACGCTCAGTGACGCACGCGGCGAAACCGAGCGCATTGCGGCTGACGAGGGTCTGACCATGGTCCACCCCTATGACGATCCGCTCATCATCGCGGGGCAGGGGACTGTCGGGCTGGAAATTCTTGAGGATCAGCCGGACCTTGACTGCGTAGTGGTGCCGATCGGCGGCGGCGGGCTGATTTCCGGCACGGCGATTGCGCTCAAGGATGCGCGCCCGGATATCGAGGTTGTTGGCGTCGAGGTGGACGCCTACCCGTCGATGTATTGCGCGATCCACGGGCAGGAGGCGGAGTTCGGTGGCGCGACGCTGGCCGAAGGGATCGCCGTGAAAGCGCCGGGCGCGTATACCCGGCCGATCGTGCAGGCGCTGGTCGCGGATATCCTGCTGGTCTCGGAGCAGTCGATCGAGAAGGCGATCTGCGCTTATGCGATGGAGCAAAAGACCATGGCCGAGGGCGCAGGCGCGGCCGGCCTCGCGGCGCTGATGACCCAGCCGGAGCGTTTCAAGGGGCGGAAGGTCGGGCTTGTGCTGTGCGGCGGCAACATCGACCCGCGTATTCTCGCCTCAGTGATGGTGCGTGGACTGGAGCGCGACGGCAAGATCATCTCCGTTCGGATCATCATCCCCGATCAGCCGGGTGTGCTGGCGCAGATTACAAGCTGCTTCGGCGCACATAAGGCGAACATCCTGGAAGTCACGCACCGGCGGATGTTTCTGAACATTCCGGTCAAGGGCGCGATCCTCGACATCGTCGCGGAGGTAAAGGATCGCGGGCACGGCGAAAGCCTCCTCACGAGGATTAAGGAACTGGGTTACGAGATCGTCCAGTTGGGTGACCCGGCTGGCCGCGAATTCGGCAACTACTGAGCTGAGGCGGCACGTGTGCGGCCACGCAGCCACGCGGTGAGCGGTAGCATCACGGCGAGCGCCAGCGAAAGCGAGATCGCGACCCACTTCGCCTGCGTCAGCGTCGAGGCAAGCGCGACCTGCGTCGGCCCCGGAGCGGCCGTGATCAGCATATGCGCGACCAGCGCGTTTTCTCCCAGATCGAACAGCAGCATGAGCAGCGGCGCGGCGAGCATGGCGCGGCGCGCAACGCGCGGAACGGGCAAGGCGAAGCGCGCGCCCGGTCGCGTGACGCGCAGGATGATGAGGATGATCGCCGCCGCCTCAACGAGCGCGAGCGCCGTATCAGCGCTCACATGCCGGGTGAGATAGAACCAGCGCCCTTCTGCGCCCAGCGCGGTGAGATACGCGACGGCCTCGGCCTGAGCATAGCCGCCGACGCGCATGTCGAAGATCGGCGCGTTGGCGACCCCGGCTAGCGTCGGGATGGTGAACGCCAGTTCATAGACGTCCAGCAGCGCCACCAGCGCCACCGCGCCCGCGATGTGCCACCAGCGAATCCGTGCTTCTATTGCCATAAGCGCTCTAATTGATGATGCCGCCGCTGAGCGACATGATCGCTGGCACACGCGGTGTCGGTAGCGGCGGGAAGCCCGGCGGCGTTTGCTTGGGCTCGGGCGCGAGGTCGATCTCTTGTTCAGGGCCGCAGCGCGCAGCCTGAAGCGCGGCAATGGTTCTTTGTGTGTATGGCTTGTCGGGGTTTGGGACGCGGACCGTGATCGTTCCCTGCATCTCGGGGCTGATGACGATGATCTGTTCTTCGCCGCGCACTGTGAGCTCGGCGCTCGCTTCGGTTGCCAGTCGTTCGCGTGGGACCAGCAGCATGCGAATGCGCTCGCGCTGAATATCTGCGCCGCTAATGACGTAGAAGTTCTCGCCATGGCGCGTGTGGATCGCGGCGCTCCAGACCGGTCCAGATATTCTGGATTCGAAGACAACGTTGCCATTGCTCAGATCAAAGCGGCAGAATGCGTAACCCATATCCGGCGCTGCCAGTGGTAGCGGGATGACCTCCGGCGCGCCAGGCGGCATGACGTAGAGTTGGTTAAGGTCGGAAATTTGCGCCAGGCGGCCCCAGGCGTCTTGTCGCGCGAGATAAGGCGCGCCAAGCACCGCGACGATGTGAATCACGCCGGCTGCGACAAGGCCCGCCAATATGGTTGTCCACGATACTCTCATGCGCAGTCCAGCCGTTCTATGCGCGGCAAAATATCTACCGGCATTCGCCCGCTTTCCAGCTCAGCGGTTTCAAACGGCCGAAACACGCGCAGCACCAGCAACAAGTCATGGCCGTCGCCAGTTGGCAGCCAATAACCGGCGCGCGGCGTGGGCCCGAGAGCGATCCGTGATGTGCCATCGCTTCCCGGCAAAACGTTCTTACTGGTGAAAGAGTGTCGGTCCGCCGGGTTTGCGATCAGGTTTCCATCGCCGCTGTAGAGCGCGAGACTCCACCACAGTGCAGGCACCCTCGGCATGCGGACTGTGTAATGGCACCGCGATTCCAGCGGCTCGCCTTCGGCATCCACACGGGCGTAGAACTCCATGGCTGTGGTGGACACGATCGGGAGCTGCCCAGAGCGTGCGACGCGCGCTTTTGTATAGGGGTCGGCGTCCGGCTCGCCGGCCGAATGCCAGGCCGTCCACGAGCCGTGCTGCGCGGTTGTCAAAGCGGAGCCCTGGTTCACCATGTGCCAGGCTGATCCCAGTCCTATGACCAGTGCGATGATAGTGAACACAACGAAGTTGAGGATCAGGTTCACGGTGCTTCAGCTCTTTTGCATGTTCGACGGCGTGCGGCGCCTGCGCTGTTACAACCGTGCCTCGCGTTTTGGCGTCCCAGCTTCCCCCTCGACTTCGGCCTCGCGATCCGGTGTTGTGTCGGCTGCCTCATCGAACATTTCTATCAGGCTTTCCAGCATAGCCCGCGTTTGTTCCGGCATGCTGCGGGTTCCCGGTTCGTTGCGACCGAGTGTCGGGTCTCGGGCCTCCAGTTCGGCAAGGCGTTGTCGTGTTTCGATCTGGACCGGGTGCGGCTCAAGGCCCGGAATTGTTGGGATGTCATAGTTCGCGTGGGCCTTTTCCATGTACTGTTGCCAGGTCATGGCCGGCAGGTTGCCGCCCGTCACGCGGCCCATCGGGCGGTAACTATCGTTACCGAACCACACGCCAGTGACATATTTGCCGGTATATCCGAGGAACCAGGCGTCACGATAGCTGGAGCTTGTTCCGGTTTTGCCAGCGACATGCGTGAATTCGAGCCGCGCGCGGCCGCCGGTGCCTGCCGTGACGACGCTTTGCATCATCTGGTTGAGCTGCTCGATCTTCTCGCGGTCGAAGATCTGCACGGGTTCAGGCTCGTCGCGCTCGCGGTCATAGACCAGCGCGCCTGCCTCCGTGCGGACTTGAGTGATGGCGTAGGGTCGCACGCGTTTGCCGCCGTTGGCGAAATGTGCATGACCGGCGGTGTGGCTAAGCGGTGTGATGCCGGTGTCGCCAAGGGCCATCGAGCAACTCTCGCGTGGCCCTTTGATACCCATTTTATTGATGTTCTCCAGCACCAGGTCCCGCCCGACATTCAGGGACAGTTTCACGGCGATGGTATTGACGGACTTGGCGAGGGCGCGCTCCATGCTCATGGCGCCGCTGTAGCCGCCGGAATAGTTCTTTGGGGACCAGCGTCCGCAATAGACCGGGCTGTCGACGACGCGCGAACGCGGAGAGTATCCATGCTCCAGCGCTGTCAGGTAGACATATGGCTTGAAGGAGGAGCCTGGCTGGCGCAAGGCCGATGTCGCGCGGTTGAACTGGCTGTCGCCATAGTCGCGCCCTCCGACCAGCGCGCGCACCGCGCCGTCTGTTTCCATCGAGACCAGAGCTGCTTGCTGCGCACGGCGCGCACGTGCATAGCGGTCGAGCGTACTGGTGACGGCATCGTCTGCAAATTTTTGCAACTCGGGGTCGACTGTGGTGCGTGCAATCAGGACGTATTCATCCTTGCCTCTCATCAGCCGCTGGACTTCTTCGAATGCGTAATCGAGGAAGTAGTCCGGGCTTGAGTAATCCGTCCGGTCGACGACCTGCGCAGGGTTGAGCCGAGCCCCATGGACCTGACCCTCGGTCATGAAGCCGGCATCGACCATGTTTGACAGCACCGTATTCGCGCGGGTGAGCGAGGCCGCGCGATTGTTATGCGGCGCGAAAGACGACGGTGCCTTGAACAGCCCGGCCAGAATGGCTGCTTCGGCCAGATTGATTTCCCGCACGGACTTGTCGAAATAGAATTGTGAGGCAGCTTCCACTCCAAAAGCACCACCGCCGAGATAGGCGCGGTCCAGATACAGCTTCAGGATTTCGCGTTTGCTCAATCGCGCTTCCAGCCACAGCGCCAGGAATGCCTCATTGATCTTTCGTTCCAGCGAGCGCTCGGAAGACAGAAACAGGTTCTTGGCAAGCTGCTGGCTGAGCGAACTGCCACCCTGGACGACGTTATTCGCCTCGATATTCGCGCGTAGCGCGCGTAGGGTACCAACCACATCCAGTCCGAAATGCTCGAAAAAGCGCCTGTCCTCGGTCGCCAGCACGGCCTTGATGAGATGGTCAGGGATTTCTTCAAGCGGCACTGCGTCCGAGAACAGGATGCCGCGCTTGCCGATCTCGTTTCCGTATCGGTCGAGGAACGTCACGCTGTATTGCGACGCGGTGCGCCAGCCGGCTTTGTTGGTCGCCTCGATCGCAGGGATCGCAAGCGACAGCAGCGCCGCCAGGCCAAGCACGGCGAGCGTTGCGCTTTCGGATGCGATTTCAGCCGCGACCTTACGCATTCCGGAGACGTGGAAGCGGCCGAAGAAGTTCGAATAAGCCGCCCAGACATCTTTGAGTTTGACCCACAGCGCATAGATGCTCGAATCGACCCAGGCATCGAGTGCCCACCAGTCGACGAGGCGGTTGCGGCGGTTCGGTTTGAAAATCCAGTCGCGCACGGGCTTGCGGTCCAGTTGCTGTTTGCGAGTGCCTTGCCTGCTTTATACTGTAATGGGTCTGGTAAACAAAAGGCCGATCTGCGGGCATCCCCGCTTTAAGGCCGCATGCGCGAGGATCGAGCGATCGTGGACGGGCCATTCTGGGAGACCAAGACGCTTGAAGAGCTGACGGATGCGCAGTGGGAAGCCCTGTGCGACGGTTGTGGGCGCTGCTGTCTGATCAAGCTGGAGGATGTTGACACGGGCGCGCGCATCGACACGCGGCTGGCATGCAGGTTGCTGGATATCGGTGCTTGCCGCTGTACCGACTACGCCAACCGCCACGCGCAGGTGCCTGATTGCGTGCGGTTGACGACGCAAACCGCGGCCACGCTGGACTGGCTTCCCGACACCTGCGC
>CAZNGB010000042.1:0-13930 GCA_964572465.1 uncultured Hyphomicrobiaceae bacterium
GTGCTGCGTGCGGAATGGACTTATCTGACGCGCCCCGAGCGGCTGGAGAAGATCGGCGGCGAGGGCCTGGGTCTTGAGCCTGTCAAACCCGCGCAGATCAAGTCTCTTGATGAATTCGCCGGGCCGCCGGCTGCGCGGGCGCATGGAGAGCGACCATGAGCGTGCAGCCATCGCGTCGGCCTGGCGGACGTCCAGACGCAGTGCGCATTGGCATGGTGGTATGCGCGCTTTTCGTTTGCTTCATGGGGCTGGCCGCCCGGCTCGTCTCGCTGGGTATCGGACCTGAGGATGCGCCGCGGATCGCGGTTGCGCAGACGGATGCGCCGCGCTCGATATCGCGTCCCGACCTTGTCGATCGCAATGGGCGGATACTTGCCACGGATTTGCAGGTCTACTGGGCTTACGGCGATCCTGCGCGGGTTGTCGATGTCGATAACGCAGCCGAACGGCTCGCCCGTGTCTTGCCGGATCGCGACGCTGCCGCACTTCGCGAGCGGCTTTCAGGCACGGCCCGATTTACCTGGCTCTATCGCGGGCTGACCCCGAAACAGGCGCAAGCGGTCCACCGGCTCGGGCTGCCCGGCGTCGGGCTGTTCAGCGCACATCAGCGCGTTTATCCCTCAGGGCCGACTGGCGTGCATGTGCTGGGCCATACCAATGTCGATAATCGCGGCATCGCCGGTATCGAGCAGTATATCGACGATGCGGACGGAATTGCTGAGCCAGCGCCAACGCCTGATGAGCGGCCTAGTGTGCGGCTGGCGCTTGATCTGGGCGTGCAGCATATCCTGCGCGAAGAGCTGCGCCGCGCGCACGATCACTATGAAGCCAAGGCGGTTGCCGGACTGGTCATGGATGTGCACAGCGGCGAGGTGCTGGCGATGGCCTCGCTGCCAGATTATGACCCGAACCACCGCGAGGACGCGCTCAAGCCCCACCGCCAGAACCGGCTGGTGGCCGATACTTATGAGATGGGCTCGGTGTTCAAGGCGTTTACCGTGGCGATGGCGCTTGACAACGGCATCATCACGCTGGAGGACCGCTATAACATCAAGAAGCCGGTGAATGCGGGCGGCTTCCGGATTGTAGATAAATACGCGAAAGAGACCTACGCCAGCGTGCCGGAAATCTTCATCCGCTCGTCGAACACCGGCGCGGCGCGTATTGCGCTCGATGTCGGCGGCTACCGCCAGCGCGAATTCCTTGAACGCCTCGGCCTGTTCGCGCCGCTCAAGACCGAACTGCCGCGCACCGCCAAACCGCAGCTCCCCGGCAGATGGCGCGAGTCCACCACGGTCACGGTTTCCTACGGCCACGGCGTCGCGGTCGCGCCGCTCAATTTCGCGGCCGCCGGCGCGGCGCTCGTTAATGGCGGCTATCTTGTTCCCCCCACCTTCTTGAAGCGCAGCCGCAGCGAGGGCCGCCGGCTGGCCGAAAAGGTACTGCGCTCCAGCACCAGCGACGCGATGCGCCGGCTGTTGCGCCGCAACGTGGTCGAGGGCACGGGCCGCAGAGGGCAGGTCGCGGGCTACCGCCTGGGCGGCAAGACCGGCACGGCCAACAAACCGATCGCCGGGGGTTATTCGCGAGAAAAAGTCATCAGTACATTTTTTGCCGCGTTTCCGATGGACGATCCACAATATCTGGTTTTGGTGATGGTGGACGAACCCAAGCCGACAAAGGCGGCGCATCGGCGGACAGAAGCGGCGTGGAATGCGGTGCCGACTGTTGCGGCGGTCGTGAAACGCGCAGCTCCGATCCTCGGCGTCACGCCCGAACGCGCGTTTGACGAAGTCGCCGGCACCGCCTATTAACCGGAAGACTGCGATGGTGAAGCGGCTTCCGGCGAGGCCTGACCAACATGAAGCTGAGCGTTCTGGCAGGCGGCGTCGCTTCCGGCGTCTCCGCCAATGCAGATATTTCCGGCATCACGGCTGACAGCCGCGAGGTCCGGCCAGGGTTCGTATTTGCTGCGCTCCCTGGCACGGTGGTGGATGGCGCGCAGTTTATTCCCGCGGCGCTGGCGGCCGGTGCGGTCGCCGTGTTGGCCGCGCCTGATGCGCCTGTGCCTGATGGGGTGGCCGTCATCCGCGATGTGGACCCGCGCCGGCGGCTTGCGCGGATGGCCGCAACTTTCTATGCGCGACAGCCAGAAACAGTGGCGGCGGTGACCGGCACGAACGGCAAGACCTCGGTCGCCTCGTTCCTCTATCAGATATGGCGGACCCAGGGCTTGAGCGCGGCAAGCATTGGCACACTGGGCGTCCACGTCGATGGCGAGACGCGGCCACTACGGCACACCACGCCCGAGCCGGTTGAGCTGCATCGCATCCTCGATGGTATCGCGGGCGAGGGCGTCAGCCATGCCGCGATCGAAGCCTCCAGCCACGGCCTTGCCCAGCGCCGGCTCGACGGGGTGCGTCTGAGCGCGGCCGCATTTACCAATATCTCTCGCGACCACCTCGACTATCACCCGAGTTTCGAGAGCTATTTCGCCGCCAAGATGCGCCTGTTTGAGTGCGTCTTGCCTGAGGGCGCTCCGGCAGTGATCGACATCGACCGGCCAGAAGGCGTGCGCGTCGCCGAGATTGCTCGCGCGCATGGGCATCAGGTCTGGACCGTTGGGCGCGAAGGCGAGGCGATCCGGGTGTCGCGGCCGACGCCCGATGGGTTCGGCCAGCGCGTCGATTTCATGCATGATGGCGCACGTTATGCGGTGACGCTCCCGCTGACTGGCTCATTTCAGGTCTCCAACGCGGCCATCGCAGCCGGTATCGCGCTTGCGACCGGCAGCGCGCCTGATGCCGTGTTCCCCGCGCTGACGGCGCTGCGCGGCGCGCGCGGCCGCATGGAGCTTGCGGGTCATGCGCCCTCGGGTGGCGGTATTTTCATCGACTATGCGCACACCCCCGACGCGCTCAACTCTGCCCTGCGCGCATTGCGGCCGTTCGCGCGCGGCAAGGTTGCGGTCGTCTTCGGCTGCGGCGGCGAGCGCGACCGGGGAAAGCGCGCGGAGATGGGGGCGATCGCGCAACAACTGGCTGAAAGAGTCTACGTCACCGACGATAACCCGCGCGGTGAGGACGCGGCCATGATAAGGCAGGAAATTATCCGGTCAGCCCCAGATGCCCGGGACATACCCTGCCGGCGCGAGGCCATCGCGACGGCCATTGCCGAGCTGGGCCGCGATGATGTGCTGCTGATCGCTGGCAAGGGTCATGAGACCGGGCAAATCGTGAACGGTCACACTTATCCTTTCTCCGACATGGAGGCGGTGTGCCAGGTGCTGGATCAAGAGGCGCGGACGGTGAGCCCGCCAATGTAAACGGCGCGGGAGCCGCCAGGAATTGGG
Organism: uncultured Hyphomicrobiaceae bacterium; assembly: GCA_964572465.1. Taxonomy (GTDB): domain Bacteria; phylum Pseudomonadota; class Alphaproteobacteria; order Rhizobiales; family Rhodomicrobiaceae; genus Dichotomicrobium. The sequence continues at coordinate 3,353 of CAZNGB010000042.1, forward strand.
ACTGCGCCTGCAAAGGCGTCGACGGGGAACGATGTTTTATCTATTTGTCGAACTGAGCGATCAGTTCCCGTTTCTCAACGTTTTCCGCTACATCACCTTCCGCACCGGCGGGGCGATCATGACTGCGCTACTGGTGGTGTTCCTGTTCGGCCCCGGCCTCATCAACCTGCTGCGCCTGCGCCAGGGCCGCGGGCAGCCGATCCGCGCTGACGGACCCCAAGGGCATCTGCTGACCAAGCAGGGTACGCCGACCATGGGCGGGCTGATGATCCTGCTGGGCGTGGGCGTGGCGACCATCCTGTGGGCCAACCTTTCGAACAAATATGTCTGGATCGTTCTCGCGGTGACCCTTGCCTTCGGAACAATCGGTTTCATCGATGATTTTCTCAAGGTCACCAAGCGGTCTACCGGCGGCTTTTCGGGCCGGATCAAGCTGGTGCTGGAGCTGTTGATCGCAGGTATCGCAACCTATTCGATCATGATGATCGGCGAGGCCGGCTTTTCAAGTTCCCTCGCGGTCCCGTTCTTCAAGGATGTGCTGATTGATCTGGGCCCGTTGTTCATCGTGCTCGGCGTGTTCGTGATCGCGGGTGCAGGTAACGCGGTGAACCTGACAGACGGGCTTGACGGGTTGGCAATCGTGCCGGTGATGATCGCGGCCGGCGCGTTCGGAATGATTTCCTATCTGGTCGGTAACGCAATATTTGCCGATTATCTTCAAATTCATTTTGTACCCGGTACGGGCGAGCTTGCTGTGGTGTGCGGGGCGCTGGTGGGCGCGGGGCTCGGTTTCCTGTGGTTCAATGCGCCGCCGGCGATGATCTTCATGGGCGATACCGGCTCGCTGGCGCTGGGCGGCGCGCTCGGCGCGATCGCCGTGGCGACCAAGCACGAGATCGTGCTGGCGATCATCGGCGGGCTGTTCGTGCTAGAGACGCTGTCGGTCATCGTGCAGGTGCTGTCCTACAAGCTGACCGGCAAGCGCGTGTTCCGTATGGCTCCGCTGCACCACCATTTCGAGCAGAAAGGATGGGCGGAAGCCACGGTCGTCGTCCGGTTCTGGATCATCTCGGTGGTACTGGCGCTGATCGGGCTGTCCACGCTCAAACTACGTTAGGATATGACCATGATTCCCATAACGGCTTGCGCAGATCAGAAGCTCGCGGTGTTCGGCCTTGGGCTGTCCGGCATTGCGACGGCGCGCGCGCTGCGCTTGGGCGGCGCAAATGTGGTGGCATGGGACGATAACGATGCCGCGCGGGCCAAGGCAGAGCAGCTGGGCGCGTCGATCGCGCCGCCAGATGCGTGGGACTGGTCCGGCTTGCACGCGCTGGTGCTGTCGCCCGGCGTGCCGCTCACGCACCCGCAGCCGCACGCGATCGTGGCGCGCGCCCGCGCCGCCGGAGTGGAGATCATCGGCGACACCGAACTGTTCTGCCGCGAGCGCCGTCAACTCGGGATGCCCGGCAAGGTCGTCGCAATCACCGGCACCAACGGTAAATCGACCACATCTGCGCTCACCGCGCATCTGCTGGAAAGCGCCGGACGCGATACCGCTCTGGGCGGCAATATCGGCAAGGCGGTGCTCGATCTGCCGGCGTTCGCGCCGGATCGGCACTATGTGCTCGAATACTCCTCCTTCCAGATTGACCTGACACCTGGCCTCGACGCCGATGTTTCGGTGCTGCTGAACGTGCAGGCCGATCATCTGGACCGGCATGGCACGTTGGAGAACTACGCGGCGATCAAGGCGCGAATATTCGACGGCCTCGGAGCAAAACAGTGCGGCGTGATCGGCATCGACAGCGACTTGACGCGCGGGCTCGCCGAGCGCTGGCCGTTCGCGGCGTCGCGGCTGACGGTCTCGACGGCTGGGCCGGTCGGGGATGGCGTATATGCACGCGACGGGCTGCTGTTCGAGGCGCGCGACGGCATGGTCGAGGCCCCGATCAGCGTGCGCGGCATCCCGGCCCTGCGTGGTGCGCACAACTGGGAGAATGCGGCAGCGGCCTTCGCTGCGGCGCGCGCGCTTGGCCTGTCGCGCGAGGACATCATCGCAGGGTTGCGCAGCTTCCCTGGCCTGGCGCACCGCATGGAAGAAGTCGGCCGGCTCGGTCGAGTCGCGTTCATCAACGATAGCAAGGGCACCAACGCGGACGCCGCGGCCCGCGCGCTGGCCTGTTTTGACCCTGTGTTCTGGATCGTCGGCGGACGGGCGAAAGAGGGCGGTCTGGCCGGGCTAGAGGCATATTATCCGCGCGTCTCGAAAGCCTATCTGATTGGTGAGGCCGCTGAAGATTTCGCCGGGCAGCTTGATGGCCGCGTAGCTTATGAACACTGCGGCACGCTGGAGAGTGCGGTCGCCGCGGCCTCGCGAGACGCTCTGCGCTCAGGCGCGCTAGCGCCGGTCGTGCTGCTGTCGCCGGCTTGCGCCTCTTACGACCAGTTCCCCAATTTTGCCGAGCGCGGCGAAACGTTCCGACGTCTCGTGGCCGCGCATGAGGGCGTCTTGATGCGTGAGGCGATCGCCGCATGAGGCTGTCGCGCGCCGAACGCAGCGTGTTGTCGGATTGGTGGTTTTCCATCGACCACAGGCTGCTTGCAGCCGTGTTGTTTCTCATGCTCGCAGGTATGGTCATGGCCTTCGGGGCCGGGCCGCCAGCGGCGGTTCGTCTGGGACTGCCGGATTTCTTTTTTGTCGAGCGTCATGCCCTGTTCGTCGTTGTCGCGCTTGCTGTACTTGTTTCCGTGTCGATGCTGGGGCCGCGCGCTGTGCGCCGGCTTGGGCTGGCCCTGTGCCTCGCCGGGCTGGCACTCATGGTCGTTGCGCTTTACCAGGGCGTGGAGTTGAACGGTGCGGTGCGATGGGTGCAATTTGCTGGCTTTGCCTTCCAGCCCTCCGAGATCGTCAAGCCTGGCTTCGTTGTCATCAGCGCCTGGCTGCTGTCCGAGGGCGCACAACGCGGCGATGTTCCGGCAACAGAGTTCGCGCTCGCGCTTATCCTGGTAACCGCCGGGCTTTTGGCGTTGCAGCCCGATATCGGTCAGATCGCGCTGATCGCGCTGGTGTGGACGGGCATGTTTCTGACAGCGGGATATCCGCTGCGCTGGATGCTGGCGATCGCGGTTGCGGGCGCGGCCGCTCTGGTGGCGATTTACTTCACGATCCCCCACGCTGCAGAACGAATCAACGCGTTCATGGGTTGGGGCGATGCCGTGAGCGATCAGACCGCGATCGCACTTTCGGCGTTTTCCCAAGGTGGGTGGTTTGGTCGCGGTCCCGGCGAGGGCATATTGAAAGTGCGCCTGCCTGATTCGCATAACGACTACATCTTCGCTGTCATCGCCGAAGAGCTTGGAATTGCAGCGTGCCTGTTGCTTGTCGTGGTCTATGGCTTTGTCACGCTGCGCGCGGCCGCAGCCGCACTGAAACAGCAAAGCCGGTTCATCCGCGTGGCGATAAGTGGCCTCTCGATGCTGTTTGGTTTTCAAGCTCTCATTAATATGGCAGTTAATGTCAACCTGCTACCGGCGAAGGGGATGACGCTGCCTTTCATCTCCTATGGGGGCTCATCATTGGTCTCGATGGCCGTGGTGACAGGCATGATTATCGCGCTTTCTCGGCGCAGACCGAATACCGAGGCCTTATCTTGGCCGGATCGTGCGGCCGATATGTCAGCGGCGCGGATGGCCGCCTCGCCACGGGAGATGAGAACGTGACGCGACCTTCGATCGTGATGACCGCCGGGGGCACGGGCGGACATCTTTTTCCAGCCAAATCACTGGCGCAGGAGTTGAGTTGGCGCGGCTACGCGATTGACCTGATCACCGACACGCGCACGAGCAAGTTCGATACCGACTTCCCGGCGCGCGAGGTTTATCGCGTGAACGCGGCGACCTTCAAGGGCCGTTCGCCGCTGGAGGCGACCAAAACGGTTGCGAAACTCTCTAGCGGCTTTCACATGGCCTATCGCATCCTCGGGGAAATCAAGCCCAAGGCGGTGATCGGCTTCGGCGGCTACCCCACGATCCCGCCGATGCTCGCAGCGCTGACGCGGGGCATTCCTACACTTACGCATGAGCAGAACGCAGTGATGGGCCGGGCCAATCGGCTTCTGGGTCCGATGGTGCGCGCGGTGGCATATTCCTTTGAGGACACCAAGTTCCTGGAGGGCAAGCTGCTGCACAAGGCGTATCTGACCGGCACGCCCCTGCGCCGGGCGGTCCTCAATATGCGCACGCAGGTCTATAACGCGCCTTCGCCCGACGGTCAGCTCAACCTGCTTGTGTTCGGCGGCAGCCAGGGGGCGCGCTTCTTCGCACAGATCATGCCCGCCGCGCTTTATCTGCTGCCCGAACACGTGCGCGACCGGCTGCTGGTGGTCCAGCAATGCCGCGAGGAGGACATCGAGAACGTCTTCGACGCCTATGAACGCGCCGGCGTGGCGGCGGAACTCGCGACGTTTTTCGACGACTTGCCCGAGCGGATGGCCACTTCGCATCTGGTGGTCTCGCGCTCCGGCGCGACAACGGTGGCAGAGTTATGTTGTATCGGCCGCCCGGCGGTTCTCGTGCCGCTGCCACATTCGCTTGATAACGACCAGTACGAAAATGCGATGCGCTTTGAGCGCGGCGGCGGTGGCTGGTGCTATGAAGAAGGCGCCATGACGCCGGAACGCTTCGCGGGCGTGGTCCGTCGGCTGTTCGAGGAACCCGGCAGCCTGATCCGGGCGGCCTCGGCGGCGAAATCGATGGCGCGGTACGACGCGGTGGAACGGCTGGCCGACGTCGTGGAAAGCGTTATCGAGCAAAAGCCCTCTGACGAACAAGCCCAGATCGAAGAACAGGAGAGGGCCGAAATTCTCAGTCGTGACGGGGGGACTTGAAGCAAATGGATGAGGACGCTCGGCGCGAGCTCTATCACATCGTCGGTATTGGCGGCATCGGTATGAGCGCGATCGCGGAAGTTATGCGCGCCCGCGGCTATGCGGTGCAGGGCAGCGATCAGAACAACAGCGCCAATGCCGAGCGGCTGCGCGATCAGGGGATGCGCGTGTTCATTGGGCACGACGACGCCAATCTCGACGGCGCGACGCATGTGATCGTTTCGACCGCGATCAAGCCGGGCAACCCGGAGCTTGATGGCGCGCGGGCGCGCGGCCTGCCGGTCATCGCCCGGGCTGAGATGCTGGGCGAGTTGATGCGCGGGCATCGGGCCATCGCCGTGACCGGAACGCACGGCAAGACAACCACGACCTCGCTGATCTCGTGGGCCATGACGCATGCTGGCTGCGACCCGACGATCCTGAACGGCGGCATCCTGAATGCCTGGGGGTCGAACGCACGCGCCGGTGCGGGTGAGTGGATGGTGGTCGAGGCCGACGAGTCGGACGCCACATTCGTGAAGCTGCCGGTGCGTATCGGTGTGGTCACCAACATCGACCCGGAACACATGGATTTTTACGGCTCGGAGCGCGCGCTGCACGGCGCATTCCGGCGTTTTTTCGAGCAGATCCCCTATTATGGGGCGGTTGTGGCCGGGGTCGACCATCCGGTGGTGCGCCAGATGCTGGACGAGTTGGGGCCGCATTTCGGGGGGCGGCGGCTTCTGCGGTACGGCCATGCGCCAGATGCCGATTTGCGGCTTGAGCAGGTTCGCGAGATCGGTGGCGGGGTGATGTTCGATGCGCGGCTGAGCGAGCGGGTGCGCGGCGGCGCGCGGCTGCTGGAGGGGCTCCGGCTACCGATTCCTGGCGAATACAATGCGCTGAACGCGCTCGCGGCCATCGCAGTGATGACCGAAATTGGCCTGCGTGATGAGGCCATCGAAGAAGGACTACGCAGCTTCTGCGGCGTGGCGCGGCGCTTCACGCCCGTCGGAGAGTGGAACGGCGTTTCGGTCTATGACGACTACGCGCACCACCCTGTGGAGATCGCTGCTGTCCTGAAAGCGGCGCGGCGCACGACGCGCGGGCGCGTGATCGCGGTCATGCAGCCGCATCGCTATTCCCGTCTGAGTGGGCTGCTTGACGCATTTGCTGATTCCTTCGTGGATGCAGACATTGCGATCATAACGCCGGTCTATGCCGCTGGCGAAACCGGAAATGGCATCGACCATCGTACACTGCTGGAGCGCGTGCGCGCATGTGGCCACGGCCATGCGCTGGAGATCGACGGCGAAGAGGCGCTGGCCCCAACTATCGCGGAGCTTGCGCGCCCCGGTGATCTGGTCATCGGGCTCGGCGCGGGGAACATCACAAACTGGGCGAAAGCGCTGCCGGAGCAGTTGCGCGCGTTGACCGCGAGGCAGGTTGCTCGCGCTGGCGCGGCGGAGTAGCGCATGACGGCTGAGACCGCCACAGCAGCAGCGAAGCTGAGCGGGCTGGCCGCCGAACTGGCCGAAGCGTTGCCCGGCTTGCGCGGGCGTTTGCGTGCGGGCGTCAGCATGGCTGAGATCACCTGGTTCCGTGTCGGGGGGCCGGCGGAAGTGCTTTTCACGCCAGCGGATGAAGCTGATCTGATCTACTTTTTACAGGGCACACCCGGCGAGGTGCCGGTCACGGTCGTCGGCGTAGGCTCCAACCTGCTTGTGCGCGATGGCGGTGTGCCCGGCGTGGTGATCCGGCTCGGGCGCGGCTTCAGTGAGATCGATGCGCTGGACGACGCGCGCATCCGCTGCGGCACAGCAGTGCCGGATGTACGACTGGCACAGGCGGCCGCGAAAGCGGAGATCGATCGTCTGGCGTTTTATCGCGGGATTCCCGGCTCAATCGGCGGTGCGCTGCGGATGAACGCTGGCGCTCACGGGACCGAGACGCGCGATGTGCTGATCGACGCGCGCGCGGTTGATCGGCGCGGACAGCTTCATGTGATCGGCGTGGATGAACTCGGCTACGGCTATCGCCATTGCGGGGCGCCGGCGGATTTCATCTTCACCCAGGCGACCTATCAGGGTGAGCCGGGGGCGCGCGCAGAGATCGAAAAGGCGATGCAAGAGGTTGCTGAGTATCGCGAGGAACACCAGCCGACCAAGGCGCGCACGGGCGGCTCGACATTCAAGAATCCGCCGGGCCATAGCGCGTGGCGGCTTGTTGACGCGGCGGGATGCCGAGGCTTGCGGGTCGGCGGCGCGCATGTGTCTGAACTTCACTGCAACTTTCTGATAAATGACGGCGCGGCAACGGCCAGTGATATCGAGGGTTTGGGCGAAACGATCCGTGAACGCGTAGAGGCGACCAGCGGTTTGCGCCTGGAGTGGGAGATCAAACGTATCGGTGCGTCGAGATCTGGCGGCAGCACCGACGTCTGATCCGCGCGTTGACACGGACGCAAGACGCCGTCAAGGTTGCAGTGAGCTGAACGATTCACACATCGCGTGCATGAGATGCAGCTTCAGGTTGCAGGTTCGGTTCGCTGAACCATACCTGAGAGGTGGTGCTGCTGCCAAAGGATCGTCGTCTTTCTCCAGAAATATTATAGTCGTGATTGATCGCGGTTCTGAGCTTGAATACGAGCTTCCTCGTGCGCCACGTCAATCAGGTAGGTGAGGAAGACAAGATTTGCATTCGAGGCAATCGTGCTCAGTTCTGCCAGAAGGTCGCAAATGTATTGGGAGCATTGCTGTTCGTCGTAAATTGCTACGTCTGCATTCGCAGCATGTTTATTCAGCCTTGAGATGGCTTCTGTCAGTTTCTGCTCAGGCTCAAGGGTCTGCTCATCTTGATCGCGCGCCACGTTCAGTGTAGAGCGGCTCATTGTGTGCTCCCGTCGTCTTAAAGGATTTGTTAATGCCAACGATCACCTCGTGGAAACCAGAATACACGTCAAGGTTGTTGGTGACAAGGCAACTCGCGCAATCAGTGACATTGAATTGACAGGCTGGCAAAAAATCCACAGTTCTTCCTCGGGATCGCGCGGCGCCAACCGCGTCGCACGCAACGCCGAAAAGGCCGAAATACGAGCGCATTGATGAACGTTGTCATCGTCGAGTCCGCTGCGAAGGCGAAAACCATCAACAAGTACCTGGGCCGGGATTACAAGGTGATCGCGTCCTATGGGCATGTCAGCGATCTGCCCGCGAAGGACGGCTCGGTGGAGCCGGACAAGGATTTCGCGATGCATTGGCGCGTCTCACCGGATTCGACCAAGGTGATCCGCGAGATCGTGAGCGAAGTGAAAAAGGCGGACCGGCTGATCCTCGCCACCGACCCGGATCGTGAGGGCGAGGCGATCTCCTGGCACCTGCTGCGCATTCTGGAGGAGAAAAAGGCGCTAAAAGGCGTCAAGGTTGAGCGCGTGGCGTTCAATGCGGTGACGAAAGACGCCGTACGGCAGGCGCTGTCGCAGCCGCGCGACATCGATTCGCCGCTCGTGGAGGCCTATCTGGCGCGTCGAGCGCTGGATTACCTTGTTGGCTTTACGCTGTCGCCGGTGCTTTGGCGCAAGCTGCCAGGTGCGCGCTCGGCCGGGCGGGTGCAGTCGGTTGCGCTGCGCATCGTCTGCGATCGCGAGATGGAGATCGAATCCTTCAAGAGCCAGGAGTACTGGACGATCAATGCCGCGATGGCGAACACCGCGGGAGAAGAGTTCACGGCCCGGCTGCATGCACGCAGCGGGAAGAAGCTTGGCAAGTTCGATGTGCCGAATGAGGCCGAGGCCACTGCAATACGCGACGCTGTAACCGGCGGCAGCTTCAGTGTAATCAGCGTCGAGCGAAAGGCGAGCAAGCGCAACCCGGCCCCGCCGTTCACCACCTCGACGCTGCAACAGGAGGCCTCGCGCAAGCTGCGGTTTTCGCCGAGCCGGACCATGCAAATCGCGCAGAAGCTGTATGAAGGCGTAGACCTCGGCGGCGAAACAGTCGGCCTGATCACATATATGCGGACCGACGGCGTGCAGATCGCGCCGGAGGCGCTGACGCAGTGCCGGCAAGTGATCGGCAGCGACTTTGGCAGCACTTATCTGCCCGACAAACCGCGCGCCTACAAGACAAAGGCCAAGAACGCCCAGGAGGCCCACGAAGCTGTCCGCCCGACCGACTATGGCCGCGCGCCTGATCGTCTCAAGCGCTATCTCAAGGATGATGAGTTCAAGCTCTACAAGCTGATCTGGCAGCGCGCGGTTGCCAGCCAGATGGCCAGCGCGGAGGTGGACCGCACCACCGTCGATATCGACACCGACGGCAAGGACGGCATGCGCTATACCTTCCGCGCCACCGGGCAGGTCATCACCTTCGACGGCTTCCTGAAGCTCTACGAAGAGGGCCGCGACGACGACAAGGATGAGGACGGCGCGCGCCTGCCCGCGCTCGCCGAGGGCGAAGCGGTCAAGGCCAAGGCCATCGAGCCGAAGCAGCATTTCACCGAGCCGCCCCCGCGCTTCACCGAGGCTACGCTGATCAAGAAGCTTGAGGAGCTGGGCATCGGCCGGCCCTCGACGTTTGCCAGCACCATGAACGTGCTGCGCGAGCGCGATTATGTCCGCCTGGAGAAGAACCGGCTGGTGCCAGAGGATCGCGGACGGCTGGTCACGGCGTTCCTGGAGAGCTTTTTCCAGCGCTATGTCGAATATGATTTTACCGCCGATCTGGAGGAAAAGCTCGACCGCATCTCCGCTGGCGATCTGGAATGGAAGCAGGTGCTGCGTGACTTCTGGCGCGATTTTCTCGGCGCGGTCGACGAGATCAAGGACCTGCGGGTCTCCGAAGTGCTGGAGGCGCTCAATGAAATCCTTGGGCCGCATGTCTTTCCCGATGCAGGCGACGGCACCGACCCCCGCGCCTGCCCGTCCTGCGACGATGGCCGGCTGAGCCTGAAGGTCGGCAAGTTCGGCGCATTCATCGGTTGCTCGAATTATCCCGAATGCCGCTTCACCCGCCAGCTCGGCAAGCTCGGCGAGGACGGCGAACAGGCTGCGACGCCGGACAATGTGGAGCTTGGCGTCGATCCGGAAACAGGCGAGATGGTCACGCTGCGCAATGGGCGCTTTGGGCCTTACGTCCAGCTCGGCGAGGCACAGAACGGCGAAAAGCCCAAGCGCGCCTCGGTGCCGAAGGGCATCGAACCCGCACAGGTGAACCTGGACATGGCGCTGCGTTTGCTGGCGCTGCCGCGCGAGGTCGGTCCGCATCCGGAGACCGGCAAGCCGATCGTGGCGGGGATCGGGCGCTACGGCCCGTTCGTCGAGCACGGGGGCAAATACGCCAATCTGGATAGCGCCGATGAGGTGTTCACGGTGGGCCTCAACCGCGCGGTGAGCCTGTTGGCGGAGGCGAAGAAGGGCCGCCAACGCGGCGCGAGCGTGCTGAAGGAGTTGGGCGACCATCCTGAGCTCGGCGGCGCGATCCAGGTTTGCGATGGGCGCTACGGCCCCTATGTCAAGCACGGAAAGATCAACGCGACGCTGCCCAAGGATGCCGATCCGAACACGTTAAGCGTTGAACGGGCGGTGGAGTTGATCGCGGCGCGCGCGGAAAAGACCGGCAAAAAGCCGGCGAAGGCAAAGGCGGGCGCTAAAAGCGACGCCAGGTCGAAGGCGGGCGCAACCACGGCGAAGAAGCCCGCAACCAAAACGAACAAG
>CAZNGB010000043.1:0-13519 GCA_964572465.1 uncultured Hyphomicrobiaceae bacterium
GCGGAGAGCTGGATCGGCGTCAGCGGGTTCTTGATTTCATGGGCGATGCGCCGCGCGACATCCGCCCAGGCCGAGGTGCGTTGAGCAACCACGAGTTCGGTAATGTCATCGAAGGTGACAACAAAGCCGTAATCCTTGTCCCGCGACGCCTCACGCGTGACTCGCACCGCGAAATTGCGCTCGCCATCCTCGCGCAGAAGCTTGATATGCGTCTGGACCGGCTTCTTGCCCTGCTTCTTCGCCTCGCCCATCAGTTCGGCGAATTCAGGGAGTGTCTTTTCAAGCGGCTTGCCGACGAGACTGTCCTCTTGCGTCTGCAACAGCTCAAGGGCGGAACGATTCACAAGCGTCACCTTGCCGCGGCGCTCAAGCCCGATCACGCCCGCCGTCACGCCTGACAGCACCGCCTCGGTAAAGCGCCGGCGGTCGTCGAGCTGTAGGTTTGCGTTGATCAGTTCATTGCGCTGCGCGCGCAGATCGGCTGTCATGCGGTTGAAGGCCGTGCTGAGCTTGCCGACGTCATCTTCCTTCTTGCTCGCTGGCGGGACTGCGACGTCAAGATTGCCCTGCGAGATGGCGTAGGCTGCGTCGATGAGCTGGCGGATCGGCGCAACGAGACGGTCCGCGAACCACAGACCCGCCCAGATTGCCGCGAGCAGAAAGGTCAGCGAGATCGAGATGAACATTGCCGCGAAAGCGACCTGGATGCCCGCGCGTCGCTGTTCAAGCTGGCTGTATTCCGCAGCATTGGCGCGTGTGGTTCGCAGATGGCCGAGCACCTTGGGGTTGACCGGCCGGATCACATAAAGATAGCGGTCGTCGGTCCCAGCGATCTTGGTCAGTGCGCCGACCGCGCCGTCCGACTGCAGCGCCAGTTCGACAATGCGCCCGTCATCGGCGGCGTCCAGCGCCTGGCTCGGCGGCCGCCTGTAACCGATCTCGCTCCGGCTGGTCGCCTCGGCCAGCGGCTCGCGCTGCTTATTAATGACGTAAGCGACGGGGATGGCGCGAAGCGCGGCCTGCGCGGTCAGAAACTGCTCGAACGCCTCCGAGTCCTCCGTAAGGAGTTGCACCGAGGATTCCAGTTCGCGCGCCATGCCAAGCGCGTCGGAGCGGATCACCTGCCCCTGTTCGTTGACATAGGCGCTGGCCACGTCGATCGAGTTGGCGATGATCGACTGGATGCGGGTCGAGAACCAGTTGTCGAGGCCGCGGTCGAGCGACAGCGTCGCGAAGATGACCAGCAGAATCGCCGGCATAAGCGCAATGACACTGAACAGCCCGACAATCCGCGTGTGCAGCCGCGCCGCAGCAGCCTGTCGCTTGCGCGCGCGCCACAGCCCAAGAAGCTGCCAGCCGACCATGGCGAGCATCGCCGAGATCAGCAGGCCGTTCGCGAGCAGCATGCTGACGACGATCCCGTGCGTGGGGACGATCGGCGTCAAGCCGGTAAGGATGAGATAGGTCGAGAAACCAGAGAGCAGCGCCAAGCAGACGATAACGAGGCCGATCCGCCGCCCACTCACACCAGAGCGCTTGCGTGGCTCACCCGCGGGCAGCACAGCTGCCTGGTCTTCCGAGCGCGCAACGCTCATGCGCCGTTCTCCGCGCACGGCTTTCGCACCTGGGGCGAAAACACGTTCAGGTCAGGGCCGAGACCTGGCACATCCGGTCCGCGCTGGTGGCACGCGCAGCTCATGCTTCAACCTTCCAATGCCGATGTGTCGCGCGTCGTGCCCGCGCGGCGCGTTCATCACGGAGAAACTGAAAACGCGACGAGACGATGACGGGGAGCAACAATGTTGCAATTTGAGAACATAGCTGACAGCCAAATCGGCAAAAAATGTGGCAGATTTGCCCCTTCGGTCCCTCTGATCGACAATTTTTGAGCGCTCACGTCGGTTAAGCGCCCTGCCTTGTCCCGGCGGATTGCGCACCGCGATTCGCTCATCAAGGCGCAATCAGGCCAGCGAGCGGATCAGGCGGATATCATGTTCGCGAATTTTCTTGCGCAGCGTGTTGCGATTGAGGCCAAGCAGCGCGGCAGCCTTGATCTGGTTGCCTCCGGTGGCGGCGAGCGCCGCGCTGATGAGCGGTTGCTCGACTTCCGTGATGATGCGTTCGTAAAGGCCCGAAGGGGGAAGATCCTCGCCAAACTGCGCGAAATAACCGGTCAAATAGCGGTCCATGAAAGCTGACAGGCTGGCATCCTCGGCGGCCCCGCCTGGTCCATCTCCGCCCGCGTCTGGCAGTTCTGCGGTCACGACATCGGCGGTGATTTCATCCTGCGCATAGAGCGCTGCGAGCCGATGAACCAGATTTTCGAGCTCCCGGACATTGCCCGGCCAGTGATAGCGCTTCAAAAGCGCCATCGCCTCCGGCTGAATCGTCTTTGGCGCCAGCCCGCGTTTCTCACCCGCAGACAGAAAATGCTGAACCAGGTCCGGCACGTCTTCCGCGCGCTCGCGCAGAGGCGGCACGCGCAGTGGCACCACGTTCAGCCGGTAATAGAGATCCTCACGGAATTGTCCTTGCGCGATTTGCGCATCCAGCGATTTGTTGGTGGCCGCGACGATGCGAACATCGGTGCGGATTGGCGTTCGCCCGCCCACAGGCATGTATTCGCCTTCTTGCAGCACCCGTAAAAGCCGCGTCTGCGCCTCCATCGGCATGTCGCCGATTTCATCGAGAAACAGCGTGCCGCCATCCGCCTGACCGAAGCGCCCAACCGAGCGGGCATGTGCGCCAGTGAACGCGCCCTTCTCGTGGCCGAACAGCTCCGATTCGATCAGCTCACGCGGGATTGCGGCCATGTTGATCGCCACGAAGGGTCCGTTGCGCCTGCGGCCGTAGTCATGCAGGGCGCGGGCCACCAGCTCCTTGCCGGTGCCGGACTCGCCGGTGATCAGCACCGTCAGATCGGTCTGGGTCAGCCGCGCCATGACGCGATAGACGTCCTGCATGGCCGCCGAGCGCCCGACAAGAGGAAGTTGCTCGTCCGGCGAATGCGCTGACATCGCCGAGGGCTTTTTCGGCTCTTTAAGCGCGCGGGTGACGACTGCGACCAACTCCTTCAGATCGAAGGGTTTTGGCAGGTATTCATAAGCGCCGCGCTCCGCTGCCGTGACAGCCGTCATGAATGTGTTCTGAGCACTCATCACAATGATCGGCAGTTCGGGCCGCAGCTTCTTGATGCGCGGGATCAGGTCAAAGGCGTTCTCGTCGGGCATGATGACATCGGTGATGACGACATCGCCCTCGCCCTGGCTCACCCAGTTCCACAGAGTCGCGGCATTGCCTGTGGCCCGCGGACTGTAGCCTGCGCGGGCAAGCGCCTGATTGACCACCGTGCGGATGCCTGCATCGTCATCCGCGATCAGAATGTTGCCGTGGCTCATGGTTCCTTTCGCTCATCTGTCTGCCGAGCGCGCCTGGTCTCGTGGTGCATGGGCATCAGGAGCCGGAAAGCGGTCTGGCGCTGTTCGCTGTCGCATTCGATGACGCCGCCGTGGTCGCCGACGATCTTGGCGACCATCGCCAAGCCGAGGCCGGTGCCCTTTGGCTTGGTCGTCACGAACGGGTCGAACAGGTAGCTGCGGATTTCCTCGGGCACGCCGGGGCCGTTGTCGATCACGCTGATCTCCAGCGGCAGGCTGACGCGCGTGCTGGAATTGGGCAGCGTCAGGCGGATGCCGGGGCGGAACGCGGTGGCCAGCGTAATCTGACCGTCAGCGCGCTCCGGGCCGATCGCCTCGGCGGCGTTCTTGACGAGATTGAGGGTCGCCTGGATCAGCTTGTCGCGATTGCCAGGCACCGGCGGCAGCGACGGGTCATAGGCTTGCACGAATTTGATATTCCGCGCAAAACCGCTTTCGGCGATGCGCATGACATGATCGAGCACTGTGTGAATGTTGATTGGCTCGCTCTTGTGTGGGCGCTCGTCGCCGAACACCTCCATGCGCTCGACCAGCCCGCAGATGCGTTCGGTCTCATCGCAGATCAGTTGGGCAAGCCCCTGATCCTCCGGCTGTGCGCCGGCTTCGAGCAGTTGCGCCGCGCCGCGGATACCCGATAGCGGGTTCTTGATCTCGTGCGCGAGCACCGCCGCCATCCCGGAAACCGAGCGCGCCGCGCCGCGATGGGTGAGCTGGCGCTCGATCATCTGAGCCATACTGCGCTGTTGGAGCATGACCATCACCAGACCGCTATGCTCCAGCAGCGGCGCGGCGAACACGTCCACGACCCGGTCCTTCGCGCCGTCGGGCATGGTGAGTTCGACGCCGTATTCGTTCACCGTCGCGCGCGTCTGGCGCACCTGACGGATCAGCGCGAGCAGCGGACAAGAAAACGCAACGAGGTCATCGGCGGTGCGCCGGCGCAGGACCGTCTCGCTGGCGCCGAAGAACACCTCGGCGGGAAAATTCGCGGCAAGCACCGCGTTTTCTGGCCCAAGCACCAGCACAGGATGGGGCATGGCATTCAGCAACGCCTCATAATCAGTGAAGCGTCTTGGCTCCGCGCGCCCTTGTTCCGGCAGGTCAGCCAATTGTTGCGCTTTCATGCGGCCAACTCCGTCAAGGGTTCAGCGTACAGCGCCACCAGTGCGTCGCGCACGCGGTTCGGATCGGTTTCGCTCATCAGTTTGGCTCGCGCCCGCGCACGCCGATCCTCCGGCGCGGGGGCATTGTCGATATATCCCGCAACATGCTTGCGTGCGCAGCGCACGCCCTGCGCCTTGCCGTAATGCGAGATGGCGCGCTCGTAATGCGCCGCAACCAGTGATGCACGCTCCCACGGCGATTGCGCTGGGGCCGACCTGCCGTTCAAGCCTTCGACGACCTCGCCAAGCAACCAGGGCCGGCCAATCGCCGCGCGCCCGATCATCACGCCGTCCGCGCCAGAGCGCCGCAACGACTCGCGCGCATGCGCCACGGAGCCGATATCACCATTGACGATCACCGGGATGGGGACAGCCGCCTTTACCCGGTTGATGAAGCCCCAATCGGCCGTGCCTTTATAGAACTGGCAGCGCGTGCGCCCGTGCACGGTGATCATCTGCACGCCGGCCTCGTAAGCCGCGCGGGCCAGTTCCGGCGCGTTAAGGCTGTCATTGTCCCAGCCCATGCGCATTTTCACCGTGACCGGCACGCGCGCTGCGCCGATAACCGACCCGATCAGCTTGAGCGCCAGCTCCGGCTCGCGCATCAGCGCGGACCCCGATAGCCCGCTTGTCACCTTGCGGGCCGGGCAGCCGAAATTGATGTCGATGAGGTCGGCGCCCATGTCCTGCGCCAACCGCGCTGCCTCGCCCATCCAGTATGGATCTCTCCCGGCGAGCTGGACGGCGAATGGCGAAATGCCTTTACCCTCGGCCCGCAGCAGGACGTCCGGCTTCTGATCAGCCAGATATTGCGCCTGCACCATCTCCGATACGACCAGCCCCGCGCCATACGCCTGCGCCGTGACGCGGAACGGCCAGTCCGTGATGCCGGACATCGGCGCGAGCAGCACGTTGTTGTGCAATCTCAAATTGCCGATCTGGATCGAAGTGTCCACTGTCCTACTCCTGTGAGTGCTGCGAAATTATGCACATTAAAAGCCCGCTTATTCAATAGGCAACTTTGGGAACAAATGTTCTCATGCCACCCTCAACTGGCTCAGCTCGTCCACAAATCCGTTGGCAATCAACGGGCGCGGGCCTAAGTTGCGGCCTTTATGGTGAGAGGTGTACGCAGATTGAGTACCGCCGCGTTAATTGTCGCAGCCGGGAGCGGGACGCGTGCCGCCACGCCAGGCGCACCGCCGAAGCAGTATGCGCACCTTGCCGGGCAAATGGTGCTGACGCGCACATTGGGTCTGTTCTGCGCGCATCCTCGGGTGGACCGGGTGCTGGCCGTGATCGCGCAGGAGCACCGCGCGTTGTATGAAGCGGCCGCGATCGCCCTGCCCGACCCGTCCAAGCTGCTCCCGCCGGTGCCTGGCGGCGCGCAGCGGCAGCTCTCCGTTCTGCATGGCTTGCGCGCACTGGAAGCCGACGCGCCGGAGATCGTGCTGATCCATGACGCAGCGCGCCCCTTGACGCCGCCTGAGGTGATTTCACGTGTCGTCGACGGCGTGCGCGAACATGGTGCCAGCATCGCCGCTGTCCCGGTTGCCGACACGCTCAAGCGCGGCCAGAATGGCATGATCGAAGGCACGCTGGACCGTACCGGCCTGTGGCGCGCGCAAACCCCGCAGGGCTTCGCCTATGAGGCGATCCGCCGCGCGCATGAGCGGGCTGCGGCAACGGGCGGGAGCTTCACGGACGATGCCAGTATCGCCGAATGGGCTGGGATGCCCGTCTCGCTAGCGCTGGGTTCGGAGCGCAATCTGAAGATCACCAGCCGGGAGGATATGGCCTTGGCCGAGAGCCTGATAGCGCAACTGAGCGAGACGCGGGTGGGCTGCGGCTTCGACGTGCACGCTTTCGGCCCCGGCGACACCGTCTGGCTGTGCGGCGTGCCGATCCCGCATGAACGGGCGCTTTCCGGGCATTCCGATGCGGATGTCGGCCTTCACGCGCTCACCGATGCGATCCTGGGCGCGGTCGGCGCGGGCGATATCGGCGCGCATTTTCCGCCCTCCGATCCGCAGTGGCAGGGCGCGGCGTCGCGCGTTTTCCTGGGGCACGCCGCTGGCGAAGTCGCGCGGCGCGGCGGGCGGATCATCAACGTGGACGTGACGCTCATTTGTGAGGAACCGAAGATCGGCCCGCACCGTGAGGCGATGCGCGCGGCGGTGGCCGAAATCCTCCGGGCTCCGGTTTCGCGGGTCAGCGTCAAGGCGACAACGAGCGAGAAGCTGGGCTTCACTGGCCGCCGAGAGGGTATTGCGGCGATGGCCACGGCGAGCGTGGCGCTTCCGATGAGCGGAGACGAAACATGCTAGACGGCCGGCTGAGCGAACAGGCGCGCGGGTTGATCGAACTTTGCAAGGAACGCGGGCTGATGATCGGCACGGCGGAATCCTGCACAGGCGGGCTGCTGTCGGCGTGTCTGACGGCTGTGCCTGGCTCATCCAGCGTGTTCGAGCGCGGCTTTATCACATATGCCAATGACGCGAAGATTGAGATGCTCGGCGTTGATGCGGACCTGCTGGCCGCAGATGGCGCGGTGTCCGAGACAGTCGCGCGCGCGATGGCCGAGGGCGTCCTGGCGCGCGCGCCCGTCGATCTGGCGGTGAGCATCACAGGCGTCGCCGGGCCGGGCGGCGGCTCGGCGGATAAGCCGGTGGGGCTGGTGTTCATCGGTAGCGGGCGGAAGTCGGCGGCAGGGCCAGATGTGGTGGTCGAGCGCTGCGAATTCGGCAATATCGGTCGCGGCGTCGTGCGCGAGCGCACTGTGGCAGTCGCGCTCGAACGGCTCACGCAGCTGGCGCGGCAGTAGCCCAGCTAAACCTTTTCGCCGCGCACATAACGGTCGGCCTTGCCGTAAATCAGGTCCGCCCGCGCCTCGAATGCGCCAACGAATTTGCGGAAGGCCCGGTCGAACATCTGTCCCATCAGCATCTGCAGCGCGCGCGATCGAAACTCGTAGGCCAGGTCGAAACCGATCTCGCAGCTATGCGCGCCGACCGGGGTGAATGTCCAGCGATTCTCCAGAAACCTGAACGGCCCATCAACGTATTCGGCGAGAATGTAGCGCTGTTCGGGGCGCAACTGCACCCGCGTCACGAATGATTCGCGGATGAAGCGATAGGCGACGGTCATTTCCGCAACGAGCGTTTCACCCTGGTCGTGCTGTTCGCGCTCCTTAAGGATCAACCGCTCGCACAGCGGCACAAACTCCGGGTAGCGCTCCACATCGGCGACGAGCGCGAACATGTTGTCAGCGGAATGGGCCAGCCGGCGGGTGGTGCGGAAATGCGTCATGCGGCGGACGCTCCGGTGCTGGCAGCCTGGCGCGCGGCGCGCAGCCGCTCGAAGTCGTCGCCCGCATGGTAAGACGAACGCGTGAGCGGGCTGGCGGACACCATCAGGAAGCCCTTGGCGTAGGCGGTGCGCTCCAGCGCGGCAAATTCATCCGGCGGCACAAAGCGGTCTACCGCTGCGTGCTTGCGCGTCGGCTGCAGGTACTGCCCGACGGTGAGGAAATCGACATCGGCGCTGCGCAGATCGTCCATCACCTGCAAGAGCTCGTTGCGTCGCTCGCCCAGCCCGACCATCAGGCCAGACTTGGTAAACATGTTGGGGTCGAGTTCCTTTGCGCGCTGCAGCAGGCGCAGGGAATGGAAATAACGCGAGCCAGGGCGGATGGTGAGATAGAGCGACGGCACGGTCTCCAGATTGTGGTTGAATACGTCGGGCCGGGCCTCGATGACCTGTTCCAGCGCGCCGTCTTTGCGCAGGAAATCCGGCGTCAGCACCTCGATCGTGGTCCTCGGAGCGGTTTCGCGGATTGCACGAATGACGGTAGCGAAATGCCCTGCTCCGCCATCGTCAAGATCGTCGCGATCTACCGAGGTAATCACGACATGGTTGAGGCCCAGCGCGCCGACGGCTTCGGCGACATGCGCCGGCTCGTCCCGGTCGAGCGGCGCGGGCCGGCCGGTCGTGACGTTGCAAAAGGCGCAGGCGCGGGTGCAAACCTCGCCCATGATCATCATGGTGGCGTGCTTCTTCTCCCAGCATTCGCCGATATTCGGGCAGCCGGCTTCCTCGCAAACAGTGGTGAGCTTCAGCCCGCGCATGATCCGCCGGGTTTCGTGATAGCCTTCGCTCACCGGCGCCTTCACGCGGATCCATTCCGGCTTGCGCTGGAGCGGCGTGTCGGGCCGGTTGCGCTTTTCCGGGTGGCGAAGCGCGGCGCGGTCTTTCACTTCTCCGGACAGATCGCGTGTGTCGATAATGGTGACCATGTCATCCTTGTATTCGGTTGCAAAGCGCCCCGGACTGTCATTGTTCCAGAAGTAGGCGTCCGCCTTCAAGCGGTAAAGGGATGCGGCTGCGCGCCGCGTTGGTCAATATCCCGCAGGCGGCGTTTCAGGGCGAAGCCGAGAGAGTACGGCTATGACCACCGCGCCAAGGCCCATCAGGATCGCCAGCAGCACCAGAATTGGGCCGACAAACGGGATCAACCCGACAAGCGCAAGGATCAGCACGCCTAGCGCCATCAGGCCCATGCGCCCGCCCGCGCCCACCGGTTCGCCCGCGCGGTTGGCTATCCATTCGCCCACGCTCAGACCAGCCCCCGACAGCCCGATGATCACAAGCACAGGCAACGTGAACAACACCGCGATGCCCAGTGGGAAACCGATTAGCAGCGCCACGAGGAGCGCAGCGCCGATCAACACCCCCAGCAGTGTAAGAATACCGCGCAGCAGGCTGCCGCCGGGCCGCTCCATGAAGGTGTCGATACTCTGCTCCACCGCGCCGCGCGCCAGCCAGATGGCGACCAGCCCGAGGATCAAAGCGCTGATGGCAAAGATTACCGGGGCGATGAAGAACGCCAGTATGGCCGGGAAACCGTCGCTTTCGGGCCAGTCGGCGTCTTCCAGACCGAGCGTGACAAGCCGCCCGCCGATGCGCGCCTGCTGGGAGATCTCCGGGCGCTCGTCAGAATAGATCTCCAGGTCGCCGCCGATCTCGGCCTGTTCCCCAACGCGTACCTTTTGCGCGCGGATGATCACGTCGCCGGTGGTCTGCCCATCGAAGACGACTTCCGCGCCTGACAGGCTGACGCCAGAGCCGCCGCGCGCGCGGAAATCAACCAACGCCCCGGCTGCGCGGACCTTGCCGTTCAACACAGCCTCAGGCGCAAACGTCACACGAGCGCCAGCCACCCGCGCCTCACCGTCAACCCGCGCCGCAATGCCGACTTCAGCGCCCGTGGCGCTCATCGTCTCGCCGACGCGCCCGGCAATGTCCACCCGGCTGCCCGCGGCCCAGACATCACCACCTGCGCGCGCGTCAATGTCGACGATGGCCCCGGCCGCCCAGATGTCCCGCCCAGCTTCCCCGCGCACCATGACCGATGCGCCGGCGGCCCAGACATCCGCTACCCCTTGCGCATCTACCGAAACCGTCGCTCCGGCGCGCCAGACATCTTGCGCCTGCGCCGCGGCGGGGACGAGTACAGTGAAGGCCATCAGCAGGGCGGAGAGTGCGCGCAGCATTGGAAAAACTCCACAAGCTGAAGGCGCACCGGACGCGCGGCGTCCGGGCGCGGGTTCTGCCGGTTGTAGACCGCCGGGCGCGGGCAATCAAATGTGAATGACGCGGTCGTAGGCGTCGAGCACGGACTCGTGCATCATCTCGGACAGCGTGGGGTGCGGGAAGACCGTGTGCATCAATTCGGCTTCGGTGGTCTCCAGCGTCTTGGCGATGCCGTAACCCTGGATCAGTTCGGTGACTTCCGCGCCGATCATGTGCGCGCCGAGCAGCTCGCCCGTCGCTGCATCGAAAATGGTCTTGACCAGCCCTTCTGTCTCGCCGAGCGCCAAGGCTTTTCCATTGCCCTGGAACGGAAAGCGGCCGACCTTCACTTCATGCCCGGCGGCCTTCGCCTGCGCTTCGGTGAGGCCGACCGAGGCAATCTGCGGGTTGCAATAGGTGCATCCGGGGATGTTTTCGGTCTCCAGCGGATGGACGTCGTTGACCCCGGCGATCTTTTCCACGCAGATGACGCCCTCGTGGCTGGCCTTGTGCGCGAGCCAGGGCGCGCCGGTGACATCGCCGATCGCGTAGATGTTGTCGACGCCGGTGTGACCCCATTCGTCGATGACGATGTGGCCTTTCTCGACCTTGACGCCGGCCTCTTCCAGCCCGATCCCCTCGACATTGCCGGTGATGCCAACCGCGAGGATGACGCGTTCGAATGTGTGCTCTTCGCTTTTGCCGTCAGAGGTCTGGATGGTCGCCTTGACTTTATTCTTGCCGGGTTCGAGCTTTTCCACCTTCGCTTCGGTGTGGATCGTCATGCCCTGCTTCTCGAAGGTCTTGCGCGCAAGCGCGGAGATTTCCTCGTCCTCGGCCGGCACGATCCGGTCCATGATCTCCACGACCGTCGTCTCAGCGCCCATCGTGTGATAGAAGCTGGCGAATTCGATACCGATCGCGCCGGAGCCAATCACCAGCACCGATTTCGGGATGTCGTCGGGCACCATCGCTTCTTTGTAGGTCCAGATCAGCTTGCCGTCCGGCTCCATGCCCGGCAGCGTGCGCGCCCGCGCGCCAGTGGCAATGATGATGTGCTTGGCCGTGACCTCGTTCGGGCCGCCGTTCTTGGCCGCGACCGTGATCTTGCCCTTGCCGGCCAGCTTGGCCTCGCCGTCGATCACTGTGACTTTGTTCTTTTTCAGCAGATAGCCAACGCCCCCTGCCAGCTTGCCGGCGATCTTGCGCGAACGCTTGACGACCTTTTCCGCGTCATAGCCGATGTCCTTGGCCGACAGACCGAACTCGTCGGCGTGCTGCATCAGGTGATAGACCTCGGCTGTGCGCAACAGCGCCTTGGTCGGGATGCAGCCCCAGTTAAGGCAGATACCGCCCAGGTGCTCGCGCTCGATCACGGCGGTTTTCATGCCGAGTTGGCTCGCCCGGATTGCGGCGACATAGCCGCCCGGCCCGGCCCCGATAACGACGAGATCAAACGATGTGTCGGCCATGACTGCCCTCTGTTCGGTTGGCTGTTGCGGCGCGGTGGCTCACACCAGCATCGTCACCGGCTCCTCGATATAGCCCTTGAACGCGGCCAGAAGCTGAGCGCCCAGCGCGCCGTCCACCACTCTGTGGTCGCAGGAGAGTGTGCAGGACATCACCGTGGCGATCTGGATTTCGTTGCCTTTGACGACAGGACGGCGTTCGCCCTGGCCGACCGACAAGATGGTGGCGTGAGGCGGGTTGATCACCGCGTCAAAGCGGCGAATGCCGTACATGCCGAGATTGGAGATCGCGGTCGTCCCGCCTTGATACTCGTGCGGGGCAAGGCGCTTCTTGCGCGCCCGGTCCGCGAGATCCCGCATCTCGTTGGACATCTGCACGAGGCTCTTCTCCGCCACATCGCGCAGCACCGGGGTGAACAGCCCGCCCTCAACGGCCACGGCGACGGCCACATCCGTATGCTTCGAGATCAGGATGCCGCTGTCGGTCCATACCGCGTTGGCCGTGGGCACATCGCGAAGCGCGAGGCCCATCGCCTTGATGATGAGGTCGTTGACGGACAGCTTGTATGCGCCCTCGCCTTCCTTCGGCGCGCGGTTATTGAGCCGCTGGCGCGCGGCCATCAGCGCATCCAGTTCGCAATCGATTGACAAGTAAAAATGCGGGATGGTGCTCTTGGCGACCGTCAAGCGCTCGGCGATGGTCTTGCGCATGTTGTCGTGCGGGACAAGCTCGTAGCTGTCTGGCTCGAACATCGCCATGATCTGCTCGTCAGACATGGCCTTTGGCGCGGCCGCCGGAACGCCGGGCGTGGGCGCGGCAACCGCAGCAGGCATATTAGCGGCAGTGGCGCGGGGCTGCTTCGCAGCGCGCTCCACATCGCGTTTGACAATGCGCCCATGCGGCCCCGAGCCATGAAAGTGGCTGATATCCATGCCCGCATCGCGCGCCAGACGCCGCGCCAGTGGAGACGCGCGAACGCGCCCGGCCTGGCCATTCTGCGACTGCGCAGCTTGCGGCGCGGACCGGGCGCTTGGCGCTACTTGAGCAGCCTCGCTGGGCCCGCCCGCGCTGGGGGTCTCGGCTGATTCTGGAGCTGCCTTCTCTGGAGCTGCGTTGGCCTGCGATCCGCTCGGGTCGAAATTTGCAAGCGCCGATTCGTCCTCGCCTTCGCCGAGCAGCACGGCGATCGGCTTGTTCACCGCGACGCCCTCGGTCCCCTCGCCGACGAGGATCTTGCCAAGTGTACCTTCCTCGACCGCCTCGACCTCCATCGTTGCCTTGTCGGTCTCGATTTCAGCCACGATGTCGCCAGGCGCGACGCTGTCGCCCTCCTTGACCAGCCACTTGGCGAGCTTGCCCTCCTCCATCGTGGGTGAAAGCGCGGGCATGAGAATCGGTATTGGCATGGCGTTATCCGTTCGGATTTATCGGTTGATCATCGAGCGGCGTTGGGTCGCCAGCGATAGCCGAAGGTCAGATAGGCGAGCGCCAGATAAACGATAAAGGCACAGCCCCAGCCGAGCAATGCGCCGATGTAGTATAATTGGAAGCTCCCGCCCAAGTGCGTCAGCCATTCGCGCACCGTTTGCTGGCTATAAAAGGGGATGTCGGCCTGCTCCCAATTCGAGATCACCACCTCGACCAGATCGCTGACCGTGAACGCCATGCCGCCGAGAAACAGGAAACTGACCGTGAGCACGAAGAAGGCCAGCAGGCGCAGTGCAAACGGCGCAACGCCGAGAAAGAAGTACAGCGCGGCGATATAGGCTGAGCAGATTGTAAAGAACATTGAGAACAGGCTGAGGATGAAGCTCATCGCATCTATGCGCCCCTGCGTGAGTTCGCCGAATGTCATCTCCATGCGCGGTCTCCGGCGCG
>CAZNGB010000044.1:0-13462 GCA_964572465.1 uncultured Hyphomicrobiaceae bacterium
GTGCAGAACCGCGTCTCGGCCGCAGAAGCGCAACTGCCCGAGGAGGTCCGCGCAACTGGCGTGAGCGTGCGCAAAAGCTCCAACGCGCTGTTGCAGCTCATCAGCATCTATGATGAGAGCGGCGCGCGCGACGCAGTGTTCCTGTCCAATTACGCCACGATCAATCTCGTCGACCCGCTCAAGCGCGTACCCGGCATCGGCGATGTCTCAGTCATCGGTGCGCGTGATTACGCCATGCGGATCGTCCTTGATGTTGACCGTCTGACCAGCCTCAACCTGACGCCCGCCGATGTTGTGCAAGCGCTGCGCGAGCAGAATGTGCAGGCGGCTATCGGCCGGGTCGGCGCCCAGCCGCTCACCGAAGACCCGGAGTTTCAGCTCAACCTCGTCACTCAGGGCCGACTGAGCGACCCCGAGCAGTTCGGCAACGTCGTGCTGCGCGCGCGCCCCGATGGCTCGTTCGTGCGGGTGCGGGACGTAGCCCGCGTTGAGCTGGGCGCGCGCAACTATGACGTGATCGCCGCGTTCAACGACCAGCCGACCGTGCTGATCGGCATCTATCAGTCCCCTGGCGCGAACGCGTTGCGCATCGCCAGTGGCGTGGAAAACACGCTGGACCGGCTATCGGCCACTTTCCCTGAGGGTGTGCGCTACGACACGACCTATGACCTGACCACCTTCATCGAGGCCAGTATCAGCGAGTTACAGATCACGCTGTTTCAGGCGTTCGTGCTGGTCATCCTCGTGGTCTTCATCTTCCTGGGCAGCGTGCGCTCGACGCTGGTGCCCGTCGCCGCCGTGCCGGTCTCGCTGATCGGTACTTTCGCCGTGCTGCTCGCTTTCGGCTTCACGCTCAACACGATCTCGCTGCTCGCGCTGGTGTTGGCGATCGGGACGGTGGTGGATGACGCCATCGTGGTGGTCGAGAATGTCGATCGCGTGCTGTCCGAAAACCCTGGCATGTCGCCGCGTGATGCCACCCGCCAGGCCATGCAGGAGATCACCGGCCCGGTCATTGCCACCACCCTTGTGCTGCTGTCGGTGTTTGTGCCGGTCGCCTTCATTCCGGGCATCAGCGGGCAACTCTTCCAGCAATTCGCCGTCGCGGTTTCCGTCGCCGTGGTGATCTCGTCGATCAACGCGCTGACACTCAGCCCGGCGCTGTGCGCCCTGCTGCTGCGCCCGCGCACCGGCCCGCCGCGCGGTGTGATGGCATGGATTTCCCATCGCATCGACAATGCCCGCGACGGCTATGCGCGTATCGCCGGCTGGCTCGCGCGCAAGGCGCTGCTTGGCCTGCTGCTGCTGATCGGCGCAGTCGCGGCGAGCGGGCTGCTGTTCAGCCTCGTGCCGACCGGCTTTCTTCCGTCAGAGGATCAAGGCGCGTTCCTCGTCGAGTTAAGCCTGCCCGAAGGCGCTTCAGTAAACCGGACCGACGAAGTTCGCCGGGCCTTCGTCTCCGAGTTGCGCCAGATCGACGGCGTCGCGGCTGTCGTCAGCGCCAGCGGCTACAGCCTGCTTGACGGGCTGGCGGTATCCAACAGCGCGTTCGCCGCCGTGACCATGAAGCCGTTCGAGGAGCGCACCGATACGGGCCAAAGCGTGTTCGCGGCCATCGCGGAGGCGACACAAAAGGGCGCAGCCGTGCGCGAGGCGCAAGTCTTCGCATTCAATTTGCCGCCGATCATCGGGCTGGGCACCGGCTCGGGCTTTGAATATCAGCTCAACGATCTGGAGGGGCGTGACCCGGCAGACCTCGCCGCCGTCGCACGCGGCATGATCATAGCCGCGAACCAGGACCCGCGCCTAGGCCCGACCTTCACAACCTTCTCCGCCGACACGCCGCAGCTGTTCCTCGACATTGACCGGGAGCGGCTGCAGGCGCTGGGCGTGCGTGTCAGCGATCTGTTCACCGCGCTGGGCGGCACTTTCGGCTCGCTTTATGTCAATGACTTCAACTTGTTCGGCCGGTCATGGCAGGTGCGGATGCAGGCCCAGGAAACCGATCGTGCCAGCGTTGAGGACATCAACAAGCTGCACGTGCGCAACCGCGATGGCGAAATGGTGCCCCTCGCCGCGGTGGCGACAGCGCGCTATATTCAGGGTCCGCAATCGATCAAGCGCTATAACAACTATCGCTCGGTCACGCTCACCGGCGGCCCGGCGCGCGGCGTCGCCTCAGGCGAGGCGCTTGCAGCGATGGAGGAAATTTCCGCCAAAACCCTGCCGCCCGGCTACAGCTACGAATGGACCGGAACCGCGCTGCAGGAGATCGAGGCCGCCGGGCAAACCGCGATCATTCTGGGCTTCGCCATACTGTTCGCTTACCTGTTCCTGGTCGGGCTGTACGAGAGCTGGGTGATCCCGGTGCCCGTGCTGCTCACAGTGGCGTTTGGGGTGGCGGGCGCCCTGGCGGCGCTCCTTATCGCCAACCTGTCCTTCGACATTTACGGGCAGATCGGCCTTGTGATCCTGGTCGCGCTGGTGGCCAAGAACGCGATCCTGATCGTCGAGTTCGCCAAGGCGCGGCGCGAAGAGGGCATGCCCATCGTTGACGCGGCGATCGACGGCGCACGCACGCGTTTCCGCGCAGTGATGATGACCGGCCTGTCTTTCGTGGTCGGCATCCTGCCGCTGGTGTTCGCGTCGGGCGCGGCGCAGATCACACGGCGCACGGTCGGCACCTCGGTTGCTGGCGGCATGATCGTGGCGACGCTGATCGGCGTGTTCGCGATCCCCGCACTCTACGTGGTGTTTCAGGTCGCGCGCGAGCGGGTGAAGGGTTTTCTCGGTGTCGCCCAGCATACCGTGCCAGAGCCAAGCGGTGACGATAGGTCCGCCTAAACCTTCAAATCCTTCGCGATGATGTGGCCCGCGCGATCACGCTTGGTCTCCAGGTAAGAGACATTGTGCTCGGTCGAGCGGCCCATGACGCGGTGGCTCGACGCGACGTTCAGCCCCGCCTCGCGCAGCGCCGCGACCTTCTCCGGATTGTTGGTCATCAGCCGTACGCTGTTGAAGCCCAGCTCGCGCAGCATTGCCGCGGCAAAGTCGAAGCGCCGCTGATCGAGATCGAAGCCAAGGATTTCGTCGGCCTCATAGGTATCGTAGCCCGCGTGCTGGAGCCGGTACGCGCGGATCTTGTTGGCGATACCGTTGCCGCGCCCTTCCTGGTCGAGATAAAGGAGCACGCCGCCGCCCATCTCGGCCATGCGCTTGACCGTGCCGCGAAGCTGGTCGCCGCAGTCGCATTTCAGGCTGGCGAACAGATCGCCGGTCAGACAGGCAGAATGGATGCGCACATAAGTCGCCTCACCGGGGTCCGGATCGCCAACAATGACCGCGACTTGATCGCGCATGCCCTCGCCGCCGCGAAACACGACAAATTCAGTGTGGCCGACATCTTCCAGCGGCACCGGCGCGCGCGAGACGATGTGAGGCGCGGTCAGCACATGCTGCCGGTAATGCTCGATCGCCGCCGTCTTGATGCTCACCACGTCAGGAAACTTTACAGTGCCATCAATCGGCACAATCACCGCCGCCGGCAGCAGATAGGCCAACCGCACCAGTTCCAGCCCAGCATTTTCGGTCCGGCAGGCCGGACGCGGGACAGCATGTTCCAGCCGCGCGTCAACTTGGCAAACCACGTTCAGCAGCGCCTCGGCATCGTTGTCTTTAATCTCGATGCTACCCGCCTCCGCGACGTCATGCCCCAACAGCCGAAGCCGCGCAGGCGACAGAACGAGCCGAAGATCGGTCATACCCGCTGCCCTCAGTCTTGCGAGCGCAGCACTGTCAACGCTCTCGGCGGCAAGCGTCAGCGCTGCTCCTTCGTCTCCGTAGGTGACAACGGGCCGGCCGGAGCGAATCTCCGCGAGAGCACGCTCAACAGCGACGGTTTCGGGATCGCCGAACAAATTCTGAAATGAAGCCTCGGTCACTTTGATTTTCTCTGTCCAAAAACGTTCGCCGGTCATTGAGCCTCTTTCAGTCCAACCGGCATGGCACTCGTGCAGTCTGTCGTACGACCGCAAAAAGTCGGCTATATGTCTAGAACGCCCGCACCGTTATAATGTCACAATGACGTTCCGGATCAGTTAGCAGCCGAAACTCCTGGCACACATGACCGCTCAACCGCTGGATGACCCACTCGAATGCCTGCAAAACTGCGATCCGGCGCGGCCTTTCGTGATCGCTCAGTTGGGCCAGACGCTGGACGGGCGCATCGCCACGCGTACCGGCGCGTCGAAATACATCAATGGCGCCTGCGCGCTCGATCATCTTCACCGGCTGCGCGCCGCTGTGGACGGCGTCATTGTCGGGATCGGTACGGTGCTTGCCGACGATCCCGCGCTAACGGTTCGCCGAACGCAGGGCCACAACCCCGCCCGCATCATCATCGACCCCAATTCACGGCTACCGCAAGATGCCAAATGCTTGTGCGACGATGGCGCCGCCGTGCTGGTCATCCGCGCCGAACATGCCGGCCACCCTGAACGGGTAGAGCCGATTCTCGTCAACCGTGGGGCGAACGGTCTTTGTCCCCAGGACATCATTGCCGCACTATTCGCGCTGGATTTCCGCAAACTCCTCGTCGAGGGCGGCGCGCATACCATCTCGCGTTTCATCGAAGCTGACGCGCTGGACCGCCTGCATATCCTCGTGGCCCCGATGATCATCGGATCGGGCAAATCGGGCTTGCAACTGCCGCCAGTGGACAGTCTATCACAGGCGCTGCGCCCGCGCACGCGCGCCTACCCGCTTCCGGACGGGGATGTTATCTTCGACTGCGACATGCGCCAACACGAACGGGAGTAAGCCATATGGCGACGGCAACAGCGGTTGAACGGGAGTATTCGCTCGCGGCAAAGTTCCTGCACTGGGCTGTCGCGGCTTGCGTGATGTTTCTGATCCCATCAGGAATTCTGATGGTGAATTTTGATCTGTCGCGCGCGCTTACCAATGACCTTTACAGCCTGCACAAAGCCTTTGGCGTGCTGGTTCTCGGCCTGATGGCCATGCGAATTGGCTATCGGTTGACGGCCGGCGCGCCAGCGGCTTCAGGCGCGCTGACACCGACGCAGTACACCGTATCGCGGATCGTGCATGTCACGCTTTACGTGCTGCTGATCATCATGCCGCTCCTTGGCTGGGCGGGCACATCCGCTTTCCCCGCCCCCGTTCCGTTCTTCGGGTTGTTCGAGATGCCAGCACTGATTGGCGAGGACCGCGAGTTGTCCAAGTTGTTGCTGTGGATCCACGGCTACCTGGGCTTCTTCCTGGCGGGGGTGGCCGCGCTACATATCGGCGCGGGGCTTTACCACGGCATCGTCCGGCGCGACGGCGTGCTCAGCCGGATAATTTAACTCGCAGGCGGAAGCGCAAGCACATCTGCATGGCCGATTATGGCCGTGTCGGCCTGTTCGCGCGCGATCCGCCAGCTCTCCGCCGTCTCTTGATCGACCAGGCCGGTCTCGTGCGCGGCGCGCGATGTACCCTCAGCCAGCGCGCGCATCAAAGCCGCATCTGCAGCGCCAAGCCGCCACGGACTGGCAGCGGCATGGACCTGATAACCGGCTTGCGCGAACGCGCGGATCAGCAGGTCCGCCGCGTCCGGCCCCGCCGCCGGTCCAAAGCCCTTGTCGCCGCGCTGATGGGCCCGCATCGCCGCGAGAATGTCCTCATCCGCTGTGTGCGCAGGCATCCATGTCTCGTCGCCATCATAGATCAGCACCGTGTAGAACGCTGCGCCCGTGCCGGTGACCGCCTCGGCGAAGCGGGCGATCCATTCGGGCGAGACCAGATCGAAGAAGGCGGCCGCCGTCACGAGGTCATCTTCCGGCCGGATCGCCCCCAACAAGTCGCCGCTCAAATCCGCTTGTTGGAACCCAATATGGAGCTGCTTGCTGTGCGCGGCGATATGCAGGCCGCCCTCCGGATCGCTTGCCGCCGCGCCCCATTCGGCCATGCGCGCCCGCGCCGCCGCCAAAAGCGCCGGATCGTTGTCCACGAAGCGCCAGTGCTGGATGCGCGACAGATGCGGCGCAAGCGCACGGGCGTTCGCCCCGGTCCCGCAGCCGAGATCGACGATATTCAGCCGCTCGCGCCCGCTGAAATGCTCGGCCAGCCGCGCTTCCAGCCCGGCATTGCGCGCATTCTGGTCCGCCTCCTCGCGCAGATCGAGCCAGTCTGTTGAAAAACCACTCATCGTCCCTCGCTTGCCTGACGGATCGCCTCGGCTACGCGTCGCGCCGTGTCATCCCAACCCGGCAGGCTCTGGGCATGGGCGAACGCGGCATCGCTCATTTCTTGCCGCTTCGCCGCGTCGTCCAGCAGCATCCGTAGCGCCGCAGCCACGGCTGGCGCGTCATCGGGCGGAACCAGTATGCCCGCCGCGCGCGGCACCGTCGCGGGCACCGCTCCAGCCTCCGCCGCGACAATCGGCAGGCCGCGCGCCATCGCCTCGGTGAAGGCCATGCCATAGCCCTCGTAGCGTGACGGCAACACGAATATGTCTGCGCGGCGATAGAGCGTGTCGAGCGCATCCGGCTCCAGCGCGCCGGTCAGCGTCACGCGGTCCGCCAGCCCCGCCTCGGCAATTTGCGCCCGCAGCGCCTGCGCTGTCTCCGGGTCGCGGTCGAGGCTGCCCGCGATGGTGCATCGCCACGGCCGGTCCGCCAGCTCCCGTAGCGCCGCCACCAGCACATCGAAGCCCTTGCGTGGGACCACCGCGCCGACGCTGAGCAAATGCGGCACTTCCCCGCCGCCCACTGCCCGCTCGGCGCGCTCGGTACCAGGCACCGCGACGCTCAGCCGCTCCGCTGGCACGGCGAAGTCATCGCGCAGGGTCCGCGCCGTCGTCTCGCTTGTGGCGATGACATGCCGCGCGTGGGCGAGCGCCTTGCACTCGGTCTCGATCAGCCGTGCGCTCTCCGCATCCGAAAGGCCGGTTTCCAGCCCCAGCGGATGATGCACCAGCGCGACGATCGGAGCCGCCATCCGCACGATCACCCGCTCAGGCAGCGCGCCATAGGCCAACCCGTCAACCAGCGCGACGTCGCCCGCCGGTATCGCCGCGAGCGCCGCGTCGGCCCCCGCAAGCCCCGCCTCATCCGGCAACGGGAACCCGCCAGGCAGCGGCAGATGCCGTGCCGCCACGCCATGCGCGCTGAGCAGCGGCAGGATACGCCTCGCATAAGCATAGCCGCCGGTTGGCAGCGCCAGGTCGCCGGGGATCGCGAAGGCCGTGCGGATCACGCGCTTATCTGCCCCTCGAAGCTCGCGGCCGCGTTGGGCGTCTCCTGCAGGGTCACGCGAATGCGCGCGATCTCCGCGCCGCCCTCACCCAGCCGGCCTGCGCGCGCGGCATCGGCGAAGCGGTCAAAGATATGCCGGCATAAGAATTCGGTCGTGGTGAGTTGCCCGGAGAATTCTGGCTTTTCGTCCAGGTTCGCGTAATGCAGGGGTTTGAGCACCTCGGCAAGCACCTCCAACGCGCGGCCAATATCCACGACGACATTATTCGCGGTCAGGCTCTCGCGGAAGAACGCGACCGTCACGACGAAGGTCGCGCCGTGCATGTTCTGCGCCGGGCCGAAAAACTCGCTGTTCAGGCTGTGCGCCACCATGATGTGGTCGCTGACTTCGACGGAATACATGTATGTCCTCTCACGCTTGTGGATAACGGATGACGGTGGCCAGCCCCGGCGCGTCAGGAGCCAACAGGCGCGGCAGCGCGTCCGGCAGATCGTCGAACGCGACCTCCTCGGTTATGAGAGCGTCGAGCCGCGGATCATCCAGCAGCGCAAGCGCCTTTTCGAGCCGGTCCCGGTGGGTCCAGCGCGGGCGGTGGGACGGCGCGACATGACCGACCTGCGACGAGATCAGTTGCAGCCGCTGACTGTGAAATGCCTCACCAAGCGGCAGGCTCACGTTCTGATCACCATACCAGCTCATCTCGACGATCCGCCCCTCGAACCCCGCGCAGTTCAGCGCCAGCCGCAGACCCGCCTCGCTGGCGCTGGTGTGGAATACGATGTCCGCGCCATCCGGCGCATCATTCGGCGTAAAAAAGTCCACGCCGAGCGCCTGCGCGATCCCCGCGCGATGGGGGCAGACATCGACGACCCCCACGCGCACCCCGGGCATCCGCGACGCGAGCGCGGCCAGCAGCGACCCGACAATCCCCACACCGATGATCAATATATTGTGACCTGGCGCGGCCGCGCTGTCCCAAATGCCGTTTAGCGCGGTTTCCATGTTGGCGGCCAGCACCGCGCGGCGCGGCGTCACCCCGACGGGCACCGGGATGACATCATCGGGCCGCGCAATGACTTGATCCTGATGGGGAAAAAGCCCGAAGACGGCTTGCCCCAGGAGCGCCGCGGGCCCCGCTTCCACCATGCCGACGGCGGAATAACCGTACTTCACCGGGAACGGGAAATCGCCCTCCTGATGCGGCGCGCGCATCCGCTGCCACTCGCTCTGCGGCAATTTGCCCTCGAAAACAAGGCGCTCCGTCCCGCGGCTCAGGCTCGTAAACAGCGTGCGAAATCTAATTTGCGTCACATCTGGGTCATGTTCCGTTAGTAGCGATATTTTCCGAAGCGCGGCCTGCTGCGGTGCAACGTAGTACAATGCACGAGCGGGCTGGTGATCATTTAGTCGCGTGTCGGCGTCCATTTGCCACCTACCTCTCATGCTACCCGTGCTCGCCCTGCGAAGCACGCTCTTAACCGCGACTCAAGCCGGGGAACCATTAGTTTATGTCTGACCTCCCGATACCGCACTGCACAATCGCCAAAGCCGCGTCTAAGGATCGCACGCCAGCGGGGCTGCAAAGCGCGGCAACGCTTGCGCGACGACGCATCACCATCGCGACGCTGGTAAGCATCACAACCGCTATACTGACTGGGTTGTGGACGCATCTGCTCGCAGGGAATGGCCTGGATGCTCTGGATATCGCATTGATCATCTGCTTCGTGATCTCGGCGCCGTGGACAGTTCTCGGCTTCTGGAACGCGGTGATCGGGTTCTGGCTGCTGCATGTCGACCGGCGCTGGCGAGTGAGCGTCGCTCCGTATTTGGCAGCTGGAGACCGCGATACGCAAATCACCAAGAAAACCGCCGTCCTGATGACATTGCGCAACGAAGATCCGGAACGGGCCCTCGCCAAACTGGAGCGCGTCCGCCGGAGCCTCGACGCAACCGGGTCTGGCGGCAACTTTCACTATTATGTGCTGAGCGACACCTCTGATCCCAAAATTGCCGCGGAGGAAGAGCGCCTGGTCGCCCAGTGGCGCGCGAGCCTCGCCGCTGACCATCACATCGTTTATCGCCGCCGAACAGAAAATATCGGTTTCAAGGCGGGCAATATTTGCGATTTCATCGATCGCTACGGCGCGCGCTATGACCTCATGCTGCCGCTGGACGCCGACAGCCTCATGTCGGGGCGCGAGATCGTGCGCATGGTGCGGATCATGGAGGCGACGCCCCGGCTCGGCATCCTCCAGAGCCTCATGGTCGGCACGCCCTCGGAAAGCGCTTTTGCCCGCATCCTTCAATTCGGTGCGCGTCACGGCATGCGGTCCTTCACAATGGGCAGCGCCTGGTGGCAGGCGGATTGCGGCCCCTTCTGGGGTCACAACGCGCTGGTGCGCGTGCAGCCCTTCGCCGAGCATTGCAAGCTGCCCGTGTTGCCAGGCAAACCGCCCTTGGGCGGGCATGTGTTGAGCCACGACCAGGTCGAAGCGGCGATGATGCGCGCAGCGGATTACGAAGTGCGGGTCATGCCTGTCGAAGCCGAGAGCTGGGAAGACAATCCGCCGACGCTGATGGATTTCCTCAAGCGCGACATGCGCTGGTGTCAGGGCAACATGCAATATTTCCAGCTTCTCAACCTGCCCAACCTGACGCGCGTCAGCCAGGTCCAGCTCGTGATTGCGACAATGGGCTATATCAGCGCGGCCGCGTGGATATTGATGGTCACGCTCGCCGCGATCAAATCCGTGACCGGCTCGCTGGAGCTTTTCGATCCGACCATGGGGATCGCGCTCTTCGCGACAGTCATTTTCATGAGTATCGCGCCAAAGCTGATGGGTATGCTGGATGCGGTTTTCGCACCCGGAGGCATGGCGCGCTATGGTGGTGCCGCGCGCTTCGCAGCAGGATCGACGGTAGAGCTTGTGTTCATGCTGCTGCTCGCGCCGGTGATCGCCACAGCGCTGACCGTCTTCATGGTGGGGCTGTTGTTCGGCCGATCCGTCCGCTGGAATGGACAGGCGCGCGACGCCTATCGCTTGACGTGGCTGACGGGCATGCGAGGGCTGTGGCCGCAAGCACTCTTCGGGTCAGCATTGGTCGCTATCTTCGGTGTGTTCCTTCCGGGCGTTCTGCCATGGATCTCGCCGATGGTTGCCGGGCTGTTGCTTGCGATCCCACTGACCGTGTTATCTGCCGCGCCGGAGGTTGGAAATTTTTTCGCCCGATCTCGGCTTTGCGCTATTCCCGAAGAGCTGGCGGTTCCTACCGAGCTGCGTCAAGATGAGGTGGTGGCTGTTGCCGACCCGGTTCGAGAGCCAGGTGAGCAGGCGTCCAAGGCTCTACATGTCGCATCGGCGGGGTGACGCAGCCCGTTTCGATAGCTCTTGGTCGCACCACATCCGATGCCATGAAACCTGAAATCCAACGCGGCCTCCGCGAGACCGCCGGGATCGCCCGCTCGCTCTGGCAGTACCACGCCGACTTCAACCGCGCGCGGAGGATGCGGACCTTTTATCGTCTGCTTGTGCCGGCCGGCGGTCTGGTTTTTGATGTCGGTGCGCATGTCGGCGACCGCGTGCGGGTGTTCCGCTCGCTCGGGGCAGAGGTCGTAGCGGTCGAGCCGCAACCCGCGGCCTTCAGGCTGCTGCAATGGCTCTTCGCCCGCTCGCCGCGCGTGCACCTGGTCAATGCTGCGGTCGCGGAAACCTCGGGCGAGGTTATTCTGAATCTCAATCTGGCCAACCCGACCGTGTCCACCGTCTCGCAAGAATTTGTGGCCGCTGCCCGCAGCGCGGAAGGCTGGGCGGATCAGCGCTGGGACGAGGCCCGCTTGGTGCCCGCCACAACGCTTGATATGCTGATCGCGCGTTTCGGGGAGCCGGACTTCATCAAGATCGACGTGGAAGGGTTCGAGGCCGCCGCGCTGGCCGGGCTGTCTCAGGCCGTGCGCGCGCTGTCGTTCGAGTTGACCACGATCCAGCGCGACGTCGCGTTTCAATGCATCGCCCGACTGGAACAGCTGGGGCCGTATCGCTTCAACCTGTCGCTGGGTGAAAGCTTCGCAATGGAGTACCGCAGGTGGCTGTCCGCCAGCGACATCGTGGATGTCATCGCCGCGCTGCCGCATGAGGCAAACTCCGGCGACGTATACGCCGTGCGCCGCGACATCGCCTAATCAAACATCCGGCGGCGCGTTTCACGATAAGCCAGGACAAACGCAAGGCACGAGATCGCCGTGAGATAGGCGATGTGGACGAGCGTCATGAGCGGATCGAGCGGCGCAGCCGTCGTCAGCGGACGGACGATCGCGATCAGATGCGTCATCGGGAAGAACCAGGACACCGCCTGCACCGCTGCTGGAAACCGATCGATGTCGAAGAACACGCCGCAGAACACGAACATCGGCGTGATCCAGAAACTGAAGAAATAGCTGAAATACTCGTAGCCGCGCGCATAGGCCGTCGCGACTAGCCCGAAGCAGGCAAAGCCCAGCGACGCCGCGAAAATCAATGGCAGCGCGATCAGCGCGCCCATCGGCGAGATTACCCCGCCCCATGCCCAGCCGACCGCGAGCACGCACACCGCCGAGAGCATCGCCTTCATCGCGGCCCACAGCACCTCGCCGAGCAGCAATTCCGCAAGGCTCACCGGCGTTGCCATGATCGCATCCCAGTTGCCCTGCTGCTGGTAGCGGGTGTAGGCGCCGATGGTGGTCTCAAAGCTGGCGGCGAACATGGCGGCATAAGCAGCGATGCCCGGCACCACGAAGGCCAGATAGGGGACATCGCCCATCTCCTCGACGAACCGTCCGAGCCCAAGCCCGAAGGCGAAGAGGAACAACAGCGGGTTGGCCACATTCGTCGCCAGCGCCGACCAGATCAGCTTGCGCCAGACGATATACTGGCGGTGCGTGACGGCGAGAATGCTGCCGGCGTTGAGGGAGCGGATCGCCTCCATCACATCTCCCGAAGCTGGCGGCCGGTCAGACGCAAGAACACGTCCTCCAGATTGGAGGGGCGATGGAAATAGCTGGTTTCCCGCGTCAAGACTGGGCGGATATCGTCCTGGCGCTCGACATAGATCAGCACGGAATCGCCGATATCCTCGCTGTCCCAGCGGCCATTATTGAGCGGCTCGGGTACAGGCTTGGCAATCTCGTAGACATGGCCCTTCACGTGGCGACTGATCAGTTCGTCCGGCGTGCCTTCGTCCAGCACCTGGCCATTGTCAATGATGATGATCCGATCGCAGAGCCGCTGCGCCTCATCCATGTAGTGGGTTGTCAGCAGCATGGTCTTGCCGCGCGCCTTCAGTGCCAGAAGTTGCTTCCAGATCATCACGCGCGCCTGTGGGTCGAGGCCCGTGGTCGGCTCATCGAGGATCACCACGTCCGGCTCGGCGATCAACGCACGGGCGATCACCAGCCGGCGCTTCATGCCGCCCGACAGCTGCATGACGCGCGCATCCGCCTTTTCCTCCAACCGCATGAATTCCAGCAGGTTCGGCACGCGCGCGTCGATCGTCTCCTCGGTCAGTCCGAAATAGCGCCCGTAAATCTCAAGGTTCTCCTGCACCGACACGTCCGGGTCGAGATTGTCGGCCTGAGGCACCAGCCCGATGCGCGCCTTGGTCTCGCGGCTGAGCCGATAGGGCGGCTCGCCAAATACGCTCAGATTACCGGCCGTCACGGTCGATTGCCCGACGATCATGCGCATGGTGGTGGTCTTGCCCGCGCCGTTCGGCCCGAGCAGACCGACGCATCGCCCGCCCTCCACGGCAAACGACACGCCGCGCACGGCAGCATTCGCGCCGAAGCGCTTGACCAGATCGCGCGCGACGATCACCGGACCGTCTGCCATTGAGGTATTGCCTGGCGCTTCACGCGCCGCTGATCCTGCTTTCATGTCGCCTGACAATCGGCACAGCGACCGCGCATCTCGACATTCATTGCGTCGACGCGGAAGCCGGCACGGCGTGCATTCTCGGTCAGATGCGCTTCGCAATCCGTCAAGGTCAACTCCACCGTCTTGCGGCACTTTTCACAAATGGCAAATCCCGCCGGGCCGGGATGCGGGCGGCGCTCGCACGCCACGAACGCGTTGATGGTCTCGATACGATGGACCAACCCCGCCTCGATCAGCTTGTCGAGCGCACGATAGATCGTTAGCGGCGCTTTCAGGCCCGCCGCGCGCACATGCTC
>CAZNGB010000045.1:0-13069 GCA_964572465.1 uncultured Hyphomicrobiaceae bacterium
GACAACTCTTCCCAATGGCAGGGGCGTCGATGTACCTTGACAGTGCGGCCTTCCGACACAAGGACCGGCCGAGATGTGTCTGGTGTCATGCCGGAAGCATCACAAGGGAGGATGCGTCAATGTCAGTCACGAGGATACCGCACGCCGATGCGACCCCGGATCAGCAGGATTATGGGGATGATGTCGATTACGAAGTCGAGGCGGGAGACGACAACGATAGCCGCACGCCAATTTCGGTGCAGCGGCCAGTGAGCGATAGAGAAGTGTCAGAGCAGCTCAGCCGCACAATAGAATCCGAGGTGATCCCCCGGCTCATGCTTGCGCACCGGATTTCGCCGGAATGGGGACTTGCGCAAATGGGGTCTGCTCGGCAGCTCAAGGCGGGGAGTGTCGAGGACTTCACCGAGATCATCTTGCAAAACGATCATGCGCTTGCCGCTGCATATATCGAGGCGCGACGGGCTGAAGGCGCGACGCTTGACCAGGTCTTTCTTGACTTGCTCGCGCCAACTGCCCGGCTTCTGGGCGAATTTTGGGATCAGGATCGTTGCGATTTCACCCAGGTGACGATCGGGCTGAGCATGCTGCAACAGATGCTGCGCAAATATAGTCCTGCTGTGACCGTTGATGGCGAGGTCAATGCACCCTTGCGTCAGGCGCTGGTCCTGCCGGCTCCAGGAGAGCAGCACACCTTCGGGATCAGCATGGTCGAGGAGTTCATGCGCAGCGGCGGATGGAGTGTGGAACACCACCCGGCTCAATCGGCGGATGAACTGGTCAAGATGGTCCACGACAACTGGTATGCGCTAGTGGGTTTGTCTCTAAGCCACGAAGCTCTATACGAAAATCTGTTGAACTGCATCGGAGACATTCGCCGCCAGTCGCGTAACGGCGTAATTGGCGTCATGGTCGGCGGGCCTTTCTTCCTTGAACATCCAGATCTAATCCAGAGCGTGGGCGCGGACGCAACGGCCGTTAACGGGCCTGATGCCGTCGTGCAGGCGCGCGCTCTGGTCCACCGTAAGCAAAGCGGCGGATGAGAATGAGCATTGGAACTGCTGGGCAGGGCATCATGACGAAGAGCACTGCGGTCCACGATGGCGTTGTTCGTTTCCGGGCGCCCGAGCAAACCATCGGGGACCTCAAGGCGGCCGCGGCCGCAAATGTGATAGCCGCTGCTGCCGATATCGCCTTTATAATCGACAGCAATGGCATCGTCTGCGACCTCGCCCTCAGTGATGAAGGTCTTGCTGTGGCGCCGCCGGAAAATTGGCTTGGCAAGCCTTGGCAGGAAACAGTTACTACGGAAAGCAAGCCCAAGATCCGTGAAATGCTGGATGGCGCGGCCGACGAAGAGCGCCCACGCTGGCGGCAGGTGAACCACCCCACGGCTGAAGGTAGCAGTCTGCCCGTCCGCTATGCGGCAATCCCATTGGGTAATGCGGGACATGTCGTAGCGATCGGCCGGGACATGCGCATGATGTCGTCGCTGCAACAGCGGCTGATTCATGCACAGCAGACAATGGAGCAGGAATACGCCCGGTTGCGCCAGACCGAGACACGCTACCGCTTGTTGTTCCAGATGAGTTCCGAGCCGGTCATGATCGTGAACTCGGCAAACCTGAAGGTCACAGAGGCGAATCCTGCATCGGCCCATCTCCTGGAACGCGACATCGAGCGCATTGTCGGCGCAAGTTTCCCACAGCTATTCGACAGCGGCAGCCGCAAGGCGATCCAGGCAATGTTTGGTGCGCTCAGCAGCTCGGGTCACGCCGACAGCATCAAGGTGCTGAGCGCCGACAGCGGCCGGGAGTTCATGGCAGGCGCGTCTGTGTTCCGCCAGGACCGGGCGACGCTGTTCCTCGTGCGGCTGAGCCCGGCCGAAGGTGCTGGGCGCGCCGTAGCCGGGAAGGAAGCCATCAATCTGCTTAGCGTGGTGGAAAATGCGCCCGAAGGCTTCGTGGTAACATCCACAGACGGAAAGATCCTGACAGCAAACAACGCGTTTCTTGAGCTTGCACAGCTCGCGGTACCCGAACAAATCCGCGGCGAGTCGCTGGATCGCTGGCTTGGGCGCCCGGGTGTCGAGTTCAATGCGCTGGTGCATAACCTGGTCGAAAACGGCACGATCCGTCTGTTTGAAACCATTGTGCGCGGACAGTACGGGTCAATGACCGACGTCGAGGTTTCCGCGGTCGCGGTGCTCAGCGGCGAGACGCCCTGTCTTGGTTTTGTGATCCGCAGTGTGAGCGGGCGGCCAACTGGCCTTGAAGCGCCGCAGCAGCCAATGGCTCGGTCTGTGGAAAATTTGACCAAGCTGGTCGGGCGCGTGCCGTTGCGTGATCTGGTGCGTGAATCCACCGATATGATCGAAAAGTTGTGCATTGAGGCAGCGCTCGAACTCACCAACGATAATCGCGCCTCTGCCGCTGAGCTTTTGGGCCTGAGCCGCCAGAGCTTGTATGCGAAACTGCACCGCTACGGCCTGCTTGAGAGCGACTCCGGGCCGAACAACGGCTGAGTGTCAATCTGGCGTGACTCCCGATCTAAACTGTGTAAAGTCTTGTTGACGCTCTAATGCGTCAAGTGTACTTTACTTTCATGTCTGGTTCCGTGAACAGTAAGGCCACGTCGAGGCCGGCTCAGCGCCCAGCACCCGCGGCGGTGCTGGAGTTGTTGAAGCCAATAACATGGTTCGCCCCGATGTGGGCGTTCGGCTGCGGTGTTGTATCATCCGGCGCTGCGGACTGGGCGAGTTTGCCCGTCATCATCGCCGGGGTAATCCTGGCCGGCCCGCTTGTCTGCGGCACAAGCCAGGCCGTCAACGACTGGTACGACCGGCATGTCGACGCCATCAATGAGCCTGACCGCCCGATCCCCTCGGGGCGTATCCCCGGCATGTGGGGGCTTTATATCGCGATTGCGGGTTCGTTGATCTCGCTCGCTGTGGGCGCAGCCTTGGGCCCGTGGGTGCTGGTCGCGACTATCGCGGGGCTTTTTCTTGCCTGGGCATACAGCATGCCACCTCTGCGTCTCAAGCAGAACGGCTGGTGGGGCAACGCCGCTGTCGGCCTCAGCTATGAAGGGCTGGCCTGGTTTACCGGCGCGGCGGTGCTGACAGCCGTGATGCCGGACTGGAAAATCGTGGCGCTCGCCGGGCTCTACAGTTTCGGCGCTCACGGCATCATGACACTCAATGATTTCAAGGCCATCGAAGGCGACAAGGAGATGGGCGTGCGCTCACTGCCCGTCCAGCTCGGCGCGGAGCGCGCGGCAAAGCTCGCCTGTATCGTGATGACGCTGCCGCAGATTGTGGTGATCGGCCTATTGATCGCTTGGGGCACGCCCTATCACGCCGCGGGCGTCGGCTCGCTTCTGATTGTGCAGTTCTTCCTCATGCGCCGGCTGCTGCGCGACCCCCGCAAGAATGCCCCCTGGTACAACGCCACCGGCACAACGCTTTACGTGCTCGGCATGTTGATCAGCGCTTTCGCCGTTGGCGCTGTTCTTATGGAGCAAGCATGACAGCGAAATACCTGAGCTGGTTCGAAATTGCCCGCCTCGGTCTTGTGCAGACCGCCCTTGGGGCGATCGTGGTGCTGACAACCTCGACGCTTAACCGCGTGATGGTTGTGGAGTTGCAGTTCGCGGCCATGCTGCCGGGCGCACTGGTTGCGCTGCATTACGCAATTCAATTGCTGCGCCCGCGCTGGGGTTACGGCTCGGATGTCGGCGGACGAAGGACGCCGTGGATCATCGGCGGCATGGCGGTGCTTGCTCTTGGCGCGCTGGGCGCATCGGCCTCGACCGCGTTGATGGCCGTTTCGCCGATGCTCGGGATCATTTGCGCCATCATCGCTTTCACCGCCATCGGCATCGGCGTTGGTGCGTCCGGTACGGCGCTACTGGTCTTGCTTGCGACGCAGACGGCTCCCCAGCGCCGGGCGGCGGCGGCGTCGCTCGTGTGGATCATGATGATCGCGGGCTTTGTGGTGACAGCTGGCATCGCAGGCAGCTTTCTGGATCCGTATTCGCACGAGAGGCTGGTCACGGTGGCAGCGGGCGTATGCGCTGCGGCATTCTTGTTGACGCTGGTGGCTGTTGTGGGCGTTGAGCGCGCGCCATCCGCGCTAGAGCCGTCGGAAATCCAACACTCCGAGCCGAAGCCGCCCTTCATGCAGGCGCTGAGAGAGGTCTGGGCGGAGCCAACCGCACGCCGCTTCACGATTTTCGTGTTCGTGTCGATGCTCGCGTATAGCGCGCAGGATCTGATCCTGGAGCCTTTCGCGGGCCTTGTCTTCGAGCTTACGCCGGGCCAGTCGACCCAGCTTTCAGGCATGCAGCACGCTGGCGTGCTCGTGGGGATGTTGCTTATCGGCGTGGGCGCGACGCTTATCGGCCACCGGGACGCAGCGGCCATGCGCCAGTGGACGGTGATCGGGTGCATTGGCTCGGCGCTGGCGCTGGGCGGATTGGCGGCCGGAGCATTCTTTGGGGCGGGCTGGCCGCTATGGAGCAACGTCTTCGCGCTCGGGCTGGCGAACGGGGTGTTCGCCGTTGCTGCGATCAGCGCGATGATGGCGCATGCCAGTTCCGGCAGGGAAAAGCGTGAAGGCGTGCGCATGGGGTTGTGGGGCGCGGCGCAGGCCATCGCCTTCGGACTAGGCGGCTTCCTCGGCACGGCGGCGGTCGATCTCGCGCGCGCCGTCTTCGATACGCCGATTGCGGCTTATGCCACGGTCTTCACGATCGAAGGCATCTTGTTCCTGTTCGCTGCGGTGCTGTCTCTGCGGGTCGCGTGGTCGGCCCGGCGCAACCGCGACAGCGAACCATCCGGCCCGCCCCTGCCAGCCTTCGCGGCCGGGGAAGGCTATCTCGCAGACGCAAGCGGAAGGTGAAACGCATGTCAGAGTGTCAGACTTTCGATGTTGTTGTGGTTGGCGGTGGCCCGGCTGGCGCAACTGCTGCCAATGATCTGGCCCGTGAGGGCCATAGCGTCGCCCTGATCGACCGTGGCGGGCGAATCAAGCCGTGCGGCGGGGCGATCCCGCCCAAGCTGTTGCGGGATTTCGCTATTCCCGAGCATCTGATGGTCGCGCAGGCGACGACCGCGCGGATGGTGGCGCCGTCCAAGAAGATGGTGGACATGGATATCGGCGGCTTTGTCGGGATGGTCGACCGCGAAGAATTCGACGAGTGGCTACGCGACCGCGCCGCGCGAAATGGCGCAACCCGCTTTACCGGCACTTTCAAGAAGATCACGCGCGAGCATGACGGCTACGCCACCGTGCACTTTGCCCCAAAAGGCGCGCTGAATGAGGCCCGCGAACAGGTTCGCGCTCGGCTGGTAATCGGTGCGGACGGCGCACGCTCAAGTGTTGGTAAGCACGAGGTGCACGGCGCGGAAGACGTGAAATGCGTATTCGCGTATCACGAGATCGTCCGCTCGCCGGAAGAGGAGGGCGATTTCGACGGCACCCGTTGCGACGTCTACTATCAGGGCGACGTCTCACCTGATTTTTACGGCTGGGTGTTCCCGCACGGCAAATGCACCAGCGTCGGCGTAGGCAGCGCGCAGAAAGGCTTCTCGTTGCGCGGCGCAACCGCGCTGCTGCGGCGCAAATCGGGCCTCGATAGCGCGGCGACGATCCGTTGCGAGGGCGCGCCGATTCCGCTGAAAACCCTCAAACGCTGGGATAACGGCAAGGATGTGCTGCTGGTCGGCGATGCCGCTGGCGTGG
This sequence comes from uncultured Hyphomicrobiaceae bacterium, assembly GCA_964572465.1. Taxonomy (GTDB): domain Bacteria; phylum Pseudomonadota; class Alphaproteobacteria; order Rhizobiales; family Rhodomicrobiaceae; genus Dichotomicrobium. The sequence continues at coordinate 5,742 of CAZNGB010000045.1, forward strand.
TCGCGCCCGCTTCGGGCGAGGGCATTTTTTACGCCATGACCTGCGGGCGGCGCGCGGCGGAAACAGCTGGCGAGTTTGTGCGCACGGGAGATGCACGGGTGTTGCGCCATGCGCGCAAGCGCTTCATGAAAGAGCACGGCACCGTGTTCTGGATTCTTGGCATCATGCAGCACTTCTGGTACCGCAACGACGCAAGGCGGGAGCGCTTCGTGAACATCTGCGATGATCACGATGTCCAGCGTCTCACCTGGCAGGCGTATATGAACAAGAAACTCGTCCGGGCGAACCCGATGGCGCATATTCGTATCTTCTTCAAGGACATGGCGCATCTACTGCGGATCGTGAACCCATGACGGATCGCGCCACCCGGATGTCGACACTGTGGACGCAGGTGCTCGCGGCTGGGGCAGCGGCGATCGTGGTTGCCGTGCTCGGTAGCACGATGACGGTGATCGGGCCCTGGTATCAGGAGCTTGAAAAGCCCTGGTTCCAGCCGCCGGACTGGTTGTTCGGCCCGGCATGGACCGTGATCTTCGCGCTCGCGGCGTTGGCAGGCGTGAGCGCCTGGCGGGCGGCGGATGGCGTGAGCCGAGAATGGATCATCGGTCTGTTTGCGCTCAATGGCACGCTGAATGTGCTGTGGACACTATTGTTCTTCCGGCTGCAGAGACCGGACTGGGCTCTGATCGAGGTGGCCTTTCTGTGGCTGTCGGTGCTGGCGCTACTGGTTTATCTCGGGCGCTTCTCGCGCCTCGCCGGGGCGCTGATGCTGCCGTATCTGCTATGGGTCGCGTTTGCCGGCGTGGTGAACTATCAGATCGTGCAGCTTAACGGCCCGTTCTGAGCGATGGGCGCGGTGGAGGCGCTATTCACGTCCGGGCGCGTGGTTGATATCGCGCTGGCGCTTATGGTGCTTGAGGCGGCGGCCCTGTGGGCTTATCGCAGGGCGCGCAGGCGCGCGTTCCCGGTGGCAGATATTGTGTGGAATCTGGCCGCTGGCGCTTGCTTGCTATTGGCGCTGCGCGCGGCACTGACGGGCTCGGGCTGGCCATGGATCGCGATATTTCTTACCGCTGCGCTCGTCGCGCATATCGGCGATTTCCGCCGCCGCCTCGCCAAGACCTAGCTTTGCTCGGCCTCTGCCGCGCTGGTCTCCGCGCCGCCCTTCACGCGCTGAGCTAGCGCCGCCTCAATGAACGAGGTGATGTCGCCGTCCAGCACAGCGCTGGGGTTGGTGTTCTCCAGGCCGGTGCGCAGATCCTTGACGAGCTGATAGGGCTGGAGCACGTAAGAGCGGATCTGGTGCCCCCAGCCGATCTCCGTTTTTGAAGCGGCTTGCGCGTTTGCCGCCTCCTCACGCATTTGCAACTCCCGCTCATACAGGCGCGAGCGCAGCATCGCCCAGGCCGCCGCGCGGTTTTTATGCTGCGAGCGTTCGCTCTGACACTGCACGACGATGCCGGTCGGCTGATGGGTGATGCGGACCGCGCTGTCGGTCGTGTTGACGTGCTGGCCGCCGGCGCCGCTGGCGCGATAGGTGTCGATGCGGCAGTCGCTCTCATTCACTTCGATCTCGATATTGTCGTCGATGACAGGGTAGGCCCAGACCGAGGCGAAGCTGGTGTGCCGGCGCGCATTGGAGTCGAAGGGAGAGATGCGCACCAGCCGATGCACGCCCGATTCCGTCTTGAGCCAGCCATAGGCGTTGTGGCCCTGTATCTGGAGGGTAGCGGACTTGATCCCGGCTTCCTCGCCATCTTGGTATTCCACCACGTCGACCTTGTAGCCGCGACGCTCAGCCCAGCGCATATACATGCGCATCAGCATCTGCGCCCAGTCCTGGCTCTCGGTGCCGCCCGCGCCTGAGTGAATTTCTACATAGCAGTCGTTGGCATCGGCTTCGCCAGAGAGCAACGCCTCGACTTCCTGTTTCTGCACGTCTTGGCGCAGAGTTTGCAGTTCGGCCAGCGCCTCGGCGATGACGTCCTCTTCACCCTCGGCTTCGGCCATTTCCGTCAGCTCGATGTTGTCGTTCAGGCGCTGTTCGAGGGAGGCATAGGTGCTTAGTGCGGATTCCAGCGTCTGGCGTTCACGCATGATTTGCTGTGCGCGCTCGGCATTATTCCACAGCTCCGGGTTTTCTATCTCGGCATTCAACTCGTTGAGACGCTCGTGGGCGGCATCCCAGTCAAAGATGCCTCCGTATCAACACGAGCGAGTCGCGGATGTTGTCGATGATAGATTGTGCTTCTGCACGCATGCAGCCTTCCCCTGGCTCGCTGAGGTGGTGGCGGCGCGGCCGCGCTTATCACTGAAGATATAGGTTGCGCGGCAAGCTTTGTCAGTATAACCCGCCGGCTTCGGGGCGGGCGCCTTCGCCCTCGGCTCCGGGCGCGAAGGCGCTGGGATACCCGACGAACGAGAACGGGTCAGGCGGCTCGTTGCCCGGCTTGAAGGCTTCCATGATGACTTTCTGATCGCCAGACTGCGCCCGCAAACCCGTTTTTGCATTTACGCGGATCAGTTTAATGCCCTCGGGCGCGCGGAACGGTACCGCCGGCTTGTCCTCCAGCGCCATCTTCATGAAGTCGGTGAAGATCGGGGAGGCGACGCCGCCGCCGGTCTCACCGCGGCCCATCGGCTGGGGCGTGTCGAAGCCGACGAACACGCCTGCCGCGAGGTCCGGCGCGAAGCCCACAAACCACGCATCGCGTTCGTCATTGGTCGTTCCGGTCTTGCCCCCCAGGGGCTTGCCAACCTCCTTGGCGCGAAAGCCAGTGCCGTCCTGCACGACGCCTTCGAGGATCGACACCATTTGATAGGCCGTCATCGCGTCAATGACGCGTTCACGGTTGTCGACGAGTTCCGGCTCCTCCTGGCGCAGCCAAGCCTCGGCCTGGCAGCCAACGCACTCGCGCAGGTCATGCTTCCAGATCGTCTCGCCGTAGCGATTCTGGATGCGGTCGATCATGGTCGGTGTAATCTTGTGACCGCCATTGACCAGCATGCTGTAGCCCGCGACCATGCGCATCAGGCTGGTCTCGCCCGCCCCCAGTGCCATGGACAACACCGGCATGAGGTCATCATAGATCCCGAACCGGCGCGCATATTCGCGGATGATCGGCATACCGATGTCCTGCGCCAGTCGCACAGTCATCAGATTTCGCGACTTTTCGATGCCAAGGCGCAATGTCGATGGCCCGTAAAACCTGTCGCCATAGTTTTTCGGCCGCCACAGCCCCTGCTCGCCCGGCTGCTCAATGGCAATGGGGGCGTCCAGCACGATGCTTGAAGGTGTGTAACCATTGTCAAGCGCGGCAACATAGACGAAAGGCTTGAACGCCGAACCGGGCTGGCGCAGCGCCTGAATGCCGCGATCGAACTGACTGCGGCTGAAGCTGAAGCCGCCGACATGGGCAAGCACGCGTCCGGTATGCGGGTCCATCACGGTGAGTGCGCCGCCGACCTCCGGCACTTGCATCAGCCGCCAACTGTCCTGTGCGTTGGGGCGCACGCGGAAACCGCCGATCACCTTGACTTCGGCGCGTTCGCCCTCGGCGCTTTCATCCTCTTCTCCCGCTTGCGGTGGCGCGAGATAGACCACATCACCAACGCTGAGCACGTCGGTTGCCGCGTTCACCTCCGGGCCGCGTGTGCGCACCTCCCCCTTGATGACCTGCGGACGGGCCCATTTGATCTCCTCGAACGGCACGGTGACGGTCCGGCGCGCCTCCTCCAGTCCACCCTCGCGCGCGCGGCGCGGGCGCAGGCCAGCTACCGCCTGATCCTCGGTGACTTCGAGGATCACCGCCATCCGCCAAGGCTCAATGTCGCGCAGCACGTCAAGCTCGGCCAGTGTCGCGCCCCAGTCGCCGGAAGGGTCGATCGTATCCACAGGGCCGCGATAGCCATGGCGACGGTCATACGCGACGAGGCCCTGGCGTAACGCCTTTCGCGCGCGGACCTGCAACTCGGGGTCGAGCGTGGTGCGCACCGACAGGCCACCCCCATAGAGCCCTTCCTCGCCATAGCGCGCGGCTAGAGTGCGGCGCACCTCCTCGGCGAAGTATTCCCCGGCGAACACGTTGCCCCGGAACGGCCGCGGGTTGACCTCAAGCGAGCGCGCCTCGGCGGCTTCCGCCTGCTCCGGTGTGATGTGACCGTTCTCACGCATTTGGTCGATCACCCAATTGCGCCGGCCTAGGGCGCGCTCGGTATCACGGAACGGATGGTAGTTGTTCGGCGCTTTTGGCAGTGCAGCGAGATAGGCGGCCTCGTGAACCTCCAGTTCGTGCAATTCCTTGCCGAAATAATTGAGCGAGGCGGCGGCAATACCGTAGGACCCCATCCCGAAATAAATCTCGTTCAGATAGAGTTCGAGGATCTTGCCCTTGTCGAAGGCGCGTTCCATGCGGATGGCGAGCATCGCCTCCTTGACCTTGCGCTCCATGCTGCGCTCGCTGGTGAGCAAGAAGTTCTTTGCGACCTGCTGCGTGATCGTGGAAGCGCCGACAAGCCGGCGATTGTTCATGTAGTTGCGAATATTGGTCACCACGGCGCGCCCGATTGCCGGCAGGTCAATGCCGCCATGCTCGAAGAAGTTCTTGTCCTCCGCCGAAAGGAAGGCGCTGATGACCATCTCGGGCACCGTTTCGACCGGCACATACAGGCGCTCTTCGCGGGCGTATTCCGCGATAAGACGACCATCATTTGCATGAAGACGGCTCATCACTTTCGGCTCGTAGTTGGCGAGCGCCTCGTAGTCGGGCAGATCCTGCGAAAGCTGCCATAGCACATAGGCGACGACCGCCGATCCAGCGAGGAACACAATGACGCCGGCAGTGAAAAGGAAGCCGAACAGGCGCAGCATGATGCTCTTGCGCCGTTTGGGTCGTTGCGGCGGCTGTATGCTCAGATTGAAAGGCATCGGTCTAATTCGTCCCTATGGGCTGATCATGTTTCGCTTTCGGCCCCAGCCTGCCAACGCAATCCTCGTGGCTGGGTCGCAGCTAAAAGACACGCAGCACTCAAGTCTGATGAGCGCTTTTTGGTCTGATTCCACCCCGCGCGGCACGTGTTTTGCTCTCTTCACGCCTCAAAAGGGCAAACGCGCCTCTCGCTCAGTGAAAAATGCCTCGACGGCGCGTGCCAGCCGCGCCGCGAACTCCTCGCGCCACGCGGCGGATTTCAGTAGCTTTTCATCTTCCGGGTTGGTCAAGTAACCAAGCTCCATAAGCACTGAAGGAATGTCGGGCGCGCGAAGCACGCGGAAATTAGCCGATCGGATCGGCGTATTGTTCAGCACGATATGGCCTTGCAAATTTGTCAAGATTGTGCGGCTGAGGGCGAGGGAAAAGTTGTTGGTCTCGCGACGCATCAGGTCGAGCAGGATCATGCTGACCTCGTCCTGGGTCTCGTCGATCTGCATGCCGGCGATCAGATCGGCGCTGTTTTCTTTTGCGGCGACCAGCCGGGCCTTTTCATCTGAGGCCTCTTCAGACAGCGTGTAGATTGTCGCGCCGCGCACAATGTCGGCGTAGCGCTCCGGCAGCGCATCGGCATGTATCGAGATGAACAGGTCAGCGTTGTGATGGTGGGCGATATCTACCCGCTCGCCCAGGGGGATGAACACATCTTCATCGCGGGTGAGAAACACATCAAACTTGCCGGTTTCGTCGAGCTTGCGCTTGAAAACGCGTGAGAAGGCCAGCGCCACTTCCTTTTCCATGGTGCCGCCCTGGCCGATCGCGCCGGGGTCGACGCCGCCGTGACCCGGATCAAGCACGATGACCGGCTTGCCCCTCGGCTCGGCGCGCTTTGCCTTGTTGAGCGGATCAGCGCCTGGTCTCGGCTGACGGCCCTGGGGCGGTTCGCCGACCGTAATGGTCTCCCCAGTCCGGTCCACGAACTGCTCCGGCGTGATAGCGGCCAGATCGATCACCAGACGCGCGGGGTTGCCGGAGGCCGCTTCCTGCAACAGCGCCTTCTCAACCGCGACCGGCTTCACCACATCGATGACGATGCGCGACTTGCCGGGGCTGAACAGTCCGTAGCGAAAACCGCTGATCAGCCCGCGTCCTCGCGTGCCGAGCTGAGGCGGCATCTGGAAATTGACTTCCGGAAGGTCGACCACGACCCGGTAAGGATTGCCAAGCGTGAAGACGCGGAAATCCACGGGCTTCGAGAGATCAGCAACGAATCGCGTCTTGCTGAGGTCCCCACCGACGCGGGCATCGTTGGCAACTGGCTCGGCATTGCCTGGGCCGGCGAGGCTGAGGGCCAATACGGCGGCAAGAAGACACAACGCAAAGCTGTGCGCGAGCGCAATGGATGCGCCTTGAGATATCCGACTCATGAGCAACCTCCTCATGATCCGCGCAACCTGGTGGTCTCCGGGCCTGGCAGGTGCCGGCATGGTGGAGACGCTGTTGAGCGAACAGGCCACTGATATCGTTGATTCTGAAGTGTTTTGGTTTGTCGACAATAGTTAACGCTATCTTTTGTTTTTAACGCGATTAAGGCGGTGCCGTCATGAGGAGCTTGCTGGAAGCTGCTTACACGTTTAAGAAGAAATTCAGCAGGAGCGATACCCCAAAGCCGTCGGGGGCGCGTTCGCAGCAAGCCTGACTTACGGATCACCATTATGGTGGCAAATCGAACAAGCACTGCTGCGGGGCCCACCGGGCTGGATTACGGATCGTGACGCGCTGTGGACATCTGCTGGCTTGTAGCAGTGTCCTCTTGTGCCTTGGGATGTGCGGCAGGCGGCTGACGCCACGATGCGTAAGTCTGCGATGAGCCACACAGCAGGGATTATGTCGCCGGGCCGGTGCGCTTAAGACCGGCGCCAGGCTCGTTCAGAAGAATTCCCGCCACTGGTTGATTGAGATTGGCGGCGGAAAATGGGTCGGACGATTTCCGCCCAAACATGTTTCGCGCCGACGGTATTGGCGCAGGAAACGCAAGGGTTGGTCTTTGCCACCGCTGGATGCGCGCCCCACGCGATGGGTGTGGGCATCGCGGCACAGGCATGGGCTGGAGAAGCAACACGAGATTGCGTCGCAATGGTTCATCCCCTCACGACCGGACTGCAAGCCGAAGGCACGCCTGCCCCTCGCGTTGGCGCGGGCGTTGTCGCGTATGGCTGCGGCCTCGTGCCGGGCGTTGAGCGGCTTTCGACGCTCGAATTAAGCGCGCGCTCCTTCCATCAGCGCGAGTCGGCTCTGTGCGAGACGGCTCGGCGCGGCGGGGCATTGCGCGCGCCGGAGACAAGATACAATGGGAAACAAGATGCTCATCGACGCCGCGCACCCGGAAGAGACCCGGGT
>CAZNGB010000046.1:0-9956 GCA_964572465.1 uncultured Hyphomicrobiaceae bacterium
GTCACGATCTGGATCGCGTTCGGATAAATGGATGCCAGCGCGCGTGCATCGACCGCACGGCCGTCAAACGCGCCGGTGCCTTCATAAGCCGCAACCACCGTGTCCGCCAGTGCGATCGCGAGATCGGCATCCTGGCGCGAAATGAGCGCCATGTTCTCGACCGATGCGCCAGTCACCTCAGCCGTGGCGGACGCGCCGTCAATGTGCTTGCCGATAAGCTCGGCAAGACCGCCGCCGTAAGGATAGTAAGTGCCGCCGGTGCCGCCTGTGGCGATCGACAGATCCTGCGCCTTTGCGGGCACTGCCATCGCCAGCGCGACGCCCAACGCGATAAACAACCTCTTCATCAATTTCGCTTCCTCCCGTTTTTGCTTGCGTCCAGTTTGCTTGCATCCAAGGCTTTGCGGCGACCCAGGCGGCTTGTACCGCGCGGAATTCTGCTTCGCCGCGCCCGGTCGCGATCCTAGCGCCGCGCCCGCGCCATGACAACGCATTGTGAGGGATATTCCCGCGCGCAGTGCTCAGACTATAGTTCCAGCCGCGCCCAGACTGGTACGTGATCCGAGGGCTTCTGCCAGCCGCGCGGGGTCTTGTCGATATCGCACGCATTCAGCCTGTCCGCCGCTTGCGGAGACAACAGCAGGTGGTCAATGCGGATGCCGTGGTTCTTCTGCCATGCGCCGCCTTGATAGTCCCAGAAGCTATAGCGGTGCGGTGCGTCGGTGCTGGCGCGGAAGGCTTCGGTGAAGCCGAGATTTAGGATCGCGCGGAAGGCGCTGCGGGTGCCGGGCAGGAACAGCGCGTCGTCGCGCCAGGCGTCGGGGTCGTGTACGTCTTCGTCGGCGGGGATCACGTTGTAGTCGCCCGCCAGCACGAGCGGTTCCTCGTAGCTGAGCAGCTCCGCGGCATGCCCCTTGAGCCGGGCCATCCAGTCGAGCTTGTAGTCGTATTTCGGCCCGTCCGCCGGGTTGCCGTTCGGGAGGTAGATCGAGGCGACGCGCACCACCCCGCCATCGCGCGAGATGACCGCCTCCAGATAGCGCGCCTGGTCATCGCCGTTATCGCCGGGCAGGCCGGGCGTCACGTCCTCCATCGGGAATTTCGACAGGATCGCCACGCCGTTATAGGTCTTCTGGCCATGTACGGCGACGTTATATCCAAGGTCCTCGAAGGCCGCATAGGGGAAGGCGTCGTCGGCGCATTTCAACTCCTGCAAGCAGGCGATATCGGGTTCTGCCTCGCGCAGCCAGCGCACGACATTGTCGCGCCGGACCTTGATCGAGTTCACATTCCAGGTGGCGATTTTCCAACTAGCGCTTTTCATGGCAAGGCGACAACGCTCTCCACAGGGGCGAGTGAACCCGAACGGCTTCTCAAAGCGTCAGACTAGACCTGCCGCCAGCGCCGCGCTAGAGGTGAGACGAATTGGTCACAGGTGAGTGGTGTTCTGCGGGGTCAGATCGAGAAGGACGTGCCGCAACCGCAGGATGCCGTGGCGTTCGGGTTTTGAATGGCGAAATGCGCGCCGATGAGGTCATCGACGAAGTCGATTTCCGAGCCGCCGAGAAACTGCAAGGATACGGGGTCGATCACTACCGTCGCCCCGTCGCGTTCAATGACCAGATCGTCCGGATCCGCCCGGGAGACGAGATTGAAGCCATACTGGAAGCCGGAGCAGCCGCCACCATCCACGCTGACCCGCAGGATCGGCGTTTCAGGTTCAGACGCGACGATTTTCGCGATGCGCCGCGCCGCGCGGGCGGACAATTGCACAGGCGTATCCGTTCCGGTCTGTTCGAGCGTTGTCATGGCCATTCAAGTTGCATTCAGGTTTCTCTCATCAGTGTAAAAATGGACGGGGGGTCGCAGCATGTCAATGTTTGTCGGGCGGGCAGGAGCGCCCCTTGCACTGCGCAACGGTTCGCGGGAGGGGTGATCAGCGATGCCGATGGTCGATTACGCCGAAAACGACGCCGCGCCGCTGGCCTATCCCCATGAGCTGGCACCCTACGCTACCGATGCGACCGCCTCACGCGGGCGGTTTTACCCCGAGCCGCCAAGCGCCGTGCGCACCGCTTTTCAGCGTGACCGCGACCGTATCATCCACTGCGCGGCATTCCGCCGGCTGACCTACAAGACGCAGGTTTTCGTCTATCACGAGGGCGATCATTTTCGCACGCGCCTGACCCACAGCCTGGAGGTCGCGCAGATCGCGCGCACTCTGGCGCGGTCGCTCAAGCTGGACGAAGACCTCGCCGAGACGATCGCGCTTGCGCACGACCTGGGACACACGCCATTCGGTCATGCGGGCGAGGACGCGCTGAATGCAGCGATGGCGGCGTTTGGCGGCTTCGACCATAACGCCCAGAGCCTGCGCATCGTCACCAAGCTGGAGAGCCGCTATGCCGATTTCGACGGGCTGAATCTAAGCTGGGAGACGCTGGAAGGTCTGGTGAAGCACAATGGCCCGTTGCTGCCGCTCGGCGAGGCGGATGTCGCCAAGGCGGATCTGCCCCACGCGATCGCGGTCTATTGCGCGCTGCACGACCTGGAGCTGGACAGTTACGCCGGGGCCGAGGCCCAGCTGGCGGCGCTGGCGGATGATATCGCCTACAACAACCACGATATCGACGATGGGCTGCGCGCGGGGCTGCTGAGGCTTGAGCAAGTGGCTGAAGTGCCGCTGGTCGGCCGGTTGATCCACGCTGTCCAGGGTGAGCATCCGGGTATCGCGCCCGACCGGCTGATCTATGAGGTCAACCGCCGGCTTATCACAGCGATGATCTTTGATCTGATGGAGGAGACGCGCCGCCGGCTCGCCGAACTGGGGCCGCGCAGCGCTGACGATATCCGCCGGGCGCGTCAGCCGGTGGCGGCGTTCTCCGAGCAGATGCTATCGGAAATCAAGGATTTGCGGCGTTTCCTGTTCGCCGAACTTTACAGTCACCCGCGCATAGCGGACACGATGGCACGCGCGAAAACGGTGCTCGCCGAGTTGTTTCATCACTACATGTACAACCCTGAGGATCTTGAGCATGGCTGGCGCGAAAAGGCGATCGACGCCGCGCCGAAAGACCGCGCGCGTTGCGTGTGCGACTTTATCGCCGGCATGACCGATCGCTTCGCGCTCCACATTCACGGGCGGCTGTTTGACGGGCGTACGGAATTGCGATAACCGAGGCCACAAGCGGGAATGGACAGGGCCAAGCGGGCATCCCCATCGCTCAGAGAAGCAGGGTGGCTTTCGTTGCGCCAAACACAGCTGCGACGCCGGCGGAGCCGAATGAAATTGTGATCGGATGAACATTTTCAGCCATTTCGAGGCTCGGGTGGCGGACGCGGCGAAGGCGCTGGAAGCCGAAGGTATGCTTCCCGCGGGCGCGAATATTGGCGCGGTTTCTGTCGAGCCGCCGCGCGATCCGAGCCATGGTGATCTGGCCACAAACGCGGCGCTGGTGCTGGCAAAGCCGGCGGGGCTGAAACCGCGCGACCTTGCTGATGCCTTCAAGGCGAAGCTGGAGGCGGGTGAGGGCGTGAAGTCGGTTGAGATCGCCGGGCCGGGCTTCATCAATATCCGCCTTGAGGACAGGTTCTGGGCCGGCTTGCTGCGTGCGATCCTTGAGGCCGGCGAAGGCTACGCCCGCAGCGACATGGGCGCGGGCGCGAAGGTAAATGTCGAATACGTCTCCGCCAACCCGACGGGGCCGATGCATGTCGGTCATTCGCGCTCGGCCGTGTTTGGCGACGCGCTTGCCAACCTGCTGGCGTTTACAGGCCATGACGTCACCCGCGAATATTACATCAACGACGCTGGCGCGCAGGTCGATGTGCTGGCCCGCTCCGCTTATCTGCGCTACCGCGAGGCGCTGGGCGAGGACATTGGGCAAATTCCGCAGGGCCTTTATCCGGGGGACTATCTGGTCCCGGTGGGTCAGGCGCTGGCCGAAAAGCACGGCGATGCGCTTCTTGCCGCCAATGAAGCGGCCTGGCTACCGCTCGTGCGCGCGACGGCCATCGCCACGATGATGGATATGATCCGCGACGATCTGGCGGCGGTCGGCATCCACCACGACGTGTTCTTTTCAGAAAAGTCGCTGACTGATGAAGGGGACAAGGTCGCGCAGACCATCGCTGATCTGGAGGCGCAGGGCTACGTCTATCACGGCAGACTGGAGCCGCCGAAGGGCAAGCTGCCGGAGGATTGGGAGGATCGCGAGCAACTGCTGTTCAAGGCGACCGAGTTTGGCGACGACACCGACCGTCCGCTTGTGAAGGCCGACGGCAGCTACACCTATTTTGCCGCCGACATGGCCTATCACCGCGATAAGTTTCGCCGCGGTTTCAAGCAGATGATCAACGTGCTCGGCGCGGACCACGCCGGCTACGTCAAGCGGATGCAGGCGGCGGTCAGGGCGCTGACTGGCGGCGCGGGCGCGCTGGACGTGAAGATCTGCCAACTCGTCAAGCTGTTCCGTGGTGGCGAGCCGGTGAAGATGTCTAAGCGCTCGGGCAACTTTGTCACGCTGCGCGAGGTGGTCGACGAGGTCGGTGCGCCGTCGATGCGTTTCATCATGCTCTACCGCAAGAATGACGCGCCGCTCGACTTCGATTTCGTCAAGGTCCAGGAGCAGTCGAAGGACAACCCGGTCTTTTACGTGCAGTACGCCCACGCCCGCGCGCAGTCCGTGTTTCGTAACGCGCAGGCCGACATGCCGCACTTGGACGTCAACCGTGCGGCGCTGCTCGGCGCTGATTTAAACCTGTTGACGGACGAATTCGAACTGGCGCTGGTCAAGCGTATGGCGCATTTCCCTCGAACCATCGAAGCCGCGGCACACGCTCACGAACCGCACCGAATCGCATTTTATCTACATGATGTCGCAAGTGACTTTCATGCCCTTTGGAATCGTGGCAAAGAGTTGCCACAATCGAAATTTATCGTTGAGCGTAACAAAAATGTAACCATGGCGCGTTTGGCTCTAGTTGCGGCCACCGCCGATGTGCTGCGCACCGGTCTGGGAATTCTCGGCGTCGAAGCCGTCAATGAAATGCGTTAACAGCGTTGTTGGAAATGCGTTAACAGCGTTCTCGCGCGCCACAGGGCGCGGGCGTCTCGTCGGTGCGCCTGACGGCGCGGCCGGACAGCTTGAAGAATCTACAGCGCGAGGGGAACATCATGCCACGTTCAGACGACTCCAACGGATTTCCGCGAGGGCGTCTCCGCCGGCCGCACCCTCGGCCAAGCGCACCGGATTGGGGGCGGGAAGAGGGCGCCAGCAACGACTGGCGATATCCTGATCCGGCCGAGCGGTACAGCCAGGGCCATGACGCGCCGCCCGCGCGCGACCCGTTTGCTGATGAATGGCAAACCGGATCGTCACAAGATAATTTCGGGAGCGATGGCCGGCATGCGGGCGGGAGACGGCAGGGCTCGTGGCCCGAGCCGGACGATCCGTTTGACTGGGACGCGCCAGATCAGACCGAAGAGGCGGGCTGGCGGCCCGCGCCTTACCAGGGCGACCACCATGAACAGGCCGCGGATCCCTTCGCCAGCCGCGATGAATTTTCCGGGCGGGGTGACTTCTCCGGCCGAGAGGACTTTTCTCGTGACGACTTTTCTGGCAGCGATCCTTGGGCCGTTCAGAACGAACCGTTCGATACCTCGCCCCGTGGCGCGTCGCAGCAGCCAGCTACGCGCGATGACAGCCTGTTTCGCCGTATTGATGGCTCGGTGCAGGAGCCCGATCTCTCCGCGCTGACCCAGCGGGTCGCTCCAGACGCCGATCCGTTCGCGGAAGATGCCGGTCGCGACCCGTCCGAGTTGCGTGATCGCTTCTTCTCGCGCACCGGCGGCATCGACGAGTCTTTCGAACAGGACAGTGAGCCGCCCCGCGCGAATATCTTCGACTTCGAGTCACATCGCGGACAGGCGCGAACCACGCGGCAGGATGACCCTTACAGCTGGGACAACTTTGATGACGAACCGGAGGTGCCGGCACCCGAGGTCGCCGCGCCCGCGCATCACGACCCTTACGCCGATGCATACGGTGAATATGATCCCTATGCTGAAGAGGCGCATCTGCATGACGAGGAAGACGCAGACTTCCTCGATGATGAGCCGGGCGTTTATGACGAGCCGGTTCAGCAGCCCAAGAGCCGTCGCAAGCTGATGGTTGCGGGCGTGCTCGTCGCCGCGGTGGCAACCGGCGGGGCCGCCGCATTCGTCTACAAGAACATGCAGGATGGGAGCTTCGCTTCCGGCGACGCGCCGACACTGCTGGCGGATGATGGCCCCGTGAAGAGCGCGCCCTCCGACCCAGGCGGCAGGGAATTTCCCGACGGCAACAAACAGATTTATGATCGCTTGACCGGCGGCCCGTCCGGTCCCGTCGAGGATACACGATCCTCTGGGGACGACGACGCCGGCACGAACGCCATCCCTGGCATCGTGACGACTGGGGCGCAAGCGCCGGCCGATACGCTGGATGAGCGCATTGCCGCTGCCCTGCGCAACTCGGGCAGGCCGGTGGACGAAAGCCAGGCGGCAGCGCTCGCCGATCCGGATTCGCCTCGTCCGGTTCGCACGCTAACCGTGCGCCCGGATGGCTCCGTCGTCCCCGCCGAGGTGGTTTCGCCGAACACCGCGGACAATCTCCCGAGCCAGTCCGAGACCGTAACGACGGCTGGCATCGTGGCGACAACCGGCAGCGGTGCGAGCGCGCCTTCCAGCAACACGTCCCAACAGCGTAGCGACACGCAGGCTTCGCGGCCCGAGGCATCGGCACCCCGGCCGGAGCCCGCTCAGCCGCGTCCAGAGCCGACGCGCGTGGCTTCGGCGCAACCAACGCCCACCTCGGCCACGCAGCCTGAGACAGCCTCTGCGAACCCGTTCTTCGTGCAACTCGCTGCGCGGCGCGACCAGACATCTGCGCTGGCTGCGTTCGCGGATCTCCAGCAGAAATATCCTAGCATCCTGGACGGACTGGCTCCGACCATCAAGCGGGCCGATCTTGGAGACAAAGGCGTCTGGTACCGGCTCTGGGTCGGGCCGATGGACACGCGCGGCAATGCTGCGGATGTCTGTGAAAAGCTGAAGCAGGCTGGTCTTGGCGGCTGTTTCGTTCGCACCGAATAGCACCCACCGCAACTGTCGTCCTTGAGGCGCTCCTGAACGCATGAAGACCATCCAGGGATTGCGCGCCTTCATCTGCGGCTGCCGTGGGGAACGGCTCCGCCCCGAAGAGCAGGTCTTCTTCCGCGACGCGCGCCCATGCGGCCTGATCCTGTTCAAGCGGAATTGCCGCACGCCGGAGCAAGTGCGCGCGCTCGTCGATAGCTTCCGCGAAGCTGTCGGGTCTGCGGATGCGCTTGTGCTGGTCGATCAGGAGGGCGGCCGCGTACAGCGGCTTGGTCCGCCGCACTGGCGGGCCTACCCGCCTGCGCGCGCTTTCGCCAAGCTTTATCGCCATGACCCACAGACCGGCCTGGCCGCCGCGCGCGCCTGCGCTGAACTGATGGGCCGCGACCTCTCCGCGCTTGGTATCGATGTCGATTGCGCGCCGGTGCTTGATGTGCCTGTGCCGGGCGCGCATAGGGTTATCGGCGACCGCGCTTATGGCGATGCGCCAGGGCAGGTCAGCGCGCTCGGCCGGGCCGTGGCGGAGGGGCTGCTGCGCGCCGGGGTGCTGCCGGTCATCAAGCATCTGCCGGGCCACGGGCGGGCACGCGTTGACAGCCACAGGGCGCTGCCGCGCATCGACGCCGATCTCGACACACTTCGCCTGAGCGACTTCGCGCCGTTCGCCGCGCTTCGCGACATGCCGCTGGGCATGACCGCTCATCTGGTGGTGAGCGCCATCGACCCGCACCGGGCGGTCAGCACCTCGCCCGAGGCGATCCGGCGGATCGTTCGCGGCGAAATCGGCTTCGACGGACTGCTGATGTGCGACGATATCGGGATGCGCGCGCTCACCGGACCGGCTGAGAGCAAAGCGCAAGCCGTGCTCGACGCTGGCTGCGATGTGGTGCTGCATTGCGACGGCAACCTGCGCGAGATGCAAGCCATCGCCAGTGTAACGCCCGAACTGAGCGGAAAGCCGCTGGCCCGTTTTCGCGATGCCCGCGCCCGCATCGCGCCCGAGGCGAGCTTCGATGCCGTCGCCGCCGAACGCTATTTGCGAGAAGCGCTGGCCGTATCGGCGTGAATCGGCCAGAATGCGAAGCGAATCGCGTTGTCAAGCGTGCGCACCAGCAAGCAGGACAATTGAATGGCTAAAGAGAACAGCATCGCGTCGGATGCCGGCGACTGGGAACAAGACGCCGACGACCGCGCGCCTGAGGAAGTGCTCGTCGTCGCGCTTGATGGCTTTGAGGGGCCGCTGGATCTGCTTCTCGGCATGGCGCGCAAGCAGAAGGTCGATCTCACCAAAATCTCCGTTCTGGACTTGGTTGAGCAGTATTTGGCGTTTATCGCGCAGGTGCGCGACATGCGTCTGGAGATCGCGGCCGATTATCTCGTGATGGCGGCATGGCTGGCCTATTTGAAGTCGCGCCTGTTGCTGCCAAAGGAAGAAGAAAAAACCGACGAGCCGAGTGGGCAGGAGCTTGCCGCTCAGCTCGCCTTCAGGCTGAAGCGGCTGGAGGCGATGCGCGAGGCGGTCAAGCAGATCATGGGCCGCAAGAAGCTTGGGCTGGAGGTGTTCGCACGCGGCCTGCCCGAAGGCATCCGCACCGTGCGCTCGCCGCGCTATACCGCGACGCTTTATGACCTGCTCAAAGTCTATGCAGAACAGCGCAAGCGCACGGCCACAATGCCGCATCAGGCCGGTGGGCGGACAGTCTGGTCGATCAGCGATGGGCGCAAGCTCCTCACGCGCCTCGTCGGCCCAATCGCGGAATGGGCGCCGATCGAGCAGTATCTGGCCGACTATCTCGCCCATGAGGACCAGGGCCGCTCGGCGCTGGCCAGCACCTTCGGCGCGACGCTTGAGCTGACGCGCGAGGGCTTCGTGGAGCTTCGCCAGGCGACGCATTTTGGGCCAATCCACATGCGTTGGCTGCGTGAGCCGGCGTGCGAAGAGCGTGCCGAAACCGATGCCGAAACGACCCCCGAGCACAGGGAGAAGATCGCGTGAGCAACGACCAGATGCACGAGCGCGGCGCGATGTTGCCGCTGGAACTGCCATCCAACGTGACGCGGCTGCCATCGGCGCAGCGGCGCGAGAAGCTGCGGATTCTTGAGGCGCTGCTTTTTGCTGCAACCGAACCCTTGGATGTCGCCAGCTTGCGCCAATATTTCGACCAGGGAGAGGACCTGGAGGCTCTGCTCTCTGAACTGCAGGGGCATTACGCCGGGCGCGGGGTGAATATCGTGAAGGTCGCCGGCGGCTGGCAGTTCCGGACGGCCGAGGACCTGGCATTCATCCTGGAACGTTACGCGGTCGATCAGCGCAAACTCTCGCGTGCTGCTCTGGAGACCTTGGCTATTATCGCCTATCATCAGCCGTGTACGCGCGCCGAGGTTGAGGAAATCCGCGGAGTCAGCACGTCCAAGGGGACGCTTGACGTTTTGATGGAGACAGGCTGGATCAGAATGCGCGGGCGTCGCCGCGCCCCGGGCCGGCCCGTCACCTATGGCACGACCGACAGTTTTCTGGAGCACTTTGGTTTTGACAATATTCGCGATCTTCCGGGGCTGAACGAGTTGAGAGGCGCGGGCCTGCTGGACAGCAACCTGCCGCCGGGCTTCACCGTGCCGCAGCCGGACGATTCGCTGAGCCTCACGGCGGAGGAAGACCCGCTGGAGGAAGACGACGAGCCCGAAGACGAGGATGGCGGTGATGACGTGCCGCTAGCTGAGGATGACGAGCAGCCGCAGACGGATGAGCATTCGGACCGCCGTCCCGCGACTGGATACGCCGACAGCGGGACGTGAAAACTGGCCCAACGAAAACTGG
>CAZNGB010000046.1:10056-13064 GCA_964572465.1 uncultured Hyphomicrobiaceae bacterium
CCAAGTATGATGGAGTGATGCGTTGAAATCGCAGTTCAGGTTCGCGAGGCTAACTGGCGACAGCGTTCGGGCTTCAAAACACATTAATCGTCGGGCGACGGCTTCCTTTCCGGCCAGCGTGAACCTGGATCATGTCTGGCGCCGCTTCGGCGAGCTGGTTGCAGTGCGTGACGTGTCGCTTGACATCGCGCCCGGCGAAATCCTCTGCCTGCTCGGCCCGTCAGGCTGCGGCAAGACCACGCTGTTGCGATTGATCGCCGGGCTTGAGCGGCCAAACGAGGGCCGGGTCCTCATCGATGGGCGCGAGATGTCGGGCCCAGCCGCCATGATCCCGCCAGAAGCGCGGGGCGTCGGCCTGATGTTTCAGGACTTTGCGCTGTTTCCCCATATGACCATTCTCGAAAATGTCGCGTTCGGCCTGAAGGCGATGGAGCGCGAGACCGGCCTGGCGGAAGGGCGCAGGGCGTTGGAGCGGATGGGACTTGCGACATACGCCGATGCTTATCCGCATGTGCTTTCCGGCGGTCAGCAGCAGCGGGTGGCGCTGGCCCGCGCTGTGGTGCCGCGCCCGCGCGTGATGCTCATGGACGAACCGTTCTCGGGTCTTGATCCGCGGCTGCGCGCCTCTTTGCGCGAGGAGACATTGGCGATCCTGCGCGAAACGCGCACGACCTGCGTCATCGTCACTCACGAAGCTGAAGAGGCGATGCTGCTGGGTGACCGGATCGCGATCATGCGGGGTGGCGAACTTATCCAGAGCGGCACGACGCAGGACATATTCAACTATCCCACCGATTTATTCGTGGCAGAGATGATGGGCGAGATCAACATCTTGCCCTGCAAGGTCGCTGGCGGCGTGGCGCGCGGTCCGCTGGGCGCATACCCGACGCCGAGGGAGATCGAGGGCGACGCACTGATGTGCTTCCGCCCGCGAGTTTTGCGCTTCAGCCATGATGCCACCGCCATCCCTGCACAGGTTCGCAGCAGGCGCTCGCTCGGCGACGAGATTGTGGTGGAGCTGGGTGTGGAGGGCGCTGAAACACCTGTATTGGCGCGCACATGCGCGCCGGTCGACGCAGAGCCGGGCAGTTGGATCGGCATACGGGTGCCCAGCGAAAAGGTGCATATCTTTCCAGCGGATCATCAGTTGCCGGCCAGCCTCGACCATTAGCTGCCGGCCACCAGTGTTGCAGGTGTGCAGCCTTTCTGTTTAAGTGATGGTAGCAGGAGAGCGTGTATCCCGCGATCTCCAAACGAAGCGCGTTGAGGAGACAGAAACGTATGGCGCCGAGTTGGTTTCAAATCCTGATTGTGGTGGTGCTCTTGGTGCTGCTTTTCGGCCGGGGTAAGATTTCCGAGTTGATGGGCGATGTCGCGAAAGGCATCAAAAGCTTCAAAAAAGGCATCTCGGAAGACGACGAGAAGGCCGAAACCACCCACAAATCCATCGAACATGACGCCGCCCGGGGCGAAACCGAGGCGAAGCGTTCCACACGTGAAGAGGCCAACACCAGTAGCTAAGGCTTACGCCGACACCGGCCCGCACAGCGCGGGTGTACAACTCTGGTTGGCGCTGTGGCGGCCTTATGTTGGCGCTCCACGCAGGCTTTTAGCAGGTATCGCTCTTCATGTTTGACATCGGTTGGACGGAACTCCTGGTCTTGGCGGTCGTCGCGATCCTCATCGTGGGGCCGAAAGAGCTGCCGCGCATGCTTTACGCGATCGGGCAGTCGGTCGGCAAGATGCGGCGGCAGGCGGACGATTTCCGCCGTCAGTTCAATGAGTCGATGCGTGAAGCGGGCATGGACGAGGTCCGCAATGACATGAAGAAGATGAGCGATCTCAATCCGGCCAACCAGATACGCAACGAGATCGAGAGCACTTTCACGGATAGTCCGAAACCGGGCCACGCAAACAAGCCAGCGGGAAGCGAAGCCAGCAAGTCAGTTGCAAGCGAAACTGATGCCGGCCCGCCGGCCGAAAAAGGTGCGGTTGAGCCTTCCCAAGCCGCGCCAGCGCAACGGCAGAGCGCTCCCGATGCGAAACGAGATACCGTGCAGCCCGATACCGCGCAATCCGCAGCGCCCGCGCCGACCGCAAACGCTGCGCAGGACGAGCTGCGCAGCGAACCGTCGCCGGCCAGCAACCGCAACGTCAATGGCGCCGCCGAGGCCAAAGACGCGGTGAGCTAACCTTTCGGAGAGAGCCAGTTGGCCCAGCGCGATGATATTGACGACATTGATGCCAGCAAGGCGCCGCTGCTCGAACATCTCATCGAGCTGCGCCAGCGGCTGATGTGGTCTGTCGTCGCGATTCTGATCGGCTTTGTACTGTGCTTCACCTTTGCCAACAACATCTACAACTTGCTGCTGGTGCCATATCAGTGGGCGGTCGGGGAAAACGTGCCGATCGACATGATCTACACCGCGCCGCAGGAGTTCTTCTTCACCCAGCTCAAGGTGGCGCTGTTCGGCGCGATTTTCCTGGCGTTCCCGATTATCGCCGTTCAGCTTTACATGTTCATCGCGCCAGGCCTTTACCGGCATGAGCGCCAGGCATTCACCCCATTTCTGATTGCCACGCCGGTTCTCTTTCTGTTCGGAGCCGCGCTCGTCTATCTGGTGATCATGCCGCTGGCGATGCAGTTCTTCTTGTCGATGCAGCAGGGCGGCGAGACGGGTGTGTCGATCCAGCTCACCGCGCGCGTCAGCGAGTATCTCTCCTTGATCATGACGCTGATCCTCGCTTTCGGCTTCTGCTTTCAGTTGCCGGTGCTGTTGACGCTGCTGGGCCGCGCAGGCATCGTCAGCGCCGACGGGCTACGCCGCAAGCGTAAATACGCGATCGTGGCGGTATTCGCGGCCGCCGCGTTCCTCACGCCGCCCGACCCGATCAGCCAGATTGGCCTCGCGCTGCCGACGATCCTGCTCTATGAGCTGTCGATCTTTTCCGTCGCCTATGCTGAGCGCAAGCGCGCGCAGGCCGCCCCAGACGCGGATGTCGACTGA
>CAZNGB010000047.1:0-12812 GCA_964572465.1 uncultured Hyphomicrobiaceae bacterium
TGGCCGTTCGCCTGCCCGTCGCCCGGTTGCTGACTATTGCGGTCCGCGCCGTCAGGCGCTGTGGGCGGCGTGCCGGCGTTTGGCGGAGTGAAGGCCTCGCGCGTCAGTTCGGCGATGCCGCCAATCGCGCCGATAATGCTGGCCGCTTCCACGGGCATCATCAGCACCTTGGCGTTATCCGCGCTGGCCAGGCTTTTCAGCGCATCGACATAGCGCGTCGCGACAAAAAAGTTAATCGACTGAACGTTGCCTTCGGCAATAGCGCGCGAGATCATCTCCGTGGCGCGCGCATCGGCCTCGGCTTCGCGCTCGCGGGCCTCGGCGTCGCGGAATGCTGCCTCCTTCCGGCCCTCGGCTTCAAGGATCAGCGACTGCTTGAAACCTTCAGCCTGCAAAATCCGGGCGGATTTATCGCCCTCGGCCTCCAGAATATCGGCGCGCTTGTCGCGCTCGGCTTTCATCTGGCGGGCCATCGCCTCAGTGATGTCGGCCGGCGGGTTGATGTCCTTGATCTCGATGCGAGAGATTTTCACGCCCCAAGGATGGGTTGCCTCATCCATAATGCGCAGCAAGCGGGAGTTGATCGCATCCCGGTTGGACAGAAGCTCGTCCAGCTCCATTGACCCCATCACCGTGCGCGTGTTGGTCAGCACCAGCGTGATCATCGCCTCGCGCAGGTCCGCCACGGCATAAGCCGACTGGGCTGCATCGAGCACCTGCATGAAAGCGACCGCGTCGACCTGCACTTCAACGTTGTCGCGGGTGATCACGTCCTGAGTAGGAATTTCCAGGACCTGCTCCATCATGATCACGCGGTGCCCAATGCGCTCCAGAAAGGGCACGACAATGCGCAGGCCCGGCGCGACCGTGCGGACGTAGCGCCCGAGGCGCTCGACGGTGAAGTTGCTGCCTTGGGGAACGATGACGACCGAGGT
This sequence comes from uncultured Hyphomicrobiaceae bacterium, assembly GCA_964572465.1. Taxonomy (GTDB): domain Bacteria; phylum Pseudomonadota; class Alphaproteobacteria; order Rhizobiales; family Rhodomicrobiaceae; genus Dichotomicrobium. The sequence continues at coordinate 936 of CAZNGB010000047.1, forward strand.
CGCGACAACCACCACAAGCACGAGCGCCACGGCGGTTGCGAAAATTTCAAACGGGCCCATGCGTGTCTCCAGTCCCTATGGACCGATACACATTTAGGCGAATTTTCCCGATCTGGAAACGTGAAAAGGCGGACCTGCGCGCCCTAACCCCCCGTGGCCGAGGCTGCCAGCCGACGCTCGGGTTCCTGCTCCGCCGCCTGAGCCGCGTCAAGATCGACCCAGCCGGCCAGTTCGCGACGAATAATCGCTTCCAGCATGTCGATGCTTTCGGGCGTGTCGTTGAGGCACGGCAACAGCGCATATTGCTCGCCGCCATACTCCTCGAAGCTCTCGCGCCCCTGCATGGCGATCTCTTCCAGTGTCTCGACGCAATCGGCCGAGAACCCCGGCGTGATCACGGCCAGGCGCTTCACGCCTTCTTGCGCGAGTTGTTCGATGGTGTTGTCGGTGTAGGGCTGAAGCCATTCGGCGTTGCCAAAGCGGGACTGGAACGTCAGGCGAAGCTTGTGCTCATCCCAGCCGAGCGCTTCGCGCAGCAGCCGGGTCGTTTTCGCGCAGTGGCAGTGATACGGGTCGCCCTTCTGGAAATATTCAAGCGGCAGCCCGTGGAATGAAGCGATCACCACCTCCGGCTCCCAGTCGAGCTTGGCCAAACTGTCCTTCATCGAACGGGCGAGCGCGTCGATATACCGTGGTTCGTCATAATAAGGCGGGGCAACGCGCACGCTCGGCTGCCAGCGCATCTGCTTGAGCGCATCGAAAGCCTTGTCACAGGCGGTGCCGGTGGTCGCGGCGGAATATTGCGGATAGAGCGGGAACAACAGAATACGATCGCAGCCCTGCTGCTGGAGATGCATCAGCCGCGACTTGATCGACGGGTTGCCATAGCGCATGCCCCAATCGACGATCACCTGGGGCGCGTCGGCCAGACGGTCCGTGATGTTCTGCGCCTGAGCGCGGGTGATGGTGCGAAGCGGCGACTCGTCCAGCTCCTCGTTCCAGATCGCGCGGTATGCTTCGCCAGAGGCAAACGGGCGCTTGGTCAGGACGAAAGCGTTAAGGATCACCCACCAGATCACTGGATTGACCTCAATCACGCGCCGGTCGGACAGGAACTCCTTCAGGTAGCGGCGCATAGACCAGTAATCCGTGGCGTCGGGCGTGCCCAAATTCATCAGCAGCACACCGATACGCCCAAACTCTACCTTCGGATGGTCTTTCGGCAGATGCGAGATATTGGCTTTCAACATGTTGGCTCTCATCCTTTCCTCAGACCTCTCACGCGACAGGTCTGGCACGGTCCGGCTGTGAAGTCCAGAGGCCCTCAAGCGCAGAATGAATGTCTTCGTCTAGTACGCAGCTTGGCTTGGCGTGGATGTGGATTTGATGTCTCAACGCAGTATGCGCACCTGCAATGGACAAATCGTCGCGCGGGGAAAGTACCGTTCTGGCAGCCCAGTCTGCTCGATGCTATTAACGTGTTGACTTTGCGAATTTTTCTTCCATAGAGCCGCGTATCGCCTGTCCCTTCTAAAGCGCCGGATGGTCAAACGCACCTTGCTAGCGGAGCGAATTCGACATTTGAGGCTCGCTTGCGGCCAGGCTCTTGCTGAGGCGATCCAGTCGTTCGTTTGGCAAGATTACGACGGTGGGATGGAGTTTCCACAGTTGAGCGAATTTCTAGATTATCGGAGGACCCACCTCCACATGCCACTGGAGCGCATCACCGTCCAGCACAAGAGTTTGGTGTCGCCCGGGCGGATGCGGCATCTCGACGGACGCCTCGTCCTCCATTAGGTTCTGATGCGGTCAGGGCCTCTCGAAAGGACAATGGATGCTTCCGTCACGACCTGCCAACGGCGTGAGCAGACGCAGCACATCATGGCAATGAATTTCTCCAAGCGTCAGCGGCGCGCACTAGGCCGCAACTACCGCCTCCATCGCAACCGGCTCGCCAACAGCAACCTTGTCGGCAAGCGGCCGCGGCTTGGGCGTTGGCTGGAACATTTCGATCTGGTGGCTGTCGATCACGGCGTGTTTCGTCTTGCTTACCTCAATCTGCATGAAATCGCGCCTGGAGTTTGGCGCTCGGCCCAGCCCAGCCCGCGAGATATCCGCCGGCTGGCCAAGCGCGGTCTACGCACCGTGATCAACCTGCGCGGCCCGCGCGACTGCGGCAGCTACAGGCTCGAAAAGCAGGCCTGCGAGAAGTACGGCGTGCGCCTCATCAATTTTCAGATCGGATCACGGGCTGTGCCGAAGCCGCACCAGATTCACGAAGCCAACGCGTTGTTCGCCTCAATCGAATACCCCGTGCTAATGCACTGCAAGTCCGGGGCTGACCGCGCCGGGCTGATGTCCGCGCTCTACCTGCTGCTGCGCGAGGGCCGCCCACTCGATGACGCCGCGCGCCAGCTGAGCCTGCGCTATGGGCATTTCAAGCAGGCCGATACGGGTATGCTCGATCATTTCCTCGAAAGCTACCGCGCCCAGACGGCGGACACATCGATGGCGTTTCTCGACTGGGTGGATCAGCGTTATCAGCCGAAGGACGTCGCGCGCAGCTTCAAGCCGGAAGGCGTGACGAACTTTCTCGTCAATCGGCTGTTGCGGCGCGAATAGGAGAGGGAGCCGCAAGCATTCTCGGTTGATCGGTGCACGGCTGCGCTCTCGTACCTCCATCGCGTATTTCTGCTAAGCCCAGAGCGGGCCAGGGCATTATCATCACCCAGTCTGCTCGCCCGCCCACGCCGAGAGTGCGGCCGCGGCATCGGAGATGGACCGCGGGATCGCCTGAGGGCGCTCGCTCTGCGCCGGTGTCAATGCAATCAGCGCCTCGCGCAGTTCAACCGCTACCTGATCGACGATCATCTCCAGCGCGCGGTGCGCCTGGGCCGGTTCGAGACCGGCGACGACGCCGCGTACCTGCCTGGGCTCCAGCGGCAGAAGCGCCAGGATCGCGCGCATGGTCGTGCTCTTGACCCGGCTCTGCAGCCAGGGCTCCAGACCATAGACGGCAAAGCCGCGCGACGCGCTGACCAGCGTTTCGATATGTTGATCAACGCCAAGCTGGGTGGGGTCGCGCCCGCCCGTCGCCTCGCGAACCCTTCGCTGGACGCGGCTGCTCCACGCCGCCTGGAGCTGGGCGACCGCGATCTCATGGGGCGAGCGCAGCGGGGCGGACATCAGCCTATCGGCTATTGTCCGGGCGGCGATGAGCGCGCGGCGGCGTTTATCCACTCGCGCCATCGCCACGACCTCGGCGAACCAATGCTCCAGTTCGGCTGCGCCGCTGTTTTGCCAGCCGGCCTCGTCGACGATCTCGCCTTCGGGTGAAAGCGCCCGCATGGCCTGGGTTAACGAGATCATGACGAAGCCGTGGAACATATCGGCGGCTTCTGCGCGGATACGCTCGGCTATCTTCTCCCGATCCTGTGGACTGGGAACGGTGTCCAGATGCGTCACAACCAACAGGCTGCGTTTGCGCAGCGCCTCGGGAAGGATGCGCCACTGGCTGACCTCACTACGCTTCCAAGCTTGGCTGGCAACAGTGCACCAGAGCGCGCCGTGGACATAGGAATTTGCCGCCTGGTGGGGCGCGGGGCCACCAAGCGCGGGGTCGGCCACTCCGACTGTATCTATGATCTCATAGCCACGCAGCTTGGGGAATGGCACGCCGATTTCCGTGAGCGCCGGGCGCGCAATCAGCTTCTGGAAAGCAGCGGTCGTCAGACGGTGGCGCCCCCCGTCCGCCCCGATCGCATAGAGAACCGGCTGGTCGGCGTAGCGCAGCAGCGTGGAGCCGCGATCGCTGGTGACGACGCTCGTGGGCAGTGCCTTGCGGCCGATAAGGATGTTGGTCAGAGATGTCTTGCCGGAGTTGAACTCTCCGAACACGCCGAAGCGTGGGGGCCGACCCAAGCTGGTCTCGATCCGCTGCAAGCTGCGCGCGGCAGCGGCCACGCGCGAGATGTGCGACGCTTCGCTAAACACACGGCGCGTGTGTTTGAGCCGTCGGGCGAGTTCTTCTTGCGCATCATCGCTGTTATCGCCCATTGCCTGCATCGCCGCGGTCCTGCCTACGAAGCCCTGAGCGCTTCGCGGCAGCTCTGTTCGAGCGCGGCAGCACGCTGAGCCAGCGCGGTCATGCGCGCTGCGCGCGCACGCGCCTCAGCCAGCGCCGCATCGAGATCGTCGGGCGTGTTCGCGACCAGCAGCAGCTTTGCCACGATCTCAAGCGTTTCATGAACAATGGTTCGATAGCGCCGCGTCACGCTGGCGGCGTGGGTGCTCAGCGCCTTCTTCGCCAGGTCGCTCAGTTCACGTGAGACAGTCAGGAAATCGCGTTCAAGACCGGTACGCAGCGCCCTCACGGCCTGGCGCGGGTCATCGCTCTGGCTCTGCCAGACGAAGCGACGCGGCTCGTCGAGATCAACGGCCACGGCTTGAGCTAGCGGCGACAGCGACGGGCGAGCGGGTGCAGCCGGCAACGGGCCAGCAGTCATAGCACCCGTCAGGCCCGGGGCCGCTTCGGCGAACATCTCGTCTATTTCCTTGAGATGGTTGCGCTCAAACGCCTGCATGCTCGCCGCCACCTCGTCATACACGGCCAGGAATTCACGCGCCATCTTGTGCCGGATCCCGATCGTATCGAGCCGGGGTGCATCGAGCCTCTCGCCGGCGCGCAGCTTATCTTCAAGCGCAGTCTGTTCGGCCGCGGCGAGGTGGGTTACCGCGGTTTGCAGGCGATCGGTAATCTTGCGGGTACCCTCAGAAGCCAGCGCGGCGTAATCCCGCTCAAAGGCCTTGAAACGGTCGGCAAGTTCGCGCGCGGCTGTCTCGAAGGCAGACCTGCGCTGCTTACGGTCCTCTCGGCGCTGAGCTTCGTCTTGCTGCGCGCGCATCTCGATACGTTCGGCCTCGTAGCGGCTAAGCAGCGCATAATTGTGCGTGAGTGCTGCAACGATGCCGGCCACGCTGGCGATCTTTTGGGCAGCGCGCGACCCTCTCATCAGCCGGGCAAGCTCAGCATTGATTTCATTCAGGCCAGATACATCGGTCAGGAGATTGGCGAGCAGGCTCTCGTCAGGATCGCCCGCTTCGGGGAGCTGTTTCATCGCATCATCGACCGCGAATCCGCGCGCCGTGGCGTAGCTGGCAAAATCATCATCCAGCGTGCCGTCGCGATGCGCGCCCATCGGCGTCAAGGCTCGCAAGCCCCATGCGGCGCTGCCCGGAATGACCGGTATGTCATCGGTCGAGAACTCCTTGCGCAAGATCGCGCGCACGCGCTCCAGTACTGCGGGATAGTTGGCCGCCGCGCCGTCAAGCATGTCGAGCCGGTTCAGGAAGATCAGCGTGCGCCCGGCGTCCACGCCCTGCAGCAAGCGCAGCAGATTCAGATCGGTGTTCGACAACGGCTGCTGCGCTGTTACCACCACGACGTAGACATCTGCCGTCTCCAGGTTCTGCAGCGTGATCTCGTCGCGCACGAGAAACGGGTCATTCGTGCCCGGGGTATCTATGACGACGGTCGGAAAGCCGAACGGATTGTCCTTGAAGTAGAGATCGGCGCTCTTGGTGATATCGGCGAAATGCGCATTGCTCTCGTCGATCGCGCCTTCGGCCACCGGCCGGTCCTCGCCCGCGGTCACGTAACGCTCCAGCACGCCCGGCGTGACGGATGAGAACAGATGGTGCTTGCCGAGCATCTGCGGGAAGCTCTCGCCGAGCCGGCTCTTGGCGCGCTGTTCAAACTGCGAGAGCTGCTTGTGGATCTCATCGCTGTCTAGGTTAGGTGCCAGGTTCGACGCCATTTCACGGACCCGGCCGCCGCCGATCATATGGCGCCACTCGTCCTCGGTGAAGAACTCGAAATAGGCGCCTTCCTGCCTGCCTGGCTCGCCGAAATGGATTTTGGTGACGACGGCTGTCCAGGGGTTCACATCGGTCGGCAGCATGGTGGGACGGGCGGCGAGGGCGTTGATGAAGGTGCTCTTGCCCGCTTTGACCTGACCGATCACGGCGATCCGGCAGACTTCCTCGCTCAATTCGCCCACGATCGAGCGTGCCATCGCTGCAAGCGGTCCTTCGAGATCGGCACTGAGTGCGCCCGCGCAGTCGTTCAACTCGTCAACCATCTGCTGGAGCACAGCGCCGGCGGCGCCTTGCGCATCGCTCTCAGCCGGTTCGCCCTGGTCTTGTGTTGGTGTCGTGTGTGCTGTCATTGCTCGTTGGGTCGCAAAGCCCGTCTAAGCGAGGCGCGCTGCAGTGCCTGCCGTTTTTTGCCGTGTTACAACGCAGGAGCGCGGATTTGAATGGGGTCGATACTCGTGTTGCTACAAAGTGCCTCGTTGGGTCGAATTGCGCAAGGGCCGGGAGGTTGGCGCCACCACGCGACTTTCGCTGTATAACGCTTCAATTTGCGTTGGTTAGTTGCCAATGGCCGTATGACCCCGCCAGGCGTTCAGGCTCGCCGCCCATTGCAAAGGAGGGCATCGCAGCAGAGCGATATGATGCGCATCCGACGCGATACACCAGATGTGCTCTCGCGGCGGTCGTGCGGCATAGGCAAGCCGCGGCGCTTCCCGATCGGCTGAAGGGTCGACCCACGCACCAAGCAGGCGAGCCGTCTTGGTCATTTCAGCGTAATGCTCAAGATTGCGCGCACCAGCGGGGGCTTGCACCACCCAACCGTCTTGCGAAAGCAGCCAGGCTTCGTCCATTTTGGCCAGAACTGTGTCGAAAAAAGCGCGAACCGGACCGCGGCCGGCTTTGTCAGCCTGCTGGCGCGCAGAGTCATACAGCTCAATCGCCGAGAACGATGCGGCAGCCCAGACCTCCTCCACCGGAGCCGCTTCGATGGTGTGGCGCGGCGCACCCTCGGCGGAGAAACGTAACAGTGCCCGGGCCGCACAGGCGCACAGCGCGGGTTGATGGTCGCGCAGCGTTTCATCATGGCGCGTGACGGCGCGCGCACGCCAGCGCAGCAGCCGGTGAGCGTTGGGTGCCGCCTGCGCCAGAGCCTCATCTATCACGAAATGGGAACCGGATTGGACGCCGAGTTGCAAGCGTCCAGTGGCCAAATCGAGCAAAATGGAGCTGTGCGCGTTGGCAAGCGAGACATGGCGCGGCAGGATCGAGCGATTAACGATCCGCAGCAGCGAAATGAGCCGTTCGGCTGGGCGCGCATCTACGAGTTTGGTGTCTGTCCCGTCGCGCTTCGCAGTTTCGGCTGGTGTTGTCATTTTGGGCATCTCTCAGTTGAGGCGTGTCAAAATGCGCGCAGCGCCTCTTCGAAGCGGGACTTGACAGCGCGTGCGCGCGCTATCGCAAGGCCGACATCGACCGCGCCGCTGGTTACGAGTATGAGCGCGTAGGCCGGACGCGTGGGCGAGCGGAGCAACACAAAACAGCCTTGAGGTTCCAAGAGCACGACCTCGTCACCTCCTTCAGCGCTATCGCTCCCACCGCTCCACAAACGGTTCAGCGCTGCAGTCTGCCCGCCACTGAATAAACGCGCTGCGAACTCGGCAAGTTCAGACGGCTCGAACGCACAGTCTTCGCCAATCTGGCTCGCAACGACCTCGCCGGAGCGCAAATCTACGCAAATGCCCGCGCGCGTCTCGGGGACCTGCTGACAGCTCTCGACAAGCACATCGACCAGATCTGGATGGGTCATGAGCAAGTGCCTCGTCCTGGCGAATGGATCGCGCTGAGCAGGCCAAGCGCGATGGCGTAAAACACGCGGGCTGCCGTCAAGCATGTATTCAGCCCTGGAACGCGCGGCCGGACCCAAAATGTGTGCGCGGACCCAAGATGCGCGCGGACTCTTGTAACCTGCGGCTGATGAAGTATCTCATCGAGGCTGGTTGTACTGCGTCGACGGTCGCATAACAATGCCTGCATGTTTGATCGCCTGCGACGCACCAGACACCCCGCGACCGGGCGCACGCCACTGAAGCTGCCGCCCCCCGCCGGGAATTTGCCGCCAGATCGCAACTTTTTGGCTTGACGCCACTGATTCTGGTGACTAGCTTGTGCTCGATTTGATCGCCAGGCGGTAGCCCGTGCTGCGGCATGCACCTCTCGATAGGTGTTCGGCTAAACGCTGGTGTAAACAAGCTGAGTAGAATTCGGTCATGATCGCGCGCTCGGGACGAGCGGCGGTCCTCTGCGTTTTGGCTCTCAGCATGCCGCAGCAATGCTGCTGGTGTGTGGTGGGCCTCGCCGGAGTCTGCTTTGATAACAGTGGACGATTTGTGGAATGCCTACGGTTCAACAGCTGATACGCAAGCCGCGCCAAGCACCGGTGAAGCGCAACAAGGTTCCTGCCCTGGAGGCGTGTCCGCAAAAGCGGGGCGTTTGCACGCGCGTCTACACCACAACGCCGAAGAAGCCAAACTCGGCGCTGCGCAAGGTCGCGCGCGTGAGGCTCACCAACGGGTACGAAGTGACCAGCTACATCCCCGGCGAAGGGCACAACCTGCAGGAGCATTCGGTGGTGATGATCCGCGGCGGCCGCGTGAAGGACCTGCCCGGCGTTCGCTACCATACGATCCGCGGCACGCTGGACACCCAAGGTGTGTCGAAGCGCAGACAGCGCCGGTCGAAGTATGGCGCGAAGCGGCCGAAGTAATGCAAATCTGGAGCGTTGATCCGCCGTCTCGCGATCGCCTAGACCCGCGCGGCGGCCGGCCATCAGCAAAGACCCCAGGAGACCGCGGATGCCGGCCAGACGTGCCGCTCGCGGCCAGGGGAACGAGAGAGTTGGAGCAGTCGATAGATGTCGCGCCGTCATAGAGCAGAGAAACGCGAGATTACGCCTGACGCCCGCTATGGGGATCTGGTGCTCGCCAAGCTGATGAATATTCTGATGTATGACGGCAAGAAATCGGTGGCCGAAAGCATAGTCTATGGCGCACTGGACCGCGCGGCGGACCGGAGCAAACGCGACCCGGTGCAGCTGTTCCACGAGGCGCTTGACAATGTGAAGCCCGCCATCGAAGTGCGTTCGCGCCGCGTGGGTGGTGCAACCTATCAGGTACCGGTGGAAGTGCGCCCCGAGCGCCGGCAGGCGCTGGCGATCCGCTGGCTGATCACGGCGGCGCGCGGGCGCAACGAGAACACGATGGAAGAGCGCCTGTCGGGCGAGCTGCTTGACGCAGCGAACAACCGCGGCGCGGCAGTCAAGAAACGCGAGGACACGCATCGCATGGCCGAGGCCAACCGTGCGTTCTCGCATTACCGTTGGTAACAGGTTTTCAAGGATATACGGGGCCGCTGAACGATGGCACGCGAAACACCGCTCGAGAATTACCGCAATATTGGCATCATGGCCCATATTGACGCTGGTAAGACGACCACAACAGAACGTGTTCTCTATTACACCGGCAAGAGCCACAAGATCGGCGAAGTGCATGACGGCGCTGCGACGATGGACTGGATGGAGCAGGAGCAGGAGCGCGGTATCACCATCACGTCCGCCGCGACGACCACCTTTTGGGTGCTCCGCGACATGGACGGCAACGAGATCGGCCCGCGCCACCGGGTCAACATCATCGACACGCCGGGCCACGTGGACTTCACGATCGAAGTTGAGCGCTCCTTGCGCGTGCTTGACAGCGCCATTGCTCTTCTTGACGCCAATGCTGGCGTAGAGCCGCAGACCGAGACGGTTTGGCGCCAGGCCGACAAGTACGAAGTGCCGCGCATGATCTTCGTCAACAAGATGGACAAGCTCGGCGCGGATTTCTATCGCTGCATCGAGATGATCAAGGACCGCCTCGGGGCGAAGCCGCTTGTGCTCCAGCTGCCGATCGGTGCGGAGAACCAGTTTGAAGGCGTGGTCGACCTGATCCGCATGAAGGCGATCATCTGGGAAGCTGAAACGCTGGGCGCGAAGTTCCATGAAGCCGAGATTCCTGCCGATCTGCTGGATCGCGCGAAACAGTATCGCGACGACCTGATCGAGACGGCCGTGGAAGTCGACGAAGCGGCGATGGAGGCTTATCTCGAAGGCGATGAGCCGGACGAGGAGAAGCTCATTGAGCTGATCCGCAAAGGCGCCTGCAATACCGAATTCTTCCCGGTCATGTGCGGCTCGGCGTTCAAGAACAAGGGCGTACAGCCGCTGCTCGACGCGGTTATCAAGTATTTGCCGTCACCGCTCGACGTGAAGCCTATCAAGGGTATCGACGTCAAGACTGGTGAGGAGATCGTGCGCAAAGCCGACGACAGCGAACCGCTGTCTATGTTGGCTTTCAAGATCATGAACGATCCGTTCGTCGGTTCGCTGACCTTCTGCCGCATCTACTCCGGCACGCTCGACACCGGGTCGCAGGTGCTTAATACGGTCAAGGAAAAGCGCGAGCGCGTCGGTCGCATGCTGCTGATGCACTCTAATAGCCGCGAGGACATCAAGCAGGCCTGCGCGGGCGACATCGTGGCGATCGCGAGCCTGAAGGACGTGACGACGGGCGACACGCTGTCGGATCCATCTTCGCCGGTCATTCTGGAACGTATGGAGTTCCCCGAACCGGTGATCGAGGTCGCGGTCGAACCGAAGAGCAAGGCCGACCAGGAAAAGCTGGGCGTGGCGCTGAACCGTCTGGCGCAGGAAGACCCGTCTTTCCGCGTGATGACCGACACCGAGTCCGGTCAGACGATCATCAAGGGCATGGGCGAGCTGCATCTTGACATCATCGTCGATCGTATGAAGCGCGAATTCAAGGTTGACGCCAATGTGGGCGCGCCGCAGGTGGCCTACCGTGAGAGCATTACCCAGGCTGCCGACGTCGATTACACCCACAAGAAGCAGACCGGCGGCTCCGGCCAGTTTGCGCGCGTCAAGATGACGATCGAACCTGGAGAAGCCGGCTCTGGCTTTGAGTTCGACAGCAAGGTTGTCGGCGGCAACGTGCCGAAGGAGTACATCCCCGGCGTCGAGAAGGGCGTGGAAAGCGTGCTCAACACAGGCATCATCGCTGGTTTTCCGATGTTGGACGTCAAGGTCACGCTGACCGACGGCGCATATCACGAGGTGGACTCCAGCGTCATGGCTTTTGAAATCGCCGGCCGCGCGGCGTTTCGCGAGGCAGCGCAGAAGGCCAAGCCGAAACTGCTTGAGCCGGTGATGAAGGTCGAGGTTGTGACGCCGGAAGAGTATGTCGGGAGCATCATCGGCGATCTCACCAGCCGGCGCGGCCAGGTGCTCGGTCAGGAAATGCGCGGCAATGCGACCGTGGTCAACTCGACCGTGCCGCTCGCCAACATGTTCGGGTACGTGAACACCCTGCGCTCGATGAGCCAGGGGCGCGCGCAATACACGATGCAATTCGACCACTACGCCCAGGTTCCACAGGCTGTGGCGGACGAAGTCCAGGCGAAGTTCGGCTAAATCTAGATATCGTCAAGTAGAGGAAGAGACGGAGAGCCAGATGGCCAAAGCAAAGTTCGAGCGCTCCAAGCCCCATGTCAACATCGGGACGATTGGACACGTCGACCACGGAAAGACAACGCTCACCGCGGCGATCACGAAGTATTTCGGCGAGTTCCAGGCTTATGACCAGATCGACGGTGCGCCAGAAGAAAAGGCTCGTGGCATCACGATCTCGACCGCGCATGTCGAGTATGAGACCGACAACCGCCATTATGCTCACGTCGATTGCCCCGGCCATGCTGACTACGTGAAGAACATGATCACCGGCGCGGCGCAGATGGACGGCGCGATCCTGGTGGTGAGCGCGGCTGATGGCCCGATGCCGCAGACTCGCGAGCACATCCTGCTGGCGCGCCAGGTTGGCGTTCCCGCGCTGGTGGTTTTCCTCAACAAGGTCGACCAGGTCGATGACGAGGAGTTGCTCGAGCTCGTCGAAA
>CAZNGB010000048.1:0-12799 GCA_964572465.1 uncultured Hyphomicrobiaceae bacterium
CGGGTCGAGCGCGCGCTGATCGAGCGCAACGAGGCGCTGGAGGCCTCGGACCGGCTCAAGAACACGTTCATCTCGCATGTGTCCTACGAATTGCGCACGCCCCTGACCAACATCATTGGCTTCAGCGAACTGCTCGGCCAGCCACATGTGGGCGAGTTGAACCCACGCCAGAACGAGTATCTCAGCGATATCCGCTCATCGAGCCAGGCTTTACTCGCGATCATCAACGACATTCTCGACCTGGCCACTATTGACGCGGGCGCGCTCGAGCTGAAAAAGCGCGAGGCCGATGTGCGCGAGATCATCCGTGCGGCGGAACTCGGCGTGCGAGAGCGGCTCGCGGCGGAGAACATCGAACTGGATATCCACATCGCGCCGGACGCCGATAAGCTGGTGGCCGACGACAAGCGCGTGACGCAGATCCTTTATAACCTTTTGTCAAACGCGATGGGCTTTTCCGAAGCGGGCCGCACCATCAACCTGCGCGCTTACCGCGAGAACGACATGATCGCTTTTTCGGTGCAGGATACCGGCTGCGGCATCCCCGAGGACTACCAGGACAGCGTCTTTCAGCGCTTCGAGACCCGGCCGCAAGGCTCGCAGCATCGCGGCGCGGGGCTGGGCTTGTCGCTGGTTAAAAGTCTCGTGGAACTCCATAACGGACACATCGATTTGCGCTCGATGGAGGGCGCGGGCACGACCGTAACGGTGCTGCTGCCGGCGGATGGGCAAGCCAGGCGCACGGATCAGGCCGAGGCTGAAACCCGCCTGCAGCAAGCGCATTGATGCGCGATCGCTTCACTTGCGCGGAAGCGGTCAAACTGTTGGCGCAGTCGCAATCCACGGTGCGGGAATATGGCACAAAACACGGGGACAAAGGTGCAGCCGCAGACGCCGGACGGAACAGCGCAAATCCGCTTGGCGGGCCTCAACCTGTCGATGCTCGACGGGCTGGCGCGGGTGCTGGCGCCCTACTTGCGCGCGCGTGATTTCCTCACGCTGTCGGGCGATCTTGGCGCGGGCAAGACGACCTTCGCGCGAATGCTGGTCACCGCAATCGCGGGCGAGGATGTCGAGGTCACCAGCCCGACATTTCCGCTTGTGCAAAGCTATGAGACGCCGCGCGTCGATATCTGCCACTTCGATCTGTATCGTCTCGACAGCCCAGAAGATCTCACCGAACTCGGCTTCGATGAGGCGCGCGAAACCGCGCTCTCGCTGGTCGAATGGCCGGAGCGGCTCGGCAATCGGTTGCCCGATGAGCGCCTCGACGTGGCGCTGGCGGAAAGCGAACAGCCGGACCAGCGTGATGTGACGATAACCGGCTTCGGCGGCTGGGCTCCGCGGCTGGAGCGGTTCCGCGCGGCAACCGATTTCCTCAATACAGCCGGTTGGAGCGCGGCATCCGCAAGCTTCCTTGCGGGGGATGCGTCAGTCCGCTCCTATGTGCGGCTGCGGCTCGGCGACAAGCGCGCGCTGCTGATGGACTGGGAACGGCAGCCCGACGGCCCGCCGCTTGCAGACGGGCTGCCCTACAGCCGGATCGCGCACCTGGCCGAGGATGTTGGCCCGTTCATCGCGGTCGCGGGCGCGTTGCGCGCAGCCGGGCTACCGGCGCCGGAGATTTATGAGCAAGACACCGCGCGCGGCTTCCTTCTTATCGAGGATTTTGGCGACTTCGTGCTCGGCAAGCTGGTTGAGCGCAGCGGCGAGGTCGTTACGCTCTATCGCCCCGCGGTCGATCTGCTGCTGCGCCTGCGCCGGGCAGCTATTCCGCGCGACCTGCCCATCGAAGGCGGGCGCACCCACCGGCTGCCCGATTACGACAAGCGCGCGCTCCATGCCGAGACAGCGCTGTTGCTCGACTGGTTCTTGCCGTTCGTGAGCGATGCGAATGTGGATCAGGCGGCGCGCGGCGAATTCGCGGCTCTGTGGGAGGCGCAGTTCGACTGGCTGGCCGCGCAGGACAGCGGTCTTTTGCTGCGCGACTTTCACTCGCCCAATTTGCTGGCACTGATGCCGGGCGATCCGCGCGGCCCGCTCGGCGTTATCGACTTTCAGGACGCCGTGATTGGCCACCCGGCTTATGATCTCGTCTCGCTGCTGCAGGATGCGCGGTTGACTGTTCCGGCCGATGTCGAAGCGGCGCTGTTCGCGCATTACTGCACGCAGGCTGAACGCGATGGGGATTTTGACGCTGATGCCTTCGCGCGTGCTTATGCGCTGCTGGGCGCACAGCGCAACACCAAGATCCTCGGCATTTTTACCCGGCTGGCGCTACGCGACGGCAAGCAAGCGTATCTTGAACATCTGCCGCGTGTGCGCGCCTATCTGGAGCGCGACCTGCAGCATCCCGCGCTTGCGCCTTTGCGCGCATGGTATGCGCGGCATCTGCCGGGGCGGGCGGATACGCAGGCGATCGCGCTTGCCGGTGCGGGACGATGACAAGGGGCGGTGTTGGGGCGGCGATGATCGATACGGCGATGGTGCTGGCGGCGGGCTATGGCAAGCGGATGCGCCCGCTGACCGAGACAATGCCAAAGCCGATGGTGCGCCTCGCCGGGCGGCCGCTGATCGACCATGTGCTCGACCGGCTGGCTGGGGCTGGCGTGCGTGAGGCGGTCGTAAATGTGCACTATCTTGCCGATGTGCTGGCAGCGCATCTGCGCGAGCGCGCGGGGCCGCCCGAGATTGCCGTCTCGGATGAGCGCGACGTGCTGCTCGACACCGGCGGCGGCGTGAGAAAGGCGTTGGATCGGCTGGGCGGCGAAGGCTTCTTCATTCACAATTCCGACTCGGTCTGGATCGAGAAGGGCGAACCGAATCTCCCGCGGCTTATGGGCCTATGGGAGCCTGAGCGAATGGATGCGCTGCTCTTGCTGGCGGAGAGGGAAGCGAGCCTCGGCTATGGCGGCCAAGGCGACTTCTCGCTGGGCGAGGATGGCCGGCTGATACGCCGGGCGCCCGGCGAGACCGCGCCATATGTCTTCGCGGGCGTCTCCATCGCGCATCCGCGCCTGTTCGATGGCAGCCCTGGCGGCGCGTTCTCACTCAACCCGCTCTGGGACCGGGCCATCGCGCGCGGCCGCCTGTTCGGCGCGACGCTAAAAGGCGAATGGATGCATATCGGCACGCCTGAGGCGTTGGCAGCCGCCGAGCAGCGCCTGCGCGACAGGGCCGCCTGAGGGTGATGGCCAACACGCATCCCGCGCTTTTCACAATCGCGCCTGAGCGCCCGTTTCTGGCCGATCTTGCCCGCGCAATCCTGAGCGGCGAGCTGCCGCGCGCGGGCGGGCAGCCGCCGGGACCTCTCGCGCTGGCCGACACCACCATCTACCTCCCGACGCGCCGGGCCTGCGCAGGCTTGCGCGATGCGCTGCTCGCCGAGGCGCCGGGCGGCGCGCTACTGCTACCGCAAATCCGCCCGCTGGGCGCGGTGGATGAGCTTGCGCCGGCCGCCTATGAAGACGCCGCGACGGACATCCCGGCGGCTGTGCCGGAGATGGAGCGCTGGCTGACGCTCACCGCGCTCGTGCAGCGATGGTCGCGCGCGAAAGCCGGATTGCCTGCTGAAACCGGCCATCAAGCGATCTCCGCCGCTGCGGCGGGGGAACTGGCGCTGGAGCTGATAACGCTGCTCGACACTGCGCAGCTCGAAGGCGTCGATCTGGCCCGCATCGACGAATGTGTGCCCAAAGAATTGGCCGAGCACTGGCAGCACACCTCACGTTTCCTGAGCGTCGTGACGCGCAAATGGCCAGAGCATCTGCGCGAGCGCGGCCTGCTCGATCCCGTGGCGCGGCGTAATCTGCTGCTGGCGCGCGAGGCCGAGCGGATGGCCGCGCACCCGGACAAGCCGGTGATCGTTGCTGGGTCGACCGGCAGCGTGCCCGCCACCGCCGCGCTCATGAAGACGGTCATGGACCTGCACGCCGGGGCGATCGTGCTGCCGGGGCTGGATCAGATACTGGATGCGCAAAGCTGGGCCGCGCTGGTGCGGTGCCCGCAGCATCCACAGGCCGGTCTGGCGCGGCTTCTGGAGGCGCTAGGCGTTGCGCGTAAAGACGTCGCCGTGCTGGCTCGCAAGCAGGAGAACCCGCGCAGTCTCATGATCAGCGAGGTGATGCGCCCGGCGGAGACGGCGGACCAATGGCCGGACTTCCTTGCGGGGGCGGACCGCGCAGCGATGGCCTGCGCGCTAGAGGGCATCGGGCTGCTGGAGACGCCCGATCAGCACAGCGAAGCCGATGCGATCGCGGTGATGATGCGAGAGACGGTCGAAACGCCGGGCAGGACCGCGGCGCTGGTCACGCCCGACCGCAAGCTCGCCCGGCGGGTGCGCGCGGCCTTGCAGACCTGGCGGCTTGACGTCGTCGATAGCGCGGGCGAGCCGCTCGGCGCGACGCTGGTGGGGCGCTTCATGGCGTTGATCGCGCGCGTGGCGGCGGATGCAGACGCTTTGACTCTGGTGGCGCTGCTCAAGCATCCGTTTTTGCGGTTGGGCTGGTCAGCTGAAGAGGCGCGCGGGCGCGTGGCGGCGCTTGAGGTTGCCGTATTGCGACAACCCTGGTTCGCGGGCGGGCTGGATGGTCTGCGCCCGGCGCTTGAGCGCGTGGGGGAGGCCCAAGGCGCGGCGGAACTGGTCGACAGGCTTGAGACGGCGTTCGCGCCGTTGACTACGCTCACCGGCCATGCCGCTCCGGAAGACTACGCGCAGGCGCACCGCGCGGTGGCCGGGGCGCTCGCGGACGGGCTGGACGCGCCGGCGCTGTGGGCGGATACGGCGGGCGAAGCAATGGCTGGACTGCTCGATGAGTTAGCGCGCGGCGCGCCGTGCGGGATCGCGCCGGAGATCGTGCCGGCGGATTATCCGGGTTTTTTCGCGGGCCTGGTGCGGCGGGAGGCCGTCTCGACGGACGCGGGTGCGCATCCGCGCCTGTTCATCTGGGGACCTCTCGAAGCGCGCTTGCAACATGTGGACCGGCTTATCCTCGGAGGGTTGAACGAGGGCGCCTGGCCCCGCTCCGCACAAGCTGGGCCGTGGCTCAACCGCCAGATGTGCGCGGCGCTGGGCCTGCCGGAGCCGGAGCGGCAGACGGGGCTTTCCGCGCATGATTTCGCTCAAGCACTGGCCGCGCCAGAGGTCGTGCTAACCCGCGCGCTCAAGGCCGATGGCACGCCGAGCGTGCCGAGCCGTTGGGTCTCGCGCCTGCGCCTGCTGGCTGATGCGATGGGGCTGGGCGACCGGCTCGAAACGGGGCAGCCCTGGCTTGATTGGGTCGCCGCGCGGTCGGCTGCCGTTCCTGAGACGTCAACTGGACCGCCTTCACCGCGCCCGCCGCTTGCTACGCGCCCGCGCCGGATGAGCGTGTCGGATGTCGAGCGCTGGATTGCCAATCCTTATGCGATCTATGCCAAGCACATCCTCGGGCTGGAGCCGATGCCGGACCTCGCCGAGGGGCCGGATGATCGCCGTCGCGGGCAGATCATTCACGCCGCGCTGGGCTGCTTCGCGGAACGTTTCCCGGCAGCGCTGCCTGACAATATCGCTGGTGAGCTTATGGCAATTGCTGACGAGCTGCTGGCCGAATGGGGCGCATTCCCGCATGTGCGCGCATTCTGGCGGCCGCGCTTTGCCCGCTTCGCGGACTGGTTCGCGGAAACCGAACCCGCACGGCGGGCAGGCCTTCGCCGGTCCTTGAGCGAGGTGCCGGGCCGTTGGATGCTGGATGCCCCAGGCGGCGGCTTCGAGCTGAGCGCTCGGGCTGACCGCATCGACCTGCGCGAGGATGGCGCAGTGGCTATTTACGACTACAAGACCGGCAGCGTGGACGCCCGCCGCCGCGCCGCCGAGCGTCTGCAATCGCCGCAGCTCCCGCTGGAGGGGCTGATCGCGCTCGCGGGCGGGTTTGAGCTGCCCGCAAACGAGGCGCCCGCGCTCGCGCGGCTGGCCTACATCTCTGCTTCGGGCGGACGCGAGGCGGGCGATGAAAAGCCGCTGAACGACCCACAGGCGCTGGCCGATGCGGCGCGGGAGAAGCTGGCGGCGCTGATCGCACGCTTTGACGATCCCCAGACGCCCTATACTGCGATGCAGCGCCCGGCCTTCAAGGCGTTGTGGGACTATGACCCTTATGCGCATCTGGCGCGCGTGGCCGAGTGGCGCGGCGGGGAGGGCGAATGAGCGACAGCTTGCGCCGCACCGAAGCCCTGCAGGCCCGCGCCGCTGATCCGGCGGCAAGCGCATGGGTGCGGGCGAATGCAGGCACCGGCAAGACGCATGTGCTCGTGCAGCGTGTGCTGCGCCTGCTGCTTTCCGGGGCCGCGTCGGAGGGGATCGTCTGTCTGACCTTCACGAAGGCGGCTGCGGCGGAGATGGCCAATCGGCTGACGCGCGCGCTGGGTGAATGGGCGGTCGCATCGCCGCACGATCTCGATGCGCGGCTGACGAAGCTGCTGGACCACACGCCGACGCCCGAGGAGACCGCGCGGGCGCGCCGGCTGTTCGCATATGTGCTCGACACGCCGGGCGGCCTGCGCATCCAGACAATCCATGCGTTTTGCGAGCGAATCCTGCGGCAGTTCCCGCTTGAGGCGGGCGTTGCGCCGGGTTTTTCCGTGCTGGCGGAGCAGGATTCGCGCGGGAGGATGCACGCGGCGATGACCGCGGCGCTTGAGGTGGCGGCCGGCGCTGCGGATGCGCCGGTCGGGCGCGCGCTGGAGGTGGTCGCGGGGCTGGCGCGCGAGGACGATGTCGAGGCGCTGTTGGGCGCGGTGCTGCGTGAGCGATTGGCGCTGCGCCAGATGATGCGCGCCGCCGAGGGCGGGCCGCTGGAGGCGCTGATCGGCGAGGCGCTGGGCGCGCCGGCGGGGGCCGATCTGGAGGCGGTCGCGCAGGCGCAGGCCGCGGTCCTGAGCGGTGATGATATCGCGCGCATCCGCAGGGCGCTGGCGCAGGGCGGCAAGAACGACGCGAAATTGGCCGATCAGCTTGGCGAAGCCGCGAAGGCTGCGAGCCGCGAAACCCGCATTAACGCCCTTCGCGCCGCGTTGATGAAGAACAGCGACGGCCAGCCGCGCGCAGATAAGGGGTTCCCTAGCAATGCCGTCATCGCCGCCGCGCCTGATGCCGCCGAGGCGCTGCGCGCCGCGCGCGACCGCTTCGCAGACCTGGACCAGACCCGCATCGCGCTGGAAACCGCGCGCGCCAGCGCGGCGCTGTTCACACTTGCCGACGCGGTCATCCAGCGCTACGCGGCAGGCAAGCAGGCCGATGGCGCGCTCGACTATGACGATCTGATCGACCGCACCGTTTCGCTGCTCCAGCACGGCTCGGCCTGGGTGCTCTACCGGCTCGACGGCGGGATCGACCACCTGCTGATTGACGAGGCGCAGGACAACTCGCGCGCGCAGTGGCGCGTCGCCGAATTGCTGTCGGAGGAATTCTTCGCTGGCGAGGGCGCGCGCGAGGCCCGCCGATCGCTCTTTGCCGTGGGCGATGAGAAGCAGTCGATCTACGGCTTCCAAGGGGCCGCGCCGGAGCATTTTAGCGCGCTGGGGGAGGCGTTCCGCCGCCGGGCCGAGGGTGCTCGCCTGCCGTGGCATGACGTGCCGCTGACCCGCTCATTCCGCACGGTCGCGCCGGTGTTGCGCGCGGTCGATCTGGTGTTCGGCGGTACGACCGGGCTGGGGGCGCGTATCGGGGCGAGCGCGGAGGTCGCGCATGAGGTCCACCGCGCGGCGGAGGCGGGGCTGGTCGAGGTGTGGCCCGTGGTAAAGCCGCCTGAGCGCACTGACACAGACGCCTTTGCGCCGCTGGATGAGCCGATGGCGGGAGCAGAAGCCGTGGACCGGCTGGCCGCGCGGATCGCGGATCGGATCAAGGCGTGGCTCGACGCCGGCGAATGGCTGCATTCGCAGGGCCGCCCGATCCGCGCGGGTGACATCCTTATACTCGTGCGCAAGCGCCAGCCCTTCGCCGCGCCAATGATCGACGCGCTGAAGAGCCGGGGCATTCCGGTGGCGGGCGCGGATCGCATGCGCCTGACAGACCAACTCGCGATCATGGACCTGATGGCGCTGGGCGATGCGTTGCTGCTGCCGGGCGATGATCTTTCGCTTGCGGCAGTGCTGAAAAGCCCGCTTATCGGGCTGTCGGAGGACGACCTGTTCACGCTGGCGCATGGTCGCGAGAATAGCCTGTGGGAGGCGTTGGAAGAGGCGGCGGGCGACGCGATGCGCTTTGCCGATGCCGAGGCCCGGCTGGCGCATTGGCGTGACGAGGCGCTGACGCTGCGGCCCTTCGAGTTCTACGCGGGCGTGCTGCGCTGTGATGGCGCGCGCAGGCGGCTGATCGCACGGCTGGGGCCAGAGGCGGCGGACGCCATCGAGGAGTTCTTGAACCTCGCGCTGGCCTATGAGGAGACCGGACCCGCGAGCCTGCAAGGCTTTCTCGCCTGGCTGCGCGATGCAGGCAGCGAAGTGCGTCGCGACATGGAGCAGGGGGCCGATCAGGTTCGCGTGATGACCGTGCACGGGGCGAAGGGGCTGGAGGCCCCGATCGTGTTTCTACCGGACACGTGCACAACGACTAGCCGGGGCAGCGGGCCGATACTGAGCTTGCAGCGCGATGCGCCGGCGGAGTTCGCTGACTGTCTCGTCTGGGCGACTGGCGAGGCGAAGCGCCTTCCGGCCGTCGAGCAGGTGCGCGCGGCACAGCGCACGGCGGACGAGGCAGAGAGCTACCGGCTGCTTTACGTGGCGATGACGCGGGCGCGTGACCGGCTTTATGTCACCGGATTTGAGAACCGTACAGCGCGCGGGCGCGATCAAGGCTGCTGGTATGATGTGGTGCGCGACGCGCTCGGCGGCGAAGCGGAAGCCGTGACGGGTGAGGACAGCGAAACTCTGCTGCGCCTCGAAAAACCCGCCGAGGCGGTCGCGGCAGCGGCGGGGCCAGAGTCGGCGCGAGCTTCCGAAGTCCAACTGCCCGCTTGGCTGTTTACGCCCGTCGCAGCCGAGGCTTCGGCCGAATCCGTGCGGGCATCGGCGAAGGATGCGCCAGGCCACGCAGCGCGGTCGGATCGCGTGGCCGAAGCCGCGCGCCTTCGCGGCGAGCTCATCCATCTGCTTCTGGAGCGTCTGCCGGAAGTCGCGCCGGACCAACGCCGCGCCGAGGCCGAGCGTCTCGCGGCGCATCAAGCACCCGCTGGCGACGCCGCCCTGGACGGGGCCGCACGCGATGAGGCCGTTGAGACCGCGCTTGATATTCTCTCTACGCCCGAATTCGCCAACTTGTTCGGCCCCGGCTCGCACGCGGAAGTGCCGATCGCTGCGCAGCTTCGCACGCCAGCGGGACCGGCCCGACTTTCCGGACGCATCGACCGGCTGGTTGTGCGTGAAAATGACGTTCTCGTGATCGATTACAAAACCGACGCCCGCCCGCCCGTCTCGGCAGCCGACGCCCCGCGCAGCTACATCGCCCAACTCGACGCTTACTGCCGCGCGCTCGCGGGCGTATTCCCCGGCAAGATCCCGCGCGCCTTCATTTTGTGGACAAGCGGACCCGCGCTGATGGAAATTCCGTTGGACGCGGCTTGTCCCGATGACGGCTCTTGACGGTTCTCCCGCCCCGGCTTAGCTCCAAGGCTGAGAGGACGCGAACGCCCGTACCGCGGCACAGCCAGGAAGGATCAAAATGACGACGGCAAAGGTCTCCGACGATACATTCGAGCAGGAAGTGCTCCAGTCATCCACCCCGGTCATCGTCGACTTCTGGGCGGAGTGGTGCGGCCCGTGCAAGACGATTGCGCCTGTTCTGGAGGAACTGGCTGAGGAATACGGTGACAAGCTCAAGGTCGTGAAGATGAATGTCGATGAGAATCCGCAAACGCCGATGACCTACGGCATCCGCGGTATCCCGACACTTATCATGTTCAAGGATGGCCAGGTCGCCAGCCAGCAGGTTGGCGCGCACCCCAAGACGACGCTGAAGAGCTGGATCGACCAGGAGGTCTGAGCGCTTTGCGAGATTGACAGCAGCCCCGCCATCGCGCGGGGCTTTTTTCATGCAAAAAGGCTTGGGCCGAGCATGAGCGCCGCTAGCCCGATCGGAACGGCATAGGGGATTTTCCCCGCTCGGGCCCAAGCCAGCGGCCTCGCGATCGCCGCGTGGTTCTCCAACGCAGGATTGAAGATCAGCAGTTTCTTCAATCCAATCAGAACGGCCGCCGTTGCGCCGCCCAGCAGCGTCGTCAAAAGCACGAAAGCCACCAGATTGGTCGGGCCCATCCACAGCGCGAGCGCCGACAGCAGCTTGGCATCGCCCCCGCCAAAGACCCCTGCCACAAACATGGCGAACCCGGCGACCAGTACCGCGGCCGCGATCAGCAGATGCATGGGCAGCCCGCTCGCGCCCTCGGTGACGCTTTGAAACAGAAACAGCCCGGCAATCGAGAGCGGCACCCAGTTGGGCACGCGCAACTCGCGCAGGTCGGTGATCATCGCGTAGCTGACCAGAAAGACGAAGGCGCCCTGAATTATGGGCTCAGCCCAATCTGTCATGATTGCCTCTGGTAACAGGGCCGCATGTGGTTTTCATCGTCTAGGGCAGACCATAGATATGCGGCTGTTACTATCCCCCAAACATGTTTGTTGACCCTGGAGAAACGATGCGATGATGAACCCGGGTACGCCGCTGCGCGCTATGATGGACCGGCAGGCGCAAGATGGCCGCGTCCATTGGATTGGCTTGCGCCCGGCGCGACGCGCGGAGGTGGCGGCCGTCGAAGCCGTGGAGATCACGCGGGACGGATTGGTCGGCGATCACTGGACGCGGGGCGGCCCGCGCGCCGCAACCCTAATTCAGTGGGAGCATTTGCCGGTCATCGGGGCGTTTCTGGGGCGGGACATGCCTGAACCGGAGCTTTTACGCCGGAATATTGCGGTATCGGGCATAAATCTGATGGGGCTGCGGCGGCGGACATTTCTCATCGGCGATGTCGTGATGCGCGGCACTGGGATCTGCGCGCCATGCAGCCGAATGGAGCAGAACCTTGGACCAGGCGGTTATTCAGCGGTGCGCCATCACGGCGGCATCGGCGCGGAGGTGATCACGCCGGGGCATATCCGGCTCGGCGATCTGGTCCGGCTGGCCGACGATCACAGCGAAACGGGCCAGATCTGATCGTTGAAGATCAGATATTGCCGCCAGTCCGCCCCAAGCAGGTCGGGCCAGGGCGCATCGCGCGTGACGCGCAGGCCCCCGGTGAACGCGCCGAAGGCGGGCATGACGAGCCGCTCCGCGCCGGCGACGAAGCACGGTCCCGTCACCTTGTGGCCTTTCAGGCGGAATTTGAGCTTCGGGTGATAGTGGCCGATGATCTGCGCGCCCACTGCGGCGACCGGCTGGTGGGCGAGCGTCAGCCCGGCGATGTCAATGTGCGAAGCGCTGCGGCCGGTCAGTCCGTCCGGCGGTTCCGGGTCGTGGTTGCCGCTGACCCAGACCCAGTACGCGACGCCCTCGGCGAGCGTGGCCAGCGCGGCGCGATCCTCGGCACAAAGCCGATCACGGGCGCGCCGGTCATGGAAACTGTCGCCGAGGCAGACGACGCAGGCCGGGCGGTAGTCTGCGATGATCTCGGCCAGACGGCGCAGCGTCTCGCGCGTATCGCAGACCGGCACGGGCACCCCGCGCGCGGCGTAGAACGAGCCCTTTTCCAGATGCAGGTCGGACACAATCAGCGTATCCGCTCGTGGCAGATAGGCCGCCCCGCGCGCATCCAGCACCAGCGGAACGCCGGCGAAGGCGATCTCGATCCGCGTGCGCTCGCTCTGCGCTTCAACCGGCCGCGGCACGCGCGTCCTCCATCATTCTCTCCGCCTCTTCGTGCAGCGCGCCTTGCGCCAGCAGCGCCTCGATGCCGCTGCCGCGCACCTGTTCCGCGCGCACCTGCATCAGCATCGGGATCGCCAGGGGCGATGCGCGCCGCAATGAGGCGAACTGCCAGTTGCGGTGAACGCGGCCCAGCATCCGTGACAGCCGCTTGAGATCCAAAAGCTCGCGCTCCGCCTCGCGGCGCGTGACGCTCAGCAGCACATGGGCCGGCTCATGCCGGCGCAGCGTGTCATAGATCAGGTCGGTGCTGAAGGTCACCTGCTTCATCGTCTTGCGCTCGCCCGCGTAATTCTGCTCGGTCAGCCCCGCAACGGTCGCCACCTGCCGGAAGGCGCGCTTGAGCATCGGCGATTCCGCGATCCATTCCTCAAGCTCGTCGCCAAGAATATCGGGTGCGAGCAAGCTGTCGATGTGCGCATCCGCCACTGTGGACAGATTAGTGACGGTGAGGCCGTAATCGGTGATGACAAAGCTCATCGGCTTGAGACCCATGCGTTCCATGCGCCGGGTGATGAGCATCCCGAGCGTCTGGTTCGCCTTGCGCCCTTCGAAGGTGTAAAAGACCGTGTAGCGTAGCCGGCCTCGGCCGAAATGCTCGATCAGCATGGCGTCCTCTCCGGGCAGTCGGGAGACCTGCGCCTGCAGCGTCAGCCAGTCCTGCGCGCTGTCGGGCAGCGCCGCCCACGCGCCGGGCCGGGTGAACAACTCGCGCACGCGCTCTGCCAGATAGGTCGAAAGCGGCATCTGCCCGCCGACATAGGCTGGAACCTTCGGCTCGCCGCCCTTCGCCGCCCGCGCCTCCAGCGTCATGTCGCGCACCCGCTCGAAGCTGAGCACCTCGCCTGCGAACAAGAACGTGTCGCCCGGCGTCAGCCCTTGCGCGAAATACTCCTCGACTTCGCC
>CAZNGB010000049.1:0-12794 GCA_964572465.1 uncultured Hyphomicrobiaceae bacterium
GCGACGCAGGCAGGCCAGCCCGGCATCCAGCAACTTGTGGCGGAGCGCACGCGCGCTCGGCAACGTGACCTGGAAATTGCTGGCGAGCAGCGCGACTTGGCCGCGCGGCGTAATGCGCACAGCCATGGCCTCCCGACAGGCCAGCCCGTAGTTCAATAGCTTGGCGGAGTGATCATCCGGCAGCTCTTCCCTGAGGCAAGGGCGGCTGGAAATCTTGCGAAGTGAAGACGCTTCTGACGCGGACAAACGGATTGGCGGCATGACTCACCACTCTGAACAGTTGCACAGGTACCGATGTATTCCTTACGCCTAGCCCGTACGCTTGAACCTGAACGCGAGCGATGGATACCATTTGGCGGTTAACAGGAATGCCTACGCGGCACAATTGAGAAGGCGGCAACTGTGAATATCTCAGGCGCGCAGGGGCCTATTTTCGGTTGTAGAGTGACGCACCTGCAACAGTCTCCCAGATCCCCTCTCATCCCAGGCAAAAAGGACGTCTCGATGAGCCAGCACGACCAGACCGCGACCGCACACCCCGAGGAAATCCGGCTCAACCCCGGCAAGGATCAGCTCACTCTGACCTTCGCTGATGCCACCTACACGCTCACCGCGGAGATGCTGCGCGTCACCAGCCCGAGCGCGGAGGTGCAGGGCCACAGCCCGTCGGAGCGCGTCACGCTGGGCGGCAAGCGCAACGTGACAATCATGCGGATCGAGCCGGTCGGCAACTACGCGGTCAAGCTGGTGTTCAGCGACGGACACGACACGGGGATCTTCTCGTGGGGCTATCTGCGCAAGCTCTGCGTGGAGCGCGACGTGATCTGGCAGCAATACCTGAACGAGCTGGCGGAAAAGGGGTTGAGCCGGGACAAATGATTTGCGGGATGCATGGTGTGGTCATAAAGTGTCACGCGCCCGAGGAAATCGGGCGTTCCACGCGCCCGATCAAGTGGTTGGTTCCCGACCGCGCTGGGCACTTCCACTGAGCATGGGATGCGTTTCCTGCAATTTTCGGAGGAGTGATACGCCATGACCTTCAAGTCTCTCGCCAAATCATTGGCCGCTGCCGGCGCGCTTACGGCCGCAGCAGCCATGTCGCTCACAGGCGCTGCTAATGCGCAGCAGCAGTTCTTCGCCATCGGCACCGGCGGCCCAACCGGCGTTTATTTCGTCGTCGGCAACGCGATCTGCCGCATGGTCCACAAGGAAGCCGCTGAAGGCCGCGATGAGGGCCGCCAGCACGGCCTGCGCTGCGCCGCGCCATCAACCGGCGGTTCGATCTACAACATCAACTCGATCCGCCAGGGCGAACTGGAATTCGGCGTCGCTCAGTCCGACTGGCAGTTCCACGCGTTCAATGGTTCTAGCCGGTTCGAGGAAAATCCGTTCCCGGAAATCCGCGCGGTGTTCTCCGTACATCCCGAGCCGTTCCAGATACTCGCTGGCGAGGATAGCGGCATCCAGAGCTGGAGCGACCTGGAAGGCAAGCGCGTCAACATCGGCAACCCGGGTTCCGGCCAGCGCGGCACCTTCGAGGTGCTGATGGAAGCTCATGGTGTTGACGAATCCTGGTTCGGCCAGACCACCGAGCTGACCTCAACCGAACAGTCCGGCGCGCTGTGCGACGGCAACATCGACGCTTACGGCTACACGGTCGGCGTGCCGAACTCCGGTGTGGCCCAGGCGGCTGATGGCTGCGGCGCGTACATCATCGACCTTGAGACCGATGCGGTGACGAAGCTGGTGAACGACAACCCGTTCTACGCCTTCACCACCATCCCGCAGGACACTTACTCCTCGCTGACCAAGGACGTCACGACGTTCGGCGTGATGGCCACCTTCGTGACCAAAGCCGATGTGCCTGAGGATGTCGTGTATGAGGTCACCCGCGCGGTGTTCGAGAACCTGGAAGACTTCAAGAAGCTGCACCCGGCCTTTGCCAATCTGACGCCGGAGCAGATGATCTCCAACGGTATCTCGGCGGATATTCATCCGGGCGCGATGAAGTATTACCAGGAAAAAGGCTGGATGTAATATCCGGCCGATCGGCGACTGAACAACGAGATGGGGGAGTGACGAACGGTTTCGGCCGCTTCGCCCCCTCTCGAGTTCGCAGCATATCCCTCTCACGCCTTTCCTTCACAGCGCGCGCACGGAGCAGCAGATGAGCGACGACAGCGGTAAGCGGTCTGCGTCGCCAGACGCCACCGACACCGACAACATGGCCGAGGAGATGCTGCGCCAGGACACCGGGCAGGTGACCATGGCGGGCGCCTGGGCCTGGGTGTTTTCGGGCATCGCGCTGGCATGGTCGCTGTTCCAGCTCTGGATCGCTTCGCCGCTGCCGTTCATGCTGCAGTTCGGCCTGATCGACGGGGTTGAAGCGCGCTCGCTGCACCTGACATTCGCGCTCGTGCTGTGCTTCCTCGCCTTCGGAGCGGTCCGGAAGTCCAGCATTCGGGCGCCGAACTGGCTGGACATCTCGCTTGCCGTGATCGGCGGGTTCACTGCGTCGTACCTGTTCTGGAACTGGGATGCGATATCCCAGCGCGCCGGGATCATGCTGGAGTACGACGCGTTCGGCATGACCATCCCGGTCGAGATGATACTGGGTGGGATCGGTATTCTGGTGCTGCTGGAGGCGATCCGCCGCGCGATCGGCCTGCCGCTCGTCATCGTCGCGATTATCTTCCTGGTCTACTCGCTTTTCGGCCAGTCGATGCCGGACCTGATCTCCCATCGCGGCCTCTCGCTTGACCGGCTGGTCGGCTACCACTGGCTCACGGGCGAGGCGATCTTCGGCATCCCGATCGATGTGACGACGCGCTTCGTGTTTCTGTTCGTGCTGTTCGGCGCACTCCTCGATCGTGCGGGCGCGGGGCAATATTTCATCGATCTCGCCTTCGCGATGGTCGGGCGCTATCGCGGCGGCCCGGCCAAGGCCTCGGTTCTGGCCTCGGGCATGACCGGGATGATCTCCGGCTCGTCGATCGCCAACACGGTGACGACCGGCACCTTCACGATCCCGATCATGAAGAAATCAGGGATGCCCCCGACCAAGGCCGGCGCGGTCGAGGTCGCGGCCTCCACGGACGGGCAGATCATGCCGCCGATCATGGGCGCGGCCGCATTCGTGATGGCCGAGTTCATAGGTATCTCGTATTTTGATGTCGTGATCCACGCCTTCCTGCCCGCCATCCTGTCTTATATCGGGCTGTTCTACATCGTTCATCTTGAGGCGCTGAAGCTGAATATGCGCCCCATGGATGATGCCGACATTCCTCGCGCGGGCGAGATCTTCTGGCGCGGCGCGCATTTCCTGCTGCCGATTTTCCTGCTGGTCTGGCTCCTGATGGTCGAGCGCATGACCACCGGCACCGCGATCTTCTATTCCACCTTATTTCTGTTTGTCGTCATTATCGGGCAGGAGATCCGCAGCGCGTTGAGTGGCGGTGCAGGCCTCGTCAATGGCGCCACCAAAGGCTTATGGATCGTGATCGCGGGCCTGATTCAGGGTGCCAAAAACATGATCGGCGTGGCCATCGCGGTGGCGGGCGCGGGCATCATTGTCGGCGCGGTCGGCTCCACGGGGCTGAACAACGCATTGATCGGCGTGATCGAGGCGATCTCGGGCGGCAATGTCTACATCCTGCTGATCATGACGGCCGTGCTGTGCCTGATCCTGGGCATGGGCCTGCCAACCACTGCCAACTATCTGGTTGTCGCCTCACTGATGGCGCCGGTGCTGGTGGAGTTGGGCGGCGCGGCCGGGCTGGTTCTGCCGCTGATCGCCGTGCATCTGTTCGTATTCTATTTCGGGCTGATGGCGGACGTGACGCCGCCGGTCGGGCTTGCCGCCTATGCCGCTTCGGCGATCTCGCGTGCCGATCCGATCATGACCGGCGTGCAGGCCTTCATCTATTCGATCCGCACTGCGATCTTGCCATTCATCTTCATTTTCAACCAGACGCTGATCATGATCGGCATCGAGAGCATTCCATATGCGATCCTGATCATAGCAGTGTCGCTGATCGCCATGCTCTGCTTCACCTCGATCACCTTCCGCTGCATGTTCGTGAAGCTGAACTGGCTGGAGGTGATCGCTCTGGCGCTGATCGTCGTCGCGCTGTTCCGACCCGGCTTCTTCATGGATCGGATCTATCCGCCATATACCGCGCTATCCGTTCAGGAGCTGAGCACCGGCGTCGAGGCACAGCAGGTCCGGCTGCATATCACGCGGGAGACGCCTTATGGCGAGCGTTTCCGGTTGTATGTGTTTGAGCGCGAGGGCGAGGCGCCGCTGACCTGGAACGCTCTCGGCCTGAGCGTGGAGCAGACCGCGAACGGCAATATCCGCGTTACTGATCCCGGCTTCATGACCCGCGCGGAGAACGCCGGGGTCGAATTTGGCGATATCATCACGCGTGCCGATCAAAGCGTGCCCGGTCAGCCGGCCAAGGAGCTGCTGTTCATCCCCGCGCTGTTGCTGCTGGCTCTGGTGGTGGCTTGGCAGCGGCGGCGGCTGCGCGCGCAGGGAAAGCCGACCGAGGCGGCGACTCCGGCCTCAGCAGAGTAACGTATTGCGCAGGGCCGCCGCTGCAGCCGGTGACATAACGCCCCGGCCGCTTTCGCGCGCCGCTGCGGCAGCGAGGCCGACCAACCAGGCGTTCGAGTCCGCCACGCCGCCGTCTGGCCGCCAGAGATTGTTCTCGAAGCCCACGCGCACATGCCCGCCCGCCGCGATTGCAGCCTCGGCGCACGCATGCTCCTGCGGGCCAAACGCGCAGATCATCCATGTGGCCCTGGCGCTCCCGAGCGCGTCGAGAAACGGCCGCAGGTCGTCAGGCGTTGCCCTCTGTCCGTCGGCGTAACGGCCCAGCACGAACAGCAGGAACGGCTCGGCAAACGGGATATCCCCATCGGCATGAAAGCGCACAAGCGTTTCCACCTCCTCCGGCCGGTAAAGGATGAACTGCGGCCAGACCGCATGCGCTCGCATCCATGCGCACAGCTCGCGAAAGCGCGTGCACGCCGCCTTGTCAGTAGCGTCGGGCAAAATCTCGCTCAGCGCCATCGACACAGCGGCTGGCTGCAGCGCCTTGATGAGCGCAATCTGCGCGTCCGGCTGATAGCGCCCGGCGGCCTCGGTGGTGGCCTGCACCGTCACATCCTGCCCGGCCCTGGCCGCGATCAGCGCGAATGCCTGCTGGTAAAGTGCCGCGTCGAGAACATGCCGCCCCTCACCATCGCGCACATGCACATGGGCCATCGCCGCGCCGGCCCGCGCACAGGCCGCGACATCCTCAGCGATCTCTGGGCCCGTCATCGGCAGCGCCGGGTGATCAGCCTTCGTGCGCCGCGCGCCGTTAACGGCGGCCATGATCAGCGTTTTCGCCATGCGAAGCTCGTGGCTATGCGCCTCCCGCGGCCGGTGCGGTCCGCGCGAGGGCTTCCTCGATGCTGCGACCCAAACGCTCCACCAGCGTCGTGAGTTCATCATCGCTGATGTTGAAGGGCGGCGCCAGAAGCACGTGATCGCCCGCTACGCCGTCGGCCGTGCCGGAAGCCGGATAGCAGATCAGACCATTGGCCATCGCCACGTCCTTCAGCGTGGCGGCAAATTTGCGGCGCGGGTCGAGCGGCGTCTTGCTCTCGCGATCCGCCACGAACTCCATAGCGAGGAACAACCCACGCCCGCGAATATCGCCGACATTTGGATGATCGCCGAAGCGTTCGCGCAGCATCAGGCGCAGCCGCGCTCCCGAGGTCTGCACGCGTGCGAGCAGCCCCTCCTCCTCGACCACTTTTTGCACTTCGAGCGCCCCTGCACAGGCCGCCGCATGAGCCATGTAGGTGTGGCCATGCGCTAGCGCGCCGCTGCCCTCGGCGATGGTATGCGCATGCGCGGCGCGCGCCAGAACTGCGCCTATCGGCTGGTAGCCCGCACCGATCCCCTTTGCCACGGCGATGAAGTCCGGCGAGATGCCGTCCTCGGCGCAGGCGAACAGATGCCCGGTGCGGCCCATGCCCGACATCACCTCATCGAGGATCAAGAACACGCCGTATCGGTCGCAGATGCGGCGGATTTCGGCGAGATAGCCGGGCGCGGGCGGCGCGGCGCCGATGGTTGAGCCGGACACTGTTTCCGCGACGAATGCCGCTACACGCCCGGGGCCTACCCGCAGGATTTCCGCCTCGAGTTCGGCGGCTGCGCGCAGACCATAATCTTCCGCAGTTTCGCCCTTGCGCTGATGCCGATACGCGTAGCACGGCGCGATGTGGCTGACCGGAAACTGGCCGATCAGCGGCTCATAGGGCGCGCGCCGCACCGGATGATGCCCCATTGCAAGCGCGCCGAGCGTGTTGCCGTGATAGGACTGGCGCCGTGCGATGAAATGCACCCGCCCAGTGTCGCCGCGCTCATAATGAACCTGCCGCGCCAGTTTGATGGCCGCTTCGACCGCCTCGGACCCACCAGAGACAAACATCACCTGTCCAAAGCCAGGCGGTGCGCGCTCGACCAGCCAGGTTGCAAGCTCATCGGCTGACTGGGTCGTGAAAAATGCACTGTGCGCGTAGGCCAGCTTGTCGAGCTGCGTCTTGATCGCCTCGATCACGCGCGCGTGCCCGTGCCCCAGCGCGCAGACCGCTGCGCCGCCGGACGCATCGAGGTAATCCTTCCCGCCCGCATCGTAGAGAAAAGCCCCGCGCCCGGAAACAGCGCGCGGATAGACCTTATTGAGCTGGCGATGCAGCACGGGAGCGGATTGTGGATGAGCTGCGTCTTGCGGGTCTGCGTAGCCGGTCGACATTGCTTTTTGAACACCTTGGGGCCAGCTTGAAGAGTCTGCGATGCGGTGCGCGATCCTGGAGCTCCAGCATTGACTGCTGCAATATCCAGAAACCAGTGAGCTTTGCGCAAACCAGCCGCCCGGCTTCGACATGGCCAAGGCCCAGACGCACCTTGCGTGGCCAATGTGCACTCCGCGCAGGGCTGGCCGCAGTTGGCTGAAGCCCAGAGGGCGTTTGTCAAAACTGTCGTACTTCTATGTTACGAATCTCGGGAATGACGGAATGTAACCGGCTGAAAGCGCGCGGCTGATAGCGCCCACGCAGCGCCTTGCCGGAAGAAAGGAAGCCGGAATGTCGCTCGACAATCAGACGCGGCGATCGAATATGCGATCGCGCTCTGCCGCCGGGCTGGACGTCGTCAAGCGCTGGCGCCGGCGGCTTTACCTGCGCCGCTGGCTGGTTGCGGTGGTAGCGGCAGTAACGCTGGTGCAGGTTGCTTTTTTCGGCCTTAGCCCCCTTGCGGGAATTGCGGGCGTTGCGGCTGTCGCGTTTGCGGCCGGAGCGTTGCCGCGAGAGGGCATCTTGAAGCGCCGCCGAAAACGCGGTGTCGATCGCAACCGTGCTGAGGATCGGCTCAATGCCATCGGTGGGCTCATCGACGGCCTGCCCGAACCCGCGCTCGTCTTGTCGCGTCAGGGCATGGTTTTGCGATTCAACCCCCAGGCGGCGGAGGCCTATAGCGCGCTCAAACCCGGCATCCCGGTCTCAACCGCCGTACGCCATCCGCAGCTTCTCGACGCCATCGACAACGCCGCCAGCCATCACCGGCATCAGGTCGTCGCGCTGAATGAGGTCGTGCCGGTCGAGCGCTGGCTGTCAGCGGCTGTGAGCTGGATTGGCGCGCCGGGGGCGGGCCCGGATGATCCGGCGGTTTTCGTTTTCATGCGCGACCTGACCGAGCAGGAGCGGATTGGCCAGATGCGGGCGGATTTCGTTGCCAACGCCAGCCACGAGTTGAAAACCCCGCTCGCCTCGGTGCTCGGCTTCATCGAAACGCTGCGCGGGCCGGCGCGCGATGACGAGCGCGCGCGCGAGGAGTTTCTGGGCGTGATGGGCCGGGAAGCCGAGCGCATGAAGCGCGTCATCAATGATCTGCTCTCGCTCAGCCGCGTGGAGATGAAAGCGCACTTGCGTCCCACCGATCCGGTCGAGATCAACGAAGTCCTCGATTATGTCCGCGGTTCGCTGGAGCGCCTCGCCGCAGATCGCGGGATTCGGCTGGAGCTGCAACTCCTGCCGGAGCCGAGCTATGTGCTGGGCGAGCGCGAGGGACTGGTTCAGGTTTTCGAGAATCTTGTGAATAACGCAGTCAAGTACGGCCACGATGGCGGGTTCGTGCGGATCGTCGCCGCGCGCGAAGGCGAGAAAGCCCCGATGCTGAACGTCGCTGTGATAGACGATGGCCCAGGCATCCCCGAGGAGCACTTGCCACGCCTGACCGAGCGGTTTTATCGGGTGAACGTGGCGGCCAGCCGGGACCGGGGCGGCACCGGGCTCGGGCTGTCGATCGTGAAGCATGTGCTTAACCGCCATCGCGGGCAGTTGCGGATTGCATCGAGACCCGGCGAAGGGTCGCGCTTTACGGTTTTGCTGCCAGAACACAAGCTGGCCAGAGACCAGCAGCCAGCCCCCGGCGGTGCCTCATCGGACAATACGCTGGGCGCGCACCGCGACAATGCCGAAATTCAATCTGAATCAATAATCTAGACTGTCATAAAAGAATTAATGGCAGGCTGTAAGGTGCGCTGCAGAAAGGTCGGGAAGCGGCCTTTCTTATCCAGCATGTCTTGAATGACAGGGAGAGCAAATGAATACCAAGTTTGTAGCGTTCACCGCGGCTGCGGCCGTGGCTGGCACGCTGGCAGCTGGTCCGGCTGTTGCCCGCGACCAGCTCAGCATCGTTGGCTCGTCGACCGTTTATCCGTATTCGCAGGCGGTTTCCGAGGAATTTGCCAACACCACCGAGTTCCCGGCTCCGGTTCTGGAGTCGACCGGCTCTGGCGGCGGTCTGAAGATCTTCTGCGAGGGTGTCGGCGTTGACCATCCGGACATCACCAACGCATCGCGCGCGATCAAGGATTCCGAGAAAGAGCTTTGCGCCGGCAACGGTGTCGACAACATCACCGAAGTGAAGATCGGTTCCGACGGTCTGTCGATCGCTGTTGCGCGTGAAGGCGTAGCGTTCGATGCGACCAAGGCAGAGCTTTATCAGGCTCTTGCTGCTCAGGTTCCGGTTGACGGCGAACTGGTCGACAACCCGTACTCCACCTGGAATGAAATCAACCCGGACCTGCCGGACGTCGAAATCACCGTTTACGGCCCGCCGCCGACCTCCGGCACCCGTGACGCTTTCGTCGAACTGGCCATGGTCAAGGGCTGCATGCAGCTGCCTTACTGGGAAGAGCAGGGCGAAGACGCTGCTGAGGAAGGCTGCGGCGCCATGCGCACCGATGGCCCGTTCATCGAAGCTGGCGAAAACGACAACCTGATCGTTCAGCGTCTGGAAGCCGACCCGAATGCTTACGGCATCTTCGGTTATTCCTTCCTGTTCGAGAACCAGGACAAGCTGAAGGCCATCGCTGTTGAGGGCGTTGAGCCTACTGCTGCAACCATTGAGTCCGGTGATTACGGCATTGCCCGTCCGCTGTTCTTCTACATCAAGAACGCGCACCGCGGCGTCATTCCTGGCATGGAAGAGTACATTGCCGAATTCGTTTCCGAGGAAGCGTTTGGTCCGGGTGGTTACCTGGTTGAGCGCGGCCTGGTGCCGCTCGGTGACGACGCTCGCGCTGCCACGCGTGAAGCTGCCATGAACGGCGCGAACAACGTGTTCGAATAAGTCTTCAAGGCGGGTGGGGTTGCCGATGTGGGTTGCCCCGCCCGCTTTTTGTATCCGCCGCGTATAGCGCTAGGGCACCGGTATGTTTTCAACTGTCATTCTTACGATTATCGTTCTTAGCGCGGTTGGCTACATTTACGGGCGCAGGCGCGCGCTCGCACAAGGCGGGCACCAGAAGCATCTGCATTCTTTGCCCGGATATTACGGCGCGTATGTTGCTGCATGGGTCAGCATTCCCGCGCTGCTCATCGCGTTCATTTGGCTCTTTTTACAAGACACCGTTATAAATCAGCTTCTGCTGCAAACCCTGCCCGCAGAGCGGATCGCTGGGCTGTCACCGAGCCAGATCGACCTTCTGCTCGCCGAGATACAACAAGTCGCGGCAGGCAACATTTTCGGTGATCCGGCCCCTTACGTTCAGCGCGCCGCTGAGACTTACAATCGCTGGCAGGACCTGGCTGAAATCGCCATGCTGGTTGCAGCATTCTCGGTCGGGCTGGTCGGCCTGCTGCTTACCACGCGCCGGGTCGCACCGCAGTTCCGCGCACGCCAGGCGTTCGAGCGGGTTATCACCGGAATTATCGTCGTTTGTTCGATCCTTGCGATCTTGACCACGCTCGGTATCATTTTGTCGCTCAGCTTTGAAGCGTGGCGCTTCTTCCTTCGCATCGATCCGGTGCAATTCCTCACGTCGCTGCGTTGGGAGCCGCAGATTCCGTTGCGCTCTGATCAGGTGACTGCCGGCGGCCAGTTCGGCATTATCCCCGTGCTCACAGGAACGCTGCTGATCGCGGCTATCGCGCTGGCGGTAGCGGTGCCGGTGGGCCTCGCTTCCGCGATCTATCTTGCTGAATATGCGGGTAAGCGCTTCCGTGCGGTCGTTAAGCCGGTGATCGAGGTGCTGTCCGGGGTTCCAACAGTTGTTTATGGTTTCTTCGCGATCCTGGTGGTCGCACCTGCCATTCGTGAATTCGGCGTGCAGTTTGGCCTCGACATCGCGCCGAACAGCGCGCTAGCGGCCGGCGCCGTCATGGGCATCATGATCATTCCGTTCGTATCATCACTTTCTGATGACGCGCTGAACGCCGTGCCGCAGTCGATGCGCGATGGCGCTTATGCCATGGGCGCGACGCGCGGCGAGACGATCACCGGTGTGCTGATCCCTGCAGCTCTGCCGGGTATCGTAGGCGGCGTGCTGCTGGCGGCGAGCCGCGCCATTGGCGAGACAATGATCGTGGTGATGGCCGCGGGGATTATCGCAAATCTGACGCTCAACCCGCTTGAACCTGTCACAACAGTCACGGTGCAGATCGTGACGCTGCTGATCGGCGATACCGAATTTGACAACGCGAAAACGCTGGCTGCTTTCGCTCTTGGTCTTGTCCTTTTCCTCGCCACCCTTGTTCTCAACGTCATCGCGCTGCGCGTGGTGCAGAAGTATCGTGAGAAATATGACTGATGCAACGCTAGGCGGCGTCAGCCGCTCCCACGACTGGGGCTCGGAACAAGCGAAAAAGCGGGTCGCAAGACGCTATCGCCGCGACCGCATTCTGCAAGCAGTCGGATTGCTGGCGATCACGATCGCGATTGTCATGCTCGGCATTCTGCTCGCTTCGCTATTCGTCAATGGCTACACGGCCTTCACGCAATCGAAGGTCACAATTCCCGTAACGCTGGACGCACAAGATTTCGACGCCGACGATCCAAGACAGGGCAATTACCGGCAGGTGGCGCGCGACGGGTTCCTCAGCTATTTCCCCGATGTCGAGAGTTCGGCTGAACAACGCCAGTTGCTTGAGATCATGAGCTCCCAAGCAGGCAGAGTGTTGCGCGACCAGGTGGTGGACAATCCCGCGCTCATCGGAACATCGTTCGAGACGTTGATCCCACTGTCTGACCCGTTTGACCAGTTGAACAAGGGGGTCATCCCTCGACAGATCAGCGCGCTCAATTCGTCCCAGATCGAAGCCCTGGAGTATATTGAGCGCGAAGGATCCGTGCGAACCGTCGATGGCCGGTCTGTCGTTGAACTCATTGTGCCTATCCTGGACAACTTCGTTGATGCGGAAAACCCTGCCGACGGCAGCTACGACCGCATCGTCAATTCAGCGCTACGCGATGCTTTCGCCGGTCAGAGCGCGCTGGACTATCGCGGTATGCTCGGGCGTGAGGCTGTGGTTGAACTGCGGGATTATGTGGTGGCTAACCCTGGCGTGATCGGAACCTCGATCATCACCACTCTTCCGCTGACCGAATTTTTCGACGAGTATCACCGCCAGCGCCAGGCACTTATCCAGAACCCGGTATTCGATTCCCCGCAGCAGTTGGCTCACTTCGATAGCTTGGTCGAGCGCGGCTTGATCTCTGAACCATTCAACTGGAGCGTTCTGACACGCGCGGACAGCCGGTTCCCGGAGCTTGCAGGCCTTGCCGGGGCGCTGGTTGGATCGTTTTTTGCGCTGCTGGTTTGCTTCCTGATCAGCTTCCCAGTCGGGATCGCCGCAGCGGTTTACTTGGAGGAATTCGCTCCTAAGAACCGCTGGACGGATCTCATCGAGGTCAACATTAACAACCTGGCGGCGGTTCCCTCGGTGGTGTTCGGGCTGCTCGGCCTTGCGGTATTCATCAGCTTTTTCGGGCTACCGCGCTCGGTCCCGCTGGTCGGCGGGATGGTCCTGGCACTGATGACGCTGCCGACCATCATCATCGCCACACGCGCCGCCTTGAAAGCCGTGCCTCCGTCAATCCGCGAGGCGGCACTTGGTGTCGGCGCGTCCAAGCACCAAGTGGTGATGCATCATGTGCTTCCGCTGGCGATGCCGGGCATTTTGACAGGTACGATCATTGGGCTTGCTCAGGCACTCGGTGAGACCGCGCCGCTGCTGTTGATCGGCATGAACGCATTTATCCCAGCAGTCGACCAGCTCGGCGTCCTGCAACCAGCCACCGCGTTGCCGACCCAGATCTACAGCTGGTCCGATAGTCCGGAGCGCGGATTCGTTGCGCGCACATCCGCCGCGATCCTTGTGCTGCTGGGTTTCCTTGTCATCATGAACGGATTGGCCATTTACCTGAGACAGAAATTCCAGAAAAAATGGTC
>CAZNGB010000050.1:0-7265 GCA_964572465.1 uncultured Hyphomicrobiaceae bacterium
CCCGGCGCCCTTGCTTGGCCTCTCTTGGGGAGGCTTCGATAGGCTCACGCGCATCGTTGTGTTCGCCGCGTTGGCTCATTGAATCTGCCTTTGTTTATCAGGTGTGCTCGACTATCGCTGATAGACGTATGTGCCGGGTGCGTCAACGATCAGCGCATAGCCGCTGGTCGGCGCGCCCATGCCCGGCGGCGCGGTCGGCTCGCCGGAGCGCTCGTCGAGCCATTCGATCAGCGCGGACCACCATGAACCTTCCTCGATGGGCGTGGTTTCGCGCCACTCGTCCGGCGGGATATATTTGGTGCCTTCTATCTTGCGCCGGATTTGATACTGACGGCCCTTGTGCCCCGGCTCGCTGACAATACCGCCGTTATGACCGCGATTGGCGAGCACGAACGTCACATTGGTATCCACGAGAGGGTGGATCTTGTAGACCGAGCGCCACGGCGCAACGTGGTCCTTTGTAGTGGACACGCAGAAAATCGGCTGACGGATATCGGTCAGGCTGACCGGCTCGCCGCCGACCTCAAAGCGCCCTTGCGCCAACTGGTTGTAGAGGAACAGCTTGCGCAGATATTCCGAATGCATCTTGTAGGGCATCCGCGTGGCATCGGCGTTCCAAGCCATCAGGTCGATCATCTTTCCCCGCCGGCCCATCAGATACTCGCGGATGTAGCGCGACCAGATCAGGTCGTTCGACTGCAGCATCTGGAACGCGCCGGTCATCTGATGGCTGTCGAGATAGCCCTGATCCCACATCAGCCCTTCCAGATATGAAACCTGGCTTTCGCTGACGAACAGCATGATCTCGCCGGCTTGTGAGAAGTCGGTCTGCGCGGCGAGCAACGTGATGGTCTTAAGCCGCTCATCGTCATCACGCGCCATCGCCGCTGCCGCCATCATCAGCAGCGTGCCGCCGAGGCAATACCCCACCGCGTGAACCTTCTGGTCCGGCACGATCGCGTTGACCGCGCGCATGGCCGCGAAGAAACCCATATCGATGTACTCGTTCATCCCGAGATCGCGGTCCTCCGCGCCGGGGTTGCGCCACGAGATCATGAAGACCGTAAAGCCCTGCTCGACCAGATACTTGACCAGGGAGTTGTGCGGCGACAGGTCGAGGATGTAATATTTCATGATCCATGCCGGGGTGATCAGGATCGGCTCAGGTCGCACCGTATCGGTCTGCGGCGTATACTGGATCAGCTCGATCAGGTGGTTGCGATAGACGACCTTGCCGTCCGTAGCGGCCAAGTCCTTACCGATCTGGAACGCCTCTGCGCCCACGGGCAACTGACCTTCGATGAAGCGGGACCAATCTTCGATCGCATTCATCGCGCCGCGCGTGAAGTTGGTGCCGCCTTCCTCAATCGTGGTCCTCAGCACCTCTGGGTTGGTCAGCACGAAGTTCGTCGGCGCAACGTGATCGAGCACCTGACGCGCGACGAAGGACAGCGCCTTTTCCTTGCTCGGTGGCACGCCTTCGATGTCATTGGTTGCGTCGTGCCAGAACTCCTGATTCAGCAGAAACCACTGGTGAATGACGTTGAACGGCCATTTTTGCCAGTCCTCGCTCCCAAAGCGGTCGTCCGCATCCGATAACGGCCTGAAGCAAGGGTCGGCGCCCCCGGGCTGAAGCGTCTGCGGAACATAGGCGAGGAAGCGGAGATAGCGGGCAAAGGCGTGCTCAGCCAGTTCAAGCTGCTTGCCTGGCGAAATAGCAAGATGCGCGAGCCAGTCGAAGGTGTCTGACGCCAGCGCCGCCGGCGAGATGCTGAAGGTCAGCCGCGCCAGATGCGCCTTGAATGCGCGGTCCAGCGCATGGGTTGTACGGCGCGGGAAGGGAAACCGCTCCTCCGCAATAAACTCGGGCGCAGCGGTGGACAGACGCTCTTCGCTACTGGAGAGGTTTGCCAAATTTTGACTTTTCTGAAGATGGGGAGGCAAAGCCGTGCTCGTATCCGTCTTCGTCTCCATGCGCTTTCTCTCCGTTCATGTGCCGTGGCGCAGGGCCGCACAGTCATCAATCCGTATGGAAACGACCGTTCACGGAGAGCGTCGCGCCGGTAATGAAACCGGCATCCTCCGACGGGAGGGATACCACGCACTGCGCAATCTCATGCGCCTCCGCGAGGCGCCCGAGCGGTCCCCGTTGCACTAGCTTGTCCATTATCTCGTCTGGTCACCGCTCTTATGTTTCGTAATACGGCCGCTCGTCGTCTGCGCCCGCTATGAAGGCGACCTTATCGGGACGCAGCATCTTGAGCCTGCCAGTGGCAAATTCCAGCAATCCGAGGCGACGAAACACCGTGAGCGTGCGGCAGACATGTACCGCAGTGAGACCTACCGCGTCGCCCAGATCGCTTTGGCGGATGGGGATAGGGCAGCTTCCAGTCTCATCGACATGGCCCCGCGCTAGCTGGCGTTTCCAAAGATCAAGCAGGCACGAGGCCAGGCGCTCGGCGGCGCGGCCATGCCCGAGAATCGCCATGCGGTCCATCATTCGGCGCTGCTGCTCGGCGAAGACAGGCTCTGCGCAAGGCTGGGCGTCATGCTGGATTGCTCCAATCCGCGCCAGATCCGCCGCGGTGCCCTCGATCACGAAGCCGTCAGTGAGCGCCACGATCGAGTGGAACGCGCGCCCCTGGGCGTCGCGGCAAATCCGGATACCATCGTGCTCCATCAGCAGGTCGAGAAGCTGACGACGGCCATCGCGCAGCAGTTTGTAGGGCGCGGCCCAGCCTTGGTCGATGACGAGGCATGGCGCGCTTTCGCCGCCTTCGGTGATGATATCCGAGCCGGCCCACACACGGCGCGGCGCCACCCGCAGCGCAGACGCATTCAGCTGAGCGTTCACCAAAGCGGTAGCGCCAGTCATACGCACAGCCGCTGCGCCGTCACCGTGGCTCTTGGCACACCGTGATGCCGGACCAGAAGCGCGGCACGCCACGTTAGCCCGATGCACAAAAGACGACATGACGCTCTCCGCTTCGACCCTGACAGAGATGAACCTACTTCTCCGTAAGCTCGATTTGCCTGCACGAAGAGCCCGCAACCAAAACAATCGGTCTGAGATGAGCTGAGGCCCGCATGATCGGCAAATCTCTTGCTTCGAGAGATGACTTGTTGAGAAAACGCAGAAAAAACGACTGCGTTCCATCGCAGCGCGCTGACGGGATTAAGAATCGGTTTGAGCAGAACGCGGCGAGCACGCCAAACGGGCGTACTGCGTTGTCTGATCTCAAGCACAGACCGGATGGTGGCTTGTCCGCCCACCCTTGCCGGCGATCATCCACCGAACAGACGCGTCGCCCACACCTGCGTTGTCGCCAGCAAGTCCTCGGGTGAGCTGGTCATGACGCTTAACCCAGCTCAGACGTTAGACTGGGCAGCGGCGGCTGCTTGGCTGCAGGGCGCCATGATCTCAACGGCGATTGCGCTGCTTCAGCCGACAACATCTGGGTGAGCTTATTGCGGGCGCGGTTAACCCGGCTCTTGACCGTGCCGCTTGAGCAGCCGGCGATCGCGGCGGCTTCGTCATAGGAAAAGCCGGCCGCGCCGATCAGGATAAGCGCTTCGCGTTGCTCGTCATTCAGCAGTGAGAGCGCCCGCTCGAAATCGCGGAAGTCGAGATGCGGGTCCTGCTGCGGCTCGGAACTCAATGATGCGGCCATCGCGCCGTCGGGATCGCACACTTCGTGGCGCGCGCGGCGCAGCTGTGTGAAGTAAGTATTGCGCAGGATTGTGAACAGCCAGGACCGCATGTTGGTGCCCGGCTTGAAGCTGTCGATGTTTGCGATTGCCTTCATCAGCGTTTCCTGCACGAGATCATCGCCATAATCCCTGTCGCCGCATAACGAGATTGCGAATGCTCTCAGATGCGAGGTGTGCTCAAGAAGTTCCTGTGATATTGATTGCGATTGATGCGATTTGCGAAACGGCATATTCGACTCCAAACGCGTTGAATGGCGGAGTCAGTCGCCATCCCGTCTTTTCAGACGTTGGTTTAAATCTCCTAGCGTGTTCAGGATATCTCGGGGGAGATCTTCATCCGCGACTTGGCTATACCGGTCTCGGAGTTTTTGTCCGATCTTGGCTTGATCAGCGCGGCGATACTCTATGACGACATCATGCTCGGAACTTGTTCCGGTAGCGCGTGACGCGTCATCCCGAGTTCCCTGAGTACCTTCGCCATTATAATGATCGCGCTTCTCATTGCATTGACGAGCATCAAAGCCCCTCAGCTTTTTGATCAGTGTGCTGAATCGCATCCAAACAGTCCCAATAGGCGGCATAATTAATGCCTCGTTACATCTACCTTTTTACACAGCTCAACTCACCACGGCGCGAACAGAAACGGAGAAGTCGAGACTCCCTGCCCAATGCGCAGACAGCAAACTTGGTTCCAGCAACTTTTGAGCGCGAGTTTCAAATTGGCACCCATCCTGACAAGAACGGCTCTCCACCTTTAGGCGGCTCAGGCCAGCGGAGGCCACAAGCGGTCTTTGTGCATGCTTCAATAAGTTGCTAGTAGTCCTTGTGCCTCAGACATTTGCTCGGGCGGGTGCTGCAGCGGGAGGCAAATGTCTAAATCTGACCAGTGCGACCGAGAGGTGCTGTACCCACAGCCAAGACAGCATGGACAATACCGACTCCTCAACTGACCTCGTGTCCGCCGGACAGGACGGCCCTGCTCATGCGCCCTGCGAAATCTGCGTGCTCGCGCCCTGGCCCATCTTCACAGTCACAATCGAATGCGGGCCGGCCGGCGAAGACAAGATCTACCTCCATGCAGGCGGTCAAGGCTTCTGGGTTGCCAGAATGATCGTGAATCTCGGTGCTCGACCGATCCTGTGTGGGCCATTCGGGGGTGAGTCCGGCGTGGTGGTCCGGGCGATGGCGGAAGCGGAAGGGATCGCGCTACGACCGATCCCGATGCGCGGATGGAACGGCGGCTATGTGCATGATCGCCGCGGTGGCGACCGCGAGGTGGTCGCTGAAACGTCCAGCCCGCCACTCGACCGGCATGAGGCCGATAACCTCTACGACGCGGCGCTCGCATCGGGCCTGCGCACGGGTGTAGCTGTGCTCACCGGCGTCTACCAGCCAGGCATCCTGCCGCCGTCCTTCTTTCAGCGGCTGGCCCGTGATCTGGGCGAAAACGGCGTGACCGTGATTGCGGATTTTGCCGGTGAACCGCTTAAGAGCCTTCGCGGCGGCGTGTCGTTCCTCAAGATCAGCCATGAAGAACTGATCGAAGCGGGCTATTGCAAAACCGGGGACCGAAAAGATGTGATTGCCGGCATCCGCACGCTCCAGTCATCGGGGGCGCACAGCATCCTGGTCTCGCGTGCTGGCGATCCGGCCATCGGACTTTTGGACGGACGGCTGGTCGAGGTGGAGCCACCGCACTTTTCGCCGTTAGATTATCGCGGCGCCGGAGACTCCATGACGGCCGGGCTTGCGGTGGCGCAAGCGCGTGGTTTTGGACCGGAACAGACATTGCGCCTGAGCGCAGCGGCCGGCGCAGTGAATGTCACGCGCCACGGACTTGGCACTGGCGGGCTCAAGGATATCGAAGCGATCGCCGAACGAGTTATCATCCGCGATCTGGATGGCTGCGAGAAGCCCAACGGCTAGCGCACCTTTGGCGTTATCAGCGACAGCCCCGGATCAGTTCCGGACTCGCTTTCGCTGATCACGCACTACCCGAGCCGCAGATTGTTGATGACGTTCGTCACGCCGGGGCCAGCCCACGCGGCCTGCTCGATGCGGTCCATCTCGTCGAGGGATTCTGCGGTGCCTTCGATCGTGACGGTCCCGTCCAGCACGCGGACAGTCACATTCTCCGACTCGATCTCGGCATGTCGATTGAGCGCATTCCTGATACGGTCTTCGACATCGGACGCTGACACCTTCGGCTTCACGGACATCTGGTCGACCACGTTAACGACACCGGTCACATGCTCGATCTGATCGAGTATGTTTTTGCGCTGGAAATGATAGTCGAGTTCGCCAGTGAGCGTGACGACGCCGCTCTGCACCTCGGCCTGAACGTGCCGGGCGTCCGAAGACACGTTCCAGTTCAGGACATGGGCGACGCGCTCCGCCAGACCCTCATCGCTCAGGCGGTGCTGGATCGGCAGTTCGATCTCCAGCCTGTCCACAAGTGAGCGCACGCCGGCCACGCGCTTCGCGGCTTCCCGCGCGGCCTGTTTCTGGCGGTAGGTCTCGACCGCTCCGACCAGCGTGACCGCGCCATCCGTGACCTCAACCCCGACTTTCGATGCCTCGATTTCCGGATCCCAGTCCAACTCGTCCAGCACGTCTTGCTTGATTTGATAGTCGTCTCTCATCCTCCGCCTCCTGATCTCGGGATTTCGCGATCAAAGAGCAGCATCCGCGAGGTCGACCAAGCGGCCAATAATCGTTGTTAATCAGACGAAGGATGACAGGCAGGCGGCCGAGAAGCTGCAGCCCGGCGC
This sequence comes from uncultured Hyphomicrobiaceae bacterium, assembly GCA_964572465.1. Classification (GTDB taxonomy): domain Bacteria; phylum Pseudomonadota; class Alphaproteobacteria; order Rhizobiales; family Rhodomicrobiaceae; genus Dichotomicrobium. Next base: position 6,483 of record CAZNGB010000050.1, read on the forward strand.
GGCAAACCGCCAGACCGAGCCGCAGCGACGGCCTTGGATTATCAGCAGCCGTGATAGCGCATACAACCGCGATAGTTCTTGCCGCCATAGCCCCAGTTACGGGCACAGCGACGGCTCCAATAACCGCAGCCGCGGCGGTAACGAGAGCGGTGATACCGGCGGTGATGATAGCCGTGATACCGCTTGTGCTTGAGCGCCTTGCCAACCACGATCGACCCGATGATGCCAACGGCAAGACCGGCGCCGAAGCTGTCGGCCACCTGGATATGCTCGCCTTGATCCGCAGCCACATAAGGCGCCGGCAGCAGACTGGTCTGGTTGTGATCCGTCGCGGCCGACGCCGAGCCTACAATGCCGGCGGCCATCAAGAGCACAGCACTTAAAAACGCGATAAACTTCATGAATCCTTCTCCCTCTTCAGACTGAACAAGAATGCCTGGCCGATAACAACGAACTGCCAGACGCTACGTCCTCGGCACGCGCCCATTCTGGCACAGCAATCATGGTAGCAAAATGTCTCATTGCAGCATTCCGCTGGCCAGATACTTGGGAAATGCATCGTTAAGCGCCGACCAGAATCTGCGCGCTCAACGAGTCGGTAGATCGCGCTCAGGGTTGTAAGCCATGGTGCCAATCGGTCGGACTGTGCTGGCGTGGGGGCCTATCTCGGAGTCACCGGTCCATATGGCCAATTCGACCGGCTGCCCCGCCTCCAGGTCGTAAAAGTCGCACCCGACCACGGCATTGCGGTGAAAGAAGATCTCCCGGCCATCGGTGGTGGCG
>CAZNGB010000050.1:7365-12608 GCA_964572465.1 uncultured Hyphomicrobiaceae bacterium
GCACCCGACCACGGCATTGCGGTGAAAGAAGATCTCCCGGCCATCGGTGGTGGCGCGATCACGCGTGGTGCGCCGATACTGCTGAGGCGAGTTCGCCGGCGAGCTCACGCGAGGCCGCACTCGACACGTCACCCATGCTGAGGATGCCGACCATGCGCTTATCCTCATTGATAACGGGCAGCCGTCGGATCTTCTTCTCTTCCATAATCCGAAGGGCATCGCCGAGTTCTTCATTGGCACGGCAATAGATGATGCCCTCGGTCATGACATCGCGGGCTGTCAGACTGGAGATATCCCGCCCATCGACAAAACCGCGGATCACGATATCGCGGTCGGTGACCATCCCGATCAGGCGGTCGTTCTCACCAATCGGTATCGCGCCAATATCTTCGTCCCGCATCTTGTGGGCCAACTCGCCGAGAGGCGTGTCGGGGCCAACCCACTCGACGCCTTCGTGCATTGCTTCGCGTACTTCCATCTCTCCCTCCGAACGGTGTTGGGGGCGGCCTCGCGCGCCCTGGCCTGAGCGCCAAAGCGGCTTTAGGGGCCATCTGATGAGAGGATAACGCCATGCAATCACGAGGCTTTAACAACCATCAAAGCCTAGCAATAAGATCAGTAGCGGAAGAGCGCGGCGACCGGGCCGAGTTGCCCGCGCACGTCTTCGGGCATGGCACGGACATCGCCGCCTTGGGCCAGCGTGCGTAGCGCCGCAAGGTTCAGCAGGTCCTCGTTATCCGCCGAGGCCGCATGGTCGATCCTGATGACCCGGTAGCTCGGGTCGTAGACACCCCAGACCTGCTCGCTCGCCGAGACAAAAACCGTATCGACCCGGCCTTCCTCAGTTGCCTTGATGATGCCTTCAAGGTTGCGCGTCACGTCCGGCATATCGCCCGCGACATGAGCACGCAGGCGGTTCCGCAGTTCCTTGCGCTCATGCGTCAGGACCGGCTCAGCCACCGCCCAGCTCCTGGTGTGAAGTTCGGCATTGCTCAGCGAAGCGGGATCGGCGGAGACATGCTCGGGCACGATGTGACGGTATCCGAAATGTTGCGCGAGATAGCCAAGCGTGCGGGGCAGCGCGACCAGCACGAGCGGCGCCTCGCTATCGGCCAGATGCGCATCGACCGCCTTGGCGATATCACGCGCATAGTGGTCGAGCACAATGGTCGCGTAGTCCTCCGGGCTTTCGCCCAGCGCGGCGTATTTCGGCTCATCCGCGCCGCCAACTTGTTGACCGCGGTCCCGCGCATGGAAGCCAAGATCGCGGTCAAATTCGGTTCGCTGCCAGACCTGCTCGGCACTGTCGGGCATTTCGGGCACATGGATCAGCCTCAAACCCTCCTGCGTGCCATTGAAAAAGCGCGCGCCGTCCTCCGTGACCGCCAGGACGTGATAGGTCCCCTTGTCGCGCAGGATCGGAATGAGTGGGCGGATGTGATAGCGGTTTGCCACCACAGTCAGTTCGCGCACTGGCTGCGCAAGCTTTACCCAATGCGTCGCGGATGGCTCGATGAAAACCGCCAGCCCTTCATCTTGATATCGCCAGAACACGTCATCCTTGTCGCGGGCAGCGGCCTCGGCGACGAGTTCCGAGACATCGCTTTCGCGCCAGCCGGCCTCGGTTAGTTGCCGATAAACCTCTTTCAGGCCGTTCGACAGTCGGATCGGGTCCTGCTGGCATTCCGGATAGGTCGGATGCGTTGGCAAATAGAGGCTCACGCGCGGAAAGCCGTCCGACCCCGCGAGGGTCTCCAGCACTGTAGTCATATTATGCGCCTTCCCTGACTGACGAACTGGTTTTCACCAGGTTTTGCAGACCGCCAGTTCAGGTTTGTGCCGCTTCACCTTGCAACGTGCTCATACTTTCTGTCGCGTGGCGCATCACTTCGCTCGTGCCGCCGGCCGCCTTACTGGATAGCCGCGAAAGCTCGCTGAATTCCTTCTGGTAATCCTGCGCCATGTTCCGGGAGAACTGGGAAAAGGTATCCATGAACGCTTGTGGTGTCTGGGAACTCTGCAATTGTTCCATGAACTTGGCATCTTTTTCGAGGCGCTTGCTGATGAACTCGCACCACTCCTGCGATGCTTCCGCAGCGGTATGCCATATCTTCGACTGCATCTCGATCATGGAAGCATTGGCCGACAGCATCGGCTGCATCATTCGCGTGAACATTTCCGGCGCGGGTTGCATCATATGAGAAAACTGCTCGAACGGGTTGCCGTTACCGGATTGCCCCTTGTACTGACTCGACATTGTGCTCGCTCCTGTACTCACTTGTTCTGCGCTCAAGGATGACCGCAATTCGTTGATTGACCCTCGAGATTTCGCGTTTGCTCTGTGAGGCGCCATCAACCTTGCGGGTTTTCCCGGTGTTGCTGCGAGCAGCATAGAGTTCGCAGCCGTGCGCGGCATTGATCCATGTTAAATTCGCGCACCCAATAGAGGTTCATGGGAGAGCTTAGCTACGCTGTTCAGACATCGTCTCTTTGGACCACTCTGTGTCTCTTGGGAGCACGCTGTTCCGGCTTTTGCAGACGCCTCCGTGGAGCCATCAGCGTAAGTCTCGTAGGCATCTGGATCCGCGCGAATAGGGACACGCGCAATGGACATCGTCACGATGGGATTTCTGGCCAGTCTGGCCGCGGGTCTGTTCACCGGCTTGGGCGCGCTGCCGGTGCTGTTCTGCAATACGATCCCGCGCAGGCTGAATGACGCGCTCCTCGGCTTCGCGGCGGGGGTGATGCTGGCAGCATCGTTTTTTTCGCTCATCATTCCTGGCGTTGACATCGCCAACGACCAATACGGGTATGCGGCCATTGCTGCAGGCATCGCGGTTGTTGGAGTTGGGCTGGGCGCGGCCTTCGTGGCTGGGCTGAACCGCTGGATCCCGCACGAACATTTCCAGGCCGGGCATCAGGGGCCGGTGGCGAAGGGTCTGGCTAAAATCTGGCTGTTCATCTTAGCCATCACCATACACAACATTCCCGAGGGGCTGGCGGTGGGTGTCGGCTTCGGCAGCGGCGACATCGCAAAGGGCGTCACACTCGCCACCGGCATCGGACTGCAGAACGCGCCGGAGGGGCTGGCCGTTGCCATCGCGCTGCTGTCGTACAACTACTCGCGTCTGTATGCGGTGACGGTCGCCGCGCTGACCGGGCTGGTCGAGCCTGTGGCGGGGCTGGCCGGCGCGTATGCGGTGAGCGTGTCGCAGCTGCTGCTGCCCTACGCGCTCACCTTTGCAGCCGGCGCGATGATCTATGTCATCAGCCACGAGATCATTCCGGAGACGCACAGCCATGGCCACGAGAACGAGGCAACGCTCGGCCTGACGGTCGGTCTGGTCGTCATGATGTTTCTCGACGTGGCATTTGCCTGAGGTTAAGGCGCGCGTCTCGACACACTGCTCGAATACCGACAAAACCGATGAGTTCTCTGATGGCAGCAGATGCACAGAAGCAGACGCTCGACGCGCTGCTGGAGCGATATGGTCAGACTTATGCCGCCGAGCTTGGCATCGACATCGCGAAGAACACACCGCAGCCGCTGTTCATGCTGTTATGCGCGTCACTGCTCTACAGCGCGCGCATCCGCGCCGACGCCGCCACGCAGGCACTGAAGGCGCTGTTTGCCGAAGGCTGGACAACGCCGCAGAAGATGGCGGACACAACCTGGGAGCAGCGCGTCAAGGTGCTCAACGCCAATGGCTACGCGCGCTACGACGAAAGCACCTCAGCTATGCTGGGCGACACCGTGGAGCTGCTGCTGTCCAGGTATGACGGCGATCTGCGCAAGCTGCGCTTGGCGGCCGAGCGCGACCCGGTCAAAGAGCGGCGGCTGCTCAAGGCCTTTAAGGGCGTGGGCGATGTCGGCGTGAACATCTTTTTTCGCGAGGCGCAGATCGCCTGGCCTGAGCTTTATCCCTTCGCAGACGAGGCTGCGCTCAACGCTGCGAAGCGCCTTGGGCTCGCTGAAACGACCGCCAAACTGGCCGGGATGGTTGACCGCAAGGACTTCCCGCGCCTCATCGCGGCGCTCGTGCGGATGCGCCTCGCCGACGCCTACGACAACATCGCCCAGCCAGAGTGATCTGATCACAGAGACACCTGGGTGGTCATGATAGACGCATAGGGATGAGAGATTAGCCGCCTGCGCGATCAGGTCGCGGAAACACATTGACAATCTTGGCGTTACATCCGCTGACGAAATAGCGCGAGCCGCTCGAAAAACAACGCAAATGGAGCAACTATCTTGATGAAACCCGTTCAAATGATTTTCGCCGGCGTGGGCCTGCTTGCGCTGAGCGGGCTTGTTGCCGCTGACTCTGCGCTGGCCGAGCCGACCGACGTGACAGTTCGTGTCATCAGCAAGGGTGCGAAATTCGTCGGCTCCAGCATGGGCGGCGTGCAGGTCACCCTACGCGATGCCAACACCGAAGAGCTTCTCGCGCAGGGTCAGACCAGTGGCGGCACAGGCAGCACCGAAAAGATCATGAAAACAGAGCATCCGCGCGGCGCGCCGGTCTCGACCGAGGGCTCGGCGAAATTCACGGCTACGCTCGATCTGGAGACGCCGCGGCTCGTACGCGTCGAGGCCTACGGGCCCATGTCACAGCGCCAATCCGCCGTGACCGTGACCTCAACGCAGTGGGTCGTGCCAGGTAAGGATGTGACGGGCGGCGATGCCTGGCTGCTTGAGCTGCCCGGCTTCATCGTCGACGTTGTCGCGCCGCAAACGCCGCTCAAGGCCGGCGACGCGCCGCAGACCCTCACGCTCACCGCCAATGTGTTCATGATGTGCGGCTGTCCTATAACGCCCGATGGGCTGTGGGACGCCAACGCATACGAGATCGAAGCGATGCTCATGCGCGACGGCAAACTCCTGCGGACCGTGCCGCTCAGCTACGCCGGCAAGGCGAGCCAGTTCACGACCGAACTCGAAATCACTGAACCAGGAACTTATGAGTCGATCGTTTATGCCCATGACCCGGCCAACGGCAGCACGGGGCTGGACCGCGCCAGCTTCTCCGTAAACTGATATGGCATGACACATCTGTCCGGCCTGCGGGGTCGGAGTTCCCCATAAGTCAAGGAGCCAGCCGATATGAGCGACCCGAAACCCATGGTGAAAGGTTTTTACGACCCGAAGACCGGCAGTGCGCAATATGTCGTATCTGACCCGGACACGAAGAAGGCGGCGATCATCGACCCGGTCTGGGACTATGACGAGAAGGCCGGGCAGG
>CAZNGB010000051.1:0-12448 GCA_964572465.1 uncultured Hyphomicrobiaceae bacterium
ATGGTATCAGCGGCCGAGCAACTGGCCTCCAACATCAACTTCGCCGCCTTCGCCAAGGCGACGGAGCTGAAGAAGCGCATCTGGTTCACGCTTGGCGCTCTGCTGATCTACCGGCTCGGCACATATGTGCCCCTGCCGGGGATCAATCCCGACGCGCTGGCCCAGTTCATCGATCAGAACGCCTCCGGCATTCTTGGCATGTTCAACATGTTCGCAGGCGGAGCGGTCGGCCGTATGGCGATCTTCGCGCTGAACGTGATGCCCTATATCTCGGCGGCGATCATCATGCAGTTGCTCACCGCGGTATCGCCGCACCTTGAGCAGCTCAAGAAGGAAGGCGAGCAGGGCCGCAAGCAGATCAACCAGTACACGCGCTACGGAACCGTCGTGCTGGCTACGCTGCAAGGCTATGGCATCGCCGTTGGGTTGGAGGGCGCTGGCAACATCGTGGTTGATCCGGGTCTGTTCTTCCGCGCGACGACCGTCATCACGCTGGTTGGCGGCACGATGTTCCTGATGTGGCTTGGAGAGCAGATCACTGCACGCGGCGTGGGCAACGGGATATCGCTGATCATCTTCGCCGGCATTGTTGCCGAGTTGCCGAGTGCATTGGCAGGGACATTGGAGCTTGGGCGTCAGGGCGCGATTTCGACCTTCGTGATCCTCGGTCTGTTCATCATGGCGATTGGCGTGATCGCGTTCATCGTGTTCATGGAGCGCGCGCAGCGCCGGCTGCTTATCCAGTATCCAAAGCGCCAGGTCGGCAACCGCATGTTTCAGGGCGAGAGTTCGCATCTGCCGCTGAAGCTGAACACCGCCGGCGTCATCCCGCCGATTTTCGCCTCATCGCTGCTGCTGTTGCCGATCACGGTGGCGAATTTCTCGGCCGGCCAGGGACCGGACTGGCTCAACGAGATCACCGCGCTGCTGGGCCGCGGACAGCCGCTATACCTGCTGCTTTATATCGGCGGGATCGTGTTTTTCGCGTTCTTCTACACCGCGCTGGTGTTCAATCCGCAGGAGACGGCGGACAACCTGAAGAAGTATGGCGGCTTCATCCCCGGCATCCGCCCAGGCGAGCGCACGGCGGAATACATCGATTATGTGCTCACGCGGATCACGGCGGTGGGCGCAGGTTATCTGGCGCTGGTGTGCCTGCTGCCCGAATTGCTGATCTCCGAGCTTGCGGTCCCATTTTATTTTGGCGGCACCTCGCTGCTCATTGTTGTCAGCGTTACAATGGACACGGTCGCCCAGGTGCAGAGCCATCTGCTTGCGCACCAGTATGAAGGGCTGATCAAAAAGTCCAAGCTTAGGGGAGCGAAGCGGAATAGATGAACATCATTCTTGTGGGGCCGCCCGGGTCGGGAAAGGGCACGCAGGCCAAGATCCTCGAAGCGCGGCGCGACATGAAGCAGCTCTCCTCGGGCGACATGCTGCGCGCAGCGGTGAGCGAAGGCACCGAGATCGGCAACAAGGCGAAATCCTACATGGAAGCCGGCGAACTGGTGCCCGATGATCTCGTGGTCGAGATCGTTACCGATCAGATCGAGAAGCTCGGGAATACGGGCTTCATTCTTGACGGCTTCCCGCGCAACGTCCATCAGGCCGAGGTGCTTGATGACATGCTCGAAAAGCGAAACCGGAACATCGATAGGGTGGTTGTCGCCGAGGTCAGCGACGATTTGCTTGTTGAACGTATAGCCGGGCGCTACACCTGCGCTGGGTGCGGGGAGGGCTACCACGATACGTTCAAACAGCCGGCAAAACCGGGCGTTTGCGACAAGTGCGGTAGCACCGAATTCACACGCCGGCCCGACGACAAGCCGGAAACCGTGCGCAACCGGCTTGAGGTCTATCACGAACAGACCAAGCCGCTGATCGATTATTACAAGGAGCAGGGCAAGGTTCGCATCATCGACGGCGAACAACCCATCGAGGAGGTGACCAGGGCGCTGGAACACGCGATGGCATGAGATCGGCACGCATCTTGCGCGCATGTGATCCGGAATGCGGTTGCGCGACTTGACGCCGCGTCGAAGTTTCCGGTAGATACCGCGCAAAGGTGTTTGACCGTTGCGGTCGCGCACAGGTGCTGAATGCGCGGGACCTGCCTCGAAAAATCTGGCGATCATCGTCTCTGCCCACACCAAACATGAAGACTTGGGACCGCTGAGGTCCAATCTGGCGATTAAGGAGAGCGCAACGTGGCACGTATTGCCGGCGTCAATATTCCAACGAACAAGCGCGTCGACATCGCGCTACGTTACATTCACGGCATCGGTGCGCATTTCGCGAATGAGATTTGCGCGAAGGCGAATGTGCCGCCGGAACGCCGCGTTAACGAACTGGCAGACGCGGAGATCATCACGATCCGTGAGATCATTGACCGCGATTACACGGTGGAAGGCGATCTGCGCCGCGACGTGGCCATGAATGTCAAACGGCTGATGGATCTCGGCTGTTATCGCGGTCTGCGCCATCGGCGCGGCCTGCCGGTGCGCGGCCAGCGCACGCATACCAATGCGCGCACCCGTAAGGGGCCGGCCAAACCGATCGCGGGCAAGAAGAAATAAGTGGGCACGAGAAAATCAGCGGACATGGCCAGCGGCTCCCTCGGGGCGGCCCGGCACGAGCAATGGCTTCACGAAAGGTGAAACGGGACGATGGCTAAAGATCGGGCGCGCGTGAAGCGCCGCGAAAAAAAGAACATTACGTCGGGCGTCGCGCATGTCAGCGCTACGTTCAACAATACCATGATTACGATCACCGATGCGCAGGGCAACACCGTGTCCTGGGCATCAGCGGGCGGGATGGGCTTCAAGGGATCGCGCAAGTCGACGCCGTTTGCCGCGCAGATGGCAGCGGAGGACGCTGGCAAGAAAGCGCTTGAGCACGGCATGAAGACGATCGACGTTGAGGTCCGCGGCCCTGGCTCGGGCCGGGAATCGGCGCTGCGTGCCCTGCAGGCCTGCGGCTTTCAGATCACCTCGATCCGCGACGTGACGCCGATTCCGCACAATGGCTGCCGCCCGCCGAAGCGCCGCCGGGTCTAGACCGCGGACCTCTCAGACACACGGCGCGCCCGCCGGCAGCGCCTTCGCGCTCACCGCTTGCGCCCGAATGAACAGGAGCGTGTATATATGCAAGTCGTTCAGAAAAACTGGCAGGACCTGATCAAACCGAAGAAACTCGACGTCAAGCTCGGGCGAGACTCGCGGCGCATCGGAACCCTTGTAGCGGAGCCGCTGGAGCGCGGCTTCGGCCTGACATTGGGCAACGCCCTACGCCGGGTGCTGCTCTCCTCGCTGCAGGGCGCGGCGATCACGAGCGTGCACATTGACGGCGTGCTCCACGAGTTCTCATCGATACCGGGCGTGCGCGAAGACGTTACCGATGTTGTGCTCAACATCAAGGAAATCGCGCTGCGGGTGCATTCTGAAGGCACCAAGCGCATGGTGCTGCGCAAGGAAGGTCCGGGCGTCGCCACAGCCGCGGATATCGAGACCGGCGCGGATGTCGAGATCCTTAACCCGGACCAGGTGCTGTGCACGCTGGACGAGGGCGCGTCGATCCGCATGGAGTTCACCGCCGGTCTGGGCAAGGGCTACGAGCCGTCCGAGCGCAACCGCCCGGAGGATGCGCCGATTGGTTTGATCCCGGTGGACAGCCTGTTCAGCCCCGTCCGCAAGGTCTCTTACAAGGTTGAGAACACCCGCGAGGGCCAGATCCTCAACTACGACAAGCTTACGATGGAGATCGAGACGGATGGCTCGGTCGCCCCGGATGATGCCGTTGCCTACGCGGCGCGCATCCTGCAAGACCAACTCAACGTGTTCGTCAACTTCGCCGAGCCGGAGCGCCCCACGACCCAGGAATCCGTGCCGGAACTGGAGTTCAACCCGGCGCTGCTCAAGAAGGTGGACGAGCTGGAGCTATCCGTGCGCTCGGCCAACTGCTTGAAGAACGACAACATCGTCTATATCGGCGACCTGATCCAGAAGAGCGAGGCGGAGATGCTACGCACGCCCAACTTCGGGCGCAAATCGCTCAACGAGATCAAGGAAGTGCTGGCCTCGATGGGCCTTCATCTGGGCATGGATGTCCCGAACTGGCCGCCGGAAAACATCGAGGAACTGGCCAAGCGCTATGAAGATCAGTACTGAGGGCGGCATGCGCCGGCAGGACTGCCCAGTGAGGGAGACACGAGATGCGCCACGGTAACTCGGGCCGCAAGCTGAACCGCACCGCGAGCCACCGCCGCGCCATGTTCCGCAACATGGCCGACGCGCTCATCAAGCACGAGCAGATTGTAACCACGCTGCCGAAGGCGAAGGAACTGCGCGGCGTGGTCGACAAGCTCATCACGCTTGGCAAACGCGGTGATCTCCATGCCCGCCGCGTCGCCGCTGCGCGGATGAACGACGAGGCGATGGTCAAGAAGCTGTTCGATGTGCTCGGACCGCGCTATGCCGAGCGCAACGGCGGGTACACGCGCGTGCTGAAGGCGGGCTTCCGCCATGGTGACAGCGCGCCGATGGCCGTGATCGAACTTGTCGACCGCGATCCTCAGGCGCGCGGCCAAGACTCAGGCCCGACGCAGGAGCAGGCGGCAGAAGAGCCGGCAGAACAGGCGCTGGCTTAAGGAGCGGCTTGAGCCGCCACTTCCAGCGATCATTTCGCGCACGATGGAGAACTGAGAGATGCATCGCGCGGTTCGCCTCGTGGCGGTCGCCGCCATCTTGGCCATCATCGGCGCGGCAGGCGTTTATCTCGCCGCGCCGGATAGCGCCAACAGCCAGCGCTCGGACATACGCGACACGCAGATTGCCCGCCAGGTCCCGCAGGATCGCGAACAAATTCGCCTGTCTTTCGCGCCGGCCGTGCGCAAAGCCCAACCCGCCGTCGTCAATATCCATGTGCGCCAGCGCGGGCAGGTCCGCCGCTCCCCGCTCTTTGATGATGATTTCTTCCAGCGGTTTTTCGGCCGGGATTTTGGCGCGCCACGCCGGCGCGCGGAACGCTCGCTCGGCTCGGGTGTGCTGGTCAGCGCCGACGGGCTGGTGGTGACCAACTATCATGTCATTCGTGGCCGGGATACGCGCAGCGCCAGCGACATCGAGATCAAGGTCTCGCTGGCTGATGGCCGGGAATACGCTGCCGAGGTGATCCTGGAAGACAAGCAGACCGATCTGGCGGTGCTCCGCCTCGACGCAGATGGCGCAGAGGACTTCCCGACGCTGCTTTTCACGGACTCAGACGAGCTTCAGGTCGGCGATCTGGTCCTCGCGATCGGCAACCCGTTCGGCGTCGGCCAGACCGTGACCAGCGGCATCGTCTCTGCGACCGCGCGCACGCGCGTCGGCATCACCGATTATCAGTTTTTCATCCAGACCGATGCTGCGATCAACCCGGGCAATTCCGGCGGCGCGTTGGTGGACATGGACGGGCGGCTCGTCGGGATCAACACGGCGATCTTCACGCGCAGCGGCGGCTCGCAGGGTATCGGCTTCGCCATTCCTGCGAACATGGTGCGCGTCGTCGTTGAGTCCGCGCTGCGGGGTGGGCGCGTGCGCCGCCCCTGGCTGGGTGCCCAGGCCCAGTCGCTCACCTCCGATCTCGCCGCTGCCCTGGGTTTGGCGCGCCCGCGCGGGGCCTTGTTGACGGATGTCGCTCGTAGCAGTCCGGCGGATGTTGCGGGTCTTCGCGAAGGCGATGTGGTGCTGCGTATCGACGGCCAGCAAATCCGCGATGCTGATGCGCTACGCTACAGGATCGCGACCAAGAGTTTGAACGAGGCCGCCGAATTCGAGGTGTGGCGCAATAGCTCGCGCCGCACACTCGCGGTGGAGCTAAAGCCGCCGCCGGAGGAGCCGCCACGCAACACGACAAAGCTCACCGGCGAGCACCCTTTCGCGGGTGCAACCGTAGAGAACCTCTCGCCAGCAGTGGCCGAGGAGCTGCGCATCCGTGAAACATCCGGCGTCGTTGTGCGCGAGACCCAGAGCTATTCGCCTGCACGGCGGGTGGGGTTGCGCACGGGCGATATTGTCGTTTCGGTCAACGGCAAAGAGATCACGGGCGTAAGCGATCTTGAGCGTGCCGTGGATAGCCGCGCGCGCACATGGCGTATCACGGTCCAGCGCGGCGGCCGAACCCTGCGAACAGCCATTCGCTGGTAGGTTCCGCCCTGTGAGAGCACACATAAGGAGCATCCATGGCGTCGTTGTTCGAGGCCGCCGGGCTGGAAGACAGCGCACCGCGCCCGCTGGCCGACCTGCTGCGCCCGAAAACACTGGGTGAAGTTGCCGGACAGGACCATCTGCTTGGTCCCGGGGCACCGATTGCGCGCATGGTCGAGAGCGGGTCATTGCGCTCGGTGATCTTCTGGGGCCCGCCCGGCACCGGCAAGACCACCGTGGCGCGCCTGCTCGCCAGCCTGCCGGGCCATGAATTCGAGCAGCTTTCCGCGATCACCTCGGGCGTGCAAGCCTTGCGCGAGACCTTCGAGCGCGCGCGCATGCGCCGCCAGGACGGCGTCGCCACCGTACTGTTCATTGATGAAATCCACCGCTTCAACCGAGCGCAGCAGGACGCGTTTCTGCCGGTGATGGAGGACGGAACGATCACGCTGGTCGGCGCGACGACGGAAAACCCGTCGTTCGAGCTGAACGGCGCGCTGCTCTCCCGCGCGGGCGTGTTGCGCTTCCACCGGCTGGACGAGGCGGCGCTGGAGACGCTGCTTGAGCGCGCCGAGGCCGCGCAGGGCGCCCGCGCGCCGCTCACGCCCGATGCGCGCGCCCAGCTCATCAACATGGCCGATGGCGATGGCCGCGCGCTCATCAACCTGGTCGAAGAGTTGATGGCCGCCCATGATCCGACCGCCAGCGATCTCGACATTCCCGCGCTGGCCGATCTGGTCCAGCGCCGCGCGCCGCTTTATGACAAGAGCCGGGATGGCCATTACGATCTGATCAGCGCGCTACATAAATCAGTTCGTGGCTCCGACCCCGACGCGGCGCTTTATTGGCTCGCGCGTATGCTGACCGGCGGTGAAGACCCGCTGTACATCGCGCGCCGGCTTGTGCGCATGGCGGTGGAGGATATCGGGCTTGCCGATCCACACGCGCTTTCACTCGCGATTGCAGCGCGCGACGCCTACGACTTCCTTGGCAGCCCCGAGGGCGAGCTGGCGCTGGCGCAAACCACGGTGCATCTTGCGCTGGCGCCCAAGTCGAACGCCGCCTACACCGCCTACAAGGCCGCGATGGCGGGCGCGCGCGACACCGGCTCAGCACCGCCGCCGCGCCATATCCTGAATGCTCCGACCAAGCTGATGAAGGATGAAGGCTACGGCGAAGGTTACGCCTATGACCACAACGCGCCGGATGGCTTCTCCGGGCAGGACTACTTTCCCGAAGGTATGACACGCGAAAGCTACTATCAGCCGACCGGGCGCGGCCATGAGGCGGAACTCGCGGAGCGGCTCGCGCGGCTCCAGCGGTTGCGTGAGGGCGAGCGCGAATAAAGCGCATCAGTATTTGGCCGGCGCAGGCTTTGTGCTATAGCGGTAAACATAAGCGCTGCAGCACAGCGGGCGAGGGCAGATGGTGAATTTCGCGGATTTGTGGGACAACCACCCGACCAATCTGGGCAATCAGGCGCCTTGCCGCACAAACGGGGTGTCCAATTTCGCCAATCAGTGCGCCATCCGGATGGGTGTGTGCCTGCGCGATGCCGGCGTGGGGCCCGGCCAGCTCAACGGGGCGATCACCTGCCGCTATGCGCGTAACACCGGTCACGCCGACGACACGATGCATTACATTCGCGCCAAGGAACTGGGCAATGCGCTGCGCGGCGCGCGGATCGAGGGCATGTCCTCGACAATTATCCTCACGAATCCGGCCGACTTCGCCAGCGAACTCGACGGGCGTACCGGCATCATCTTCTTCAATGGCTACTGGTGGCGCACTAGCGACACAACCCGCCCGACCGGCGATCACATCGACCTGTGGAACGGCTGGCGCACGACCGCGAAGATGCTGCTGCCCTGGTTCGGCTGGCTTGGCGGGTATGAGAAGTCCGGCCAAATCTGGTTCTGGGAGGTCTCGTGAAATCCATCTTCGCCATCTTGCTGTTCGTTCTGTTTCTGGTGCCGGGCGCCTATCTGGCCGGCTTCGCGGCTGCGCCACTGGCTGAGACGCAGCGTTTTGAGAGCCCGGATCAGCATGCCGAGTTCATGCAGATGATCGAGATCGGCGTGACGCTTGCTGTGGGTTTGGCCGGTGCGGTTGCCGGTGCGTTCATTGGCGGTTGGCTGCGGCCGGTGTTTTTCCGCAAATCGTCTTAGACCGCGCAAAGCGCGCAATGCGTTCATGTCCATGACCCTCGTTCTGCTCGCCGCCGCTGGCGGAGCAATTGGCGCGGCGCTGCGCCATCTGACCAACACGCTCTGCGGCCAGCTGTTCGGCGCGGCCTTTCCCTGGAGCACCGTGGCGGTGAATGTGGTAGGCTCGTTGCTGATGGGCGTATTGGTCGCGGCATTCACCCTGCGCTGGAACGCCCCGCTTGAGGTCCGCACCTTCCTGGCGACTGGCGTGCTGGGCGGCTTCACGACCTTCTCGGCGTTTTCGATGGATTTTGCCGCGCTGATAGAGCGCAAGGCCCATCTGAGCGCGGCCGCATATGCGGGCGGCACGCTGGCGCTGTGCTTCCTGGCAGTTTTTGCCGGGCTGGCGTTGGGGCGCGCAATGTTTCAATGAGCCTGCAATGAGCAGTGTGGAGAAAAAGCGCGTCGCGGCTGGCGAGGACGGGATGCGGCTGGATCGCTGGTTCGCCGCGCATTATCCCGGCCTGAGTTATGTGCGCCTGCAAAAGCTGTTGCGCAGCGGGCAGGTGCGTGTCGACGGCGGCCGGGCGAAGGCGAACACACGCATCGAGAGCGGCCAGGAAGTGCGTGTGCCGCCATTACCCGCGCCGAGCGCAGAAATGCCTGCGGCAGCGAAAAAGCCGCTCAGCGGCCGCGATGTGGCGTTTGTCCGCGGCCTGGTCATCCACATGGATGACGACATCATCGCGCTCAACAAGCCGCCGGGGCTGGCCGTGCAGGGCGGCAGCGGCACAACCGAACACCTTGACCGGCTGCTGGACGGCCTCACCTTCGAAAAAACCGAGCGGCCGCGCCTGGTGCACCGGCTCGATAAGGACACCAGCGGGGTCATGCTGCTCGCGCGCTCGCGCGAGGTAGCGGCAAAGCTGGGGCGCGCCCTGAAGCATCGCGGCGCGCGCAAGCTCTACTGGGCGCTGGTCATCGGCGTGCCGAAACCGGCGCGCGGCGAGATCAACCTGGCGCTCGTCAAGCGCGGCGGGCGCGGCGAGGAACGGGTGCACCCAAGCGAGCCGGACGACCCGGACGCGAAACAGGCCATCACCCGCTATGCCGTTCTTGAGCGCGCCGCCCGCAGCCTGTCGTGGCTGGCGATGACCCCGGTCACCGGACGAACGCATCAGCTTCGCGCCCATGCCGCGGCCATCGGCCATCCGATCGTTGGCGACGGCAAGTATGGCGGCGCGGACGCGCATCCGGGCGGGGAAATCCCGCGTAGCCTTCACCTGCATGCGCGCCGACTAACGATCGCGCATCCGCGCGGCGGCGTCTTCGACATCAGCGCGCCGCTGCCCGGGCATCTTCGCAAGACCTGGACGCTGCTTGGCTTTGATCCCGACGATAACCGCAATCCATTTGCGGATGACGCGTGAGAGCAGATGAGGCGAATTTGACCCAATCCAAACCTTCACCGAAAAAGGCCGGTCGGTTCTATGAAGCGGCCTGGGCGGAAGCGGTCGAGACCGGCTGGGCTGTCGTGCTCGACGGGCGTCCGGTCAACACGCCGCAGCGCGCGCGCCTCACGGTGCCGAGCGCCCCGCTGGCTGAGGCCATCGCGCAGGAGTGGAACGTGCAGGAGGCCGAGATCAAGCCGGCGGCCATGCCGCTGACGCGTCTGGCGAACAGCGCCATTGACCGGGCCGCGTCGCGCCGCGATGAGGTGATCGAGGGTCTGCTGGCTTACGGCGAGAGCGATTTACTGTGCTACCGCGCCGAGTGGCCGCAGAAGCTGAGCATGTTACAGGCCGAGGCTTGGGATCCGCTGCTGGTCTGGGCGCGCGATTCGCTCGGGGCGGATTTGCATGTCGTCGCCGGGGTCATGCACACCGCGCAGCCACGCGCAGCGATCGCAGCGCTGGAGGGGGCCTTGCGCGCGCAAAGCGATTTTGCACTCACGGCCATGAACCAGATGACGACGCTGACCGCCTCGCTCGTGCTCACGCTTGCAATCGCGCATGAGCGTCTGGGCGTGGAAGAGGCGTGGCGCGCCGCGCATATCGATGAAGACTGGCAGATCGCGCAGTGGGGCGAGGAGACCGAGGCCAATCAGCGCCGCGAGGCCAGATGGGCCGACATGGCCGCGGCCGCATGCTTCCTGCGGCTTTGCCAACAACAGGACCGATCGGCGTGATCATCGCTTGTGGCGGCCCGCCCGCACCCCTATAACGAGCCCGTCAACGCCTGCGCGTGAGCACGGGCGAGAGGGGTTCAAACGCGTTCAGTCAAAGGGCTTTGGGTCATGGCCGAGACGAGTATGGCCGGGCAGACGGTGGCGCTCGCCGCAGTACTGGCCTCGGGGACTTTCCTTCTGTTTTTCCTCAAGCATGCGCTGGATGCGGTGCGCGGGTGGCACGATGCCCAGCGCCGCGCCGAGCGGCTGGTCTGCGCGCTCTACGCCGAAATCGAGGCGAATGTGCATGACATGCAGGCGTTTCTGGACGATAGCCTCGGCTGGGAGCGCGCGATTCGCGAGCGCAACGTGCAAGCATCGAGCCATTTCGGCCGTATCGGGCATGATCTGGTTTATGCGACCCATCTTGCCGAGCTGGCCAGCCTGCCACGCGCGGTGATTTACAAGGTCGTCTCGTTCTACAGCCAGCGCGAACGCCTCGCTGCGGTGCTCGACCGGCTCGAGACGATCAGCTACGCGGGCGCTGATGATGAACAGCAGGTCGCGGCGGTCAACCAAGCCCGTCAGATCGCCCAGGAAGCTGTGACCTTCGGCAAGGAGGTGCTGTATGGCCTTGAGGTCAATGCACCCATCGAGCTTGTCAATTCCGCGCTGCGCAGGCAACCCGCCGGCCTGCGGGCCGGGGCCGCGTGAACAGGTCCGCGTGATGCTGGGCGCCGGGCCAAACTGCGCTGCCGCGTGGGCCATGTGCGCCACGCCAAAGCGTCCGCGATGAGCGAGGCGAGCCTCACTGAGGTTGCCACGCAGCAGCGCGTGGCACTTCTCGCCCTGGTTGCCGGCGCGTCGGCGATCGCGATCGCGCCGATCCTGGTGCGCATCAGTGAGACCGGCCCGGCGGCGACGGCATTCTGGCGCGTCGCGCTGGCGGTCCCGGTGTTGATGGTGCTGGCGCAACGCTCGCGCCCCAGCCTCAAGACCAAGGTTCCCGTCAGGTGGCCGATTATTCTCTGCGGGCTGTTCTTCGCCGCGGACATCGGCGTGTGGCACTATTCGGTTGAATATACGACCGTCGCCAATGCCACACTGCTGGCAAACCTCGCCCCGATCTTCGTCGCGCTGGCCGCCTGGGCGCTGTTCCGTGAGCCGATTACGCGGCTTTTCATCATCGGTATGGCACTGGCGATCGCGGGGGCGGTGGTGCTGAGCGGCGCGAGCTTGCGGCTCGACCCGACACAGATCTACGGAGATATGTTCGGCGTCTTGACGGCCGTTTTCTACGGCGCGTATCAGCTCAGCGTTTCGCGGCTGCGCCGTTCGCACAGCGCGTTCAGCATCATGGCGTGGAGTTCGCTGTTCAGCGCGTTCGGGCTGCTGGGGGGCGCGCTGCTGCTGGGTGAGACACTGCTGCCGCAGACGGCCGGCGGATGGTTGGTCCTCTTCGCGGTCGCGCTGATCAGCCAAGTGGGCGGGCAAACGCTCATCACCTACGCCTTTGCGCATCTGCCAGTCTCGTTTTCCTCCGTCAGCCTGCTGATCCACCCGATCATGTCCGCCGTGCTGGCCTGGCTGCTACTCGGCGAGGTGCTCACATGGACACATCTCATCGGCGCGTTGGTCGTTCTCAGCGGGATTTATCTGGCGCGTTCGGGCAGCCGCGCATGAGGCTGGGCGGTCTTTTGGCGGCGGCCGCCGCGTGCTAAGGAAAACGAGAAGCGATAATGAGACAGTCGAGGAAGCGATGAAAGAAGTCCTGGCGGAGATGGAGCGGCGGCGCGAGGAGTCGCGTCTGGGCGGCGGCCAGAAGCGGATCGACGCGCAGCACGCGCGCGGCAAGCTGACGGCGCGCGAACGCATCGCCCTGTTGCTGGACGAGGGGTCTTTCGAGGAATACGACCGCTATGTCGAGCACCGCTGCACCGATTTCGGCATGG
>CAZNGB010000052.1:0-12219 GCA_964572465.1 uncultured Hyphomicrobiaceae bacterium
CGCAGGCGGAACTTCACCTGCCGCTCGCCCATTCCGCGCTCCTCGACGAGGCTTGCAATCCGTTGCTGCGCGGCCTCCACGGTCAGACCGTCGAGGAACTCCGAGTTGTGGATATGGCCGGGACCGGTATACGCCTCCGCGCCGATCTTGAAGCTCTCCGGGTCCGCGCCGTCAGGGATCACCACCGGCTTGACCTTCAGCTTGTATTTGCGGGCGAAGTCGAGGTCGCGCTGGTCATGCGCCGGGCAGCCGAAAATCGCGCCGGTGCCGTAGTCCATCAGCACGAAGTTGGCGACGAACACGCGCAGCCGCGAATTCCGTTTGAACGGGTGGATCGCCTTCAGGCCGGTGTCATAGCCCTTTTTTTCCGCGCGCTCGATGGCCTCCTCGCTGGTACCGATCCGCTGGCATTCGGCAATGAAGGCGCGAAGCTCAGCGTCGTGCTGGGCCAGGCTCTGCGCCAACGGATGGTTCGGCGCGATCGCGCAGAAGCTTGCGCCGAAAATCGTATCGTGCCGCGTGGTGAACACATCCAGCGTCTCGGGTGCATCGCCGGGGCGCTTGCCGGAGAGCTTGAACTTGATGAGACAGCCCTCCGACTTTCCGATCCAGTTTTTCTGCATAAGCCGGACCTTTTCCGGCCATCTGTCCAGAGTATCCAGACCCTCCAACAGGGCGTCCGCGTAAGCCGTGATGCGGAAGAACCATTGCGGCAGTTCGCGCTGCTCGACCACCGCGCCTGAGCGCCAGCCGCGCCCGTCGATGACCTGCTCGTTGGCCAGCACGGTCTGGTCCACAGGGTCCCAGTTCACCCGCGCCATGCGCCGATAGACCAGGTCGTGCTTCAGGAAATCCAGAAACAGCTTCTGCTGCTGCGCGTAATATTCCGGGTCGCAGGTGGCGAACTCGCGGTCCCAGTCTAGCGCAAAGCCCATCTGCTGAAGCTGGCCGCGCATGGTCGCAATATTGTCGTAGGTCCACGCCTTCGGATGCACGCCTTTGGCCATCGCGGCGTTTTCCGCTGGCATCCCGAACGCGTCCCAGCCCATCGGGTGGAGCACGTCATAGCCCTGCGCGCGCTTGTAGCGGGCTACTACATCGCCCATGGTATAGTTCCGCGTATGGCCGACATGGATGCGCCCGGACGGATAGGGAAACATCTCAAGCACGTAGTATTTCGGCTGATCCGAATGCTTCGGCGTGCGGAAAACGTCCTGTTCGCGCCAGACCTGACGCCAGTGCTTCTCGCGCTCGGGTGCGTTGTATCTCTCGCTGGCCATGATGTCCGATTTTTGGATGGTGAGGTTGACCCGTGGGAGCCGGCCCCAGAGTATTCGCTGTCTTTGTTAAGCCGGATATGACGGCAAAAGCGCCCGACCGGTCAAGGTGCGATGCCGTGCGGCGCGGGATTTCTTCCACGACGCCGTGGTCGTTGCAATGCGCGGTGAGGTCTGGTCAGGTGCGAGCGACGACCCATTGAGGAGAACGCGTGTGTACGAGCCGATGACGAACACGACAGCGCCGGAGACTGCGGCGGCGCGGCTAGCCGAGGTGCGCGCCAGGATCGTCGATGTCGCGCGCGAGGTGGGGCGCGACCCCTCGGAGCTTCATCTTGTCGCCGTGTCCAAGACCTTCGGGTCGGAAGCCATTATTCCGGTCATCGAGGCAGGGCAGCGCATCTTTGGAGAAAACCGTGTGCAGGAAGCGCAGGGTAAGTGGCCGGCGCTGCAGGAACGCTGGCCAGATATCGAACTGCATCTCATCGGGCCGCTGCAATCCAACAAGGCGCGTGATGCCGTAGAGCTATTCGATATGATCCAGACAATCGACCGGCCGAAGATCGCGCGGGTTGTTTCACGTGAAATCGAAGCGGTCGGACGGTCGCCCCGGCTGCTCATCCAGGTCAACACGGGCGAAGAGCCAAACAAGGCGGGCATCGCGCCAGCAGAGACGGTCGACTTCATGCAATATTGTCAGGGCGAACTGGGCCTGAAAATCGAGGGCCTCATGTGCATCCCGCCGATTGACGAGGAGCCAGCAGTTCATTTCGCGTTTCTCGCAAAGCTGGCGGATCAATGCGGCTTGTCGCGGCTTAGCATGGGCATGAGCGCGGATTATGAGACAGCAGTGGAATTTGGGGCGACCTGGTTGCGGGTTGGCTCGGCGATTTTCGGCCCGCGTGATAAAGGATAGCGCATGACGTTCTGGCGCAAAGACAAATCGGCCGCCGAAACTTTCAGCGCAAGCCCGGAAGAATTTAAGGCCTGCTTCCGCCTGTGGCCGACGGGCGTTTCCGTCGTAACGACGCGCGACGGCGAAGGCCGGGCCTACGGCGTCACGATGAACAGCGTCACATCCGTTTCGCTGGAGCCGCCGCTGCTGCTCATGTGTCTGCGCAATGATTCCGAGACGCTCGCTGCGCTGCGCGCCAGTGGTATTTTTTGTGTTAATTTCCT
The DNA here is from genome assembly GCA_964572465.1 of uncultured Hyphomicrobiaceae bacterium. Taxonomy (GTDB): domain Bacteria; phylum Pseudomonadota; class Alphaproteobacteria; order Rhizobiales; family Rhodomicrobiaceae; genus Dichotomicrobium. Next base: position 2,457 of record CAZNGB010000052.1, read on the forward strand.
CGCGAGCGGGCAGGAGGAGATTTCAAATCGCTTTGCACATCGGCGTCCCGACAAGTTTCATGGCATAAACACCCATGATGGTCGGTTGGGCGCGCCGGTCTTGCAAGGTGTCCTGGCGGCGCTGGAGTGTCGCGTTGAGGATGTCTATCCGGCGGGAGATCACCAGATCGTTCTGGGCGAGCTGGTCCACAGCGCGCGCCACAACCCTGATGCCGCGCCGCTGGTCTATTTAAACGGGCAGTACGCTAAGGCGCAGTTTCGAGCTGATTAGCTCTTGTGGCTGAACACGAGTCTCGGCTGACTTCCCGTGTCTCCTGTTTTCGCTGACTCATCTTCTGAGATGGGTACCTGCTCGACGACCAGCAAATCAAACCCATCGAAGATGAAAGCGTCGGTGGGCTTCGGCGTATTGGTCAGCACGCGGATCTTCGACAGCCCAAGGTCCTTGAGAATCTGGATGCCCAAGCCATAGTCCCGCGCGTCGCTTTCATGGCTCTTGCCATGCTCACCGGCGGTGCCGCGCTGAAAGCCCCGAATTTGGTCCATCAGGCTGAGGTCTCGTGCGTCCTGTGGCAGGTAAACGATCGCGCCTGCACCTTCTGCACCAATGCGCGCCATCGACTGGTGCAGCAAGGTCTCGCCGTCCGCGCGCAGATTTTCCAGCACATCCCCGGTCAGCGATGCGGCATGTACGCGGACCATCGGTGCGTCTGCCTGGTTCAAATCGCCCATTACGAGCGCGACCGGCTGTTCTTCGCTGTATGCCACGTCATAAGCGATCAGGTGGAAATCACCGTAGCGCGTCGGCAGGCTTGCCTCGGCCATGCGCTTGACGATCTGCTCATGCCGGTAGCGGTAGCGGATGAGGTCTGCGATCGTGATCATCGGCATGCCGTGCTCGGCCGCCAGCTGCGCGAGGTCGTCGCGCCGCGCCATGGTGCCATCCTCATTCAGAATCTCGATCAGCACGCCGGCCGGAGCCAGCCCGGCCAGGGCGGCCAGGTCGATGGAGGCCTCGGTGTGCCCTGCGCGCATGAGCACGCCACCCTCGCGCCCGACGATCGGGAACACATGGCCGGGCCGTGCGAAGTCCTCCGGTCGAGCCGCGGGGTCAGCCAGCGCAGCGATGGTTGTGGCGCGCTCGCCCGCTGAGATGCCCGTTGTGGTCGACGCGTGATCAACCGAGACGGTGAAGGCAGTGTTCTGCAGCGCCGTGCTGGATTTCGCTGCGGGGGCAAGGTCCAGCCGCCGCGCGGCCTCTTCAGTCACGGTCACGCATAGCAAGCCGCGCCCGTTCAGCATGAAGTTGACCTTGTCCGGCGAGATCGCCTCCGCCGCGCAGACGAAATCGCCCTCGTTCTCGCGGTCTTCGTCATCGACAACGATGATGATGCCGCCCTGGCGGATCGTCTCGATGGCGGTCTCGATGTTTGAGAATTGCATGGCCGTTCCTTTTGCCCGGCGTGTCACGTGTCTGCACTGGATATATGCCAGCCCCGTGCATTTTGCACGTCGATAAGAGATGCTTGAAAACGGACCAGTTTCGGTTGACCCACTGCCGAACAAGGAATCTGCGTTGCTCCAATTTCAATCAAATATATCGACATATAGCTAACCAACGATTAGTTTGGCTGTATGAAGGACCGCATCGACCAAACCAAAGCGTTGGCGAGCGAGGCGCGGCAATCCATTTTGCGATGGCTCGCGGAGCCTAAAGCGCATTTCTCCCATCAAACGACCGGCCCGCCCGAGAAAATGGGTGTTTGCGTAACCCTGCTCACAGAGAAGCTCGGCATGGCGCAGCCGACGGTGAGCAAGCATCTGGAGCTGTTGCGAAGGGCGGGTTTCGTGCGCGCCGAGAAGGTTGGCCGCTGGTCTTATTACCGGCGGGACGAGGCGGCGATTGCCGAATACAAGGACTGGCTCAATGTTACGCTTTGAAGAGGCTGACCGCGAGTTGCTGCCCGGCTTCCGGCGGCAGTTCGTGCCGACAACCGACGGGACGATACTGGCGCTGACGGCCGGTGAAGGTTCACCGATCCTCATGCTGCATGGCGACCCGCAGACGCATTTGTGCTGGCATCATCAGGCGGTGCAGCTTGCCGAACACCACACCGTGGTTCTTACGGATCTGCGTGGGCGGGGCGAGTCCCACAAGCCAGAGCCCGGATCTGGACTTCACGCCTATGCGAAGCGAACCATGGCCGCCGAGCAGTTAGACGTAATGCACGCCCTCGGCCACGATCGCTTTGCCGTTGTCGGGCATGACCGCGGTGCGCGGGTTGCTCGGCGGTTGGCACTCGATCATCCGGAGGCCGTTGACCAGCTTGTCGTCATGGATATCGTCCCCGCGCTTGATTTCTACGATAATCTGACGGCCGAGATTGCGCAGGACTATTTCTATTTTGTTTTCCTGACGCAGGATCATCCGATCCCAGAATCGCTCATTGCCGGCGATCCGCGCGGGTTCATGCGTCTCATACTGACGGGGCTGTCAGACAAATCTGTGCCTTATGCCTCAACCGCTCTGGACACCTATCTCGCGTCGGCGACGCAGCCCCAGTCGATTACGGCGATGTGCGAGTGCTTTCGCGCCGGGTTTTACCTGGACCGCGTCCACGACGCGGAGGATCGGGCGAATGGCAGGACGATAAAATGTCCCACGCTGGTCATGTGGGGCGAGCACGGCGTCGTGGGCCGGCACTTCGATCTTCCCGGTATTTGGTCGCGTTGGTGTGACAGCCCGACGTATCAGAAGATGCCGACAGGGCACTTCATTCCTGAGGAAGCGCCAGCCGACGTGCTTTCGGCTTTGCGGGCATTCATCGGCTAAGCGCAGCCGCATCAGCTTCATCATCACAATAAAAAAAGCCGCGCTGCGAGAGCGCGGCTTTCCTTCATTTGATATGACGCGGCGATCAGTGCGCCAGCACCGCCAGCAACAGCAGCGCCACGATGTTGGTGATCTTGATCATCGGGTTGACCGCCGGTCCCGCGGTGTCCTTGTAGGGGTCGCCCACGGTATCGCCCGTGACGGCCGCCTTGTGCGCGTCGGAGCCCTTGCCGCCGAAGTTTCCATCCTCGATGTACTTCTTGGCGTTATCCCAGGCGCCGCCGCCCGCGGTCATGGAGATCGCGACGAACAGGCCAGTGACGATCACGCCGAGCAGCATCGCGCCGACAGCGGAGAACGCCGCCGACTTGTCCGAAACCAGCAGGACGACGCCGAACACGACGATCGGCGAAAGAACCGGCAGCATCGACGGGATCACCATTTCCTTGATCGCCGCCTTCGTCAGCATGTCGACCGCCGCGCCATAGTCCGGCTTTTCGGTCCCTTTCATGATGCCTGGCTTTTCCTTGAACTGCCGTCGGACCTCCTCGACAACCTTGGCGCCCGCACGGCCAACCGCCGTCATGCCCATCGCGCCGAACAGGTAGGGAAGCAGGCCGCCGAAGAACAGGCCGACCACGACATACGGATTGGAAAGCGAGAAGTTGAGTTCAACGCCCTGGAAATAGGGATACTGATCGGCGTTGGTGATGAAGAAGTTGAGGTCTTCGGTGTAGGCGGCGAACAGCACCAGCGCGCCGAGACCCGCCGAGCCGATCGCATAGCCTTTCGTCACCGCCTTGGTGGTGTTGCCGACGGCGTCGAGCGTGTCGGTCGTGTTGCGCACGCCCTCCGGCAGGTCGGCCATCTCGGCGATACCGCCGGCGTTGTCGGTCACTGGGCCGAAGGCGTCGAGCGCGACGACCATGCCCGCCAGCGCCAGCATGGTGGTGACGGCAATGGCGATGCCGAACAGGCCGGCCAGATTGAACGAGATCAGGATGCCTGCGATGATCACGATGGCCGGCAGCGCGGTGGCTTCCAGCGAGATCGCCAGGCCCTGGATGACGTTCGTTCCATGCCCGGTCTTGGAGGCCTCGGCTATCGACTGCACGGGGCGGAAGCCTGTGCCCGTGTAGTACTCGGTGATGACAATGATCAGGCCGGTGATCACCAGGCCGACCGCGCCGCAGTAGAACAGATCGACGCCGGTGAAGGCGACGCCGGAGGCTTGCATTGGCGTGTTCATGCCGATGACGAAGTCGGTGACCGGCCAGAGCGCAAGCAGCGACAACGCGCCGGTGGCGATAAAGCCCTTGTAGAGCGCGCCCATGACGTTGTTGCTGGAGCCGAGACGGACGAAGAAGGTGCCGATGATCGAGGTTATGACGCACAGCGCGCCGATCGCCAGCGGGTAGATCATCGCGGGATAAAGGATGTCCTGCCCGGAGAAGTAGATCGAGGCCAGGACCATCGTCGCCACGACCGTCACCACGTAAGTCTCGAACAGGTCCGCGGCCATGCCGGCGCAGTCGCCAACGTTGTCGCCGACGTTGTCCGCGATCGTTGCCGGGTTGCGCGGGTCGTCCTCGGGGATGCCGGCTTCGACCTTGCCGACGAGATCGCCGCCCACATCTGCCCCCTTGGTGAAGATACCGCCGCCCAGCCGCGCGAAGATCGATATCAGCGATGCGCCAAAGCCGAGCGCGACGAGCGCATCAACGATAGTGCGGTCTGTCAGGTCATAACCGATCAGCAGCAGCACCGAAAAATAGACCGCCACGGACAGTAACGCGAGACCCGCAACGAGCATGCCCGTGACCGCGCCGGACTTGAATGCGATTGACAGACCGTCACCCAGGCTCTTGCTGGATGCCTGGGTCGTGCGAACATTCGCGCGGACCGAGACGATCATCCCGATGAAGCCAGCCGCGCCCGACAGGACCGCCCCGATCAGGAACCCGATAGCTACGGGCAGGCCGAGAAGAAAAAGGACGATCAGAAAGATGACTGCGCCGACGATCGCAATCGTCGTGTACTGGCGCGAGAGGTAGGCTTGAGCGCCCTCCTGGATCGCGCCAGCAATTTCTTGCATGCGCGCATTGCCGGGGTCAGCGGCGAGCAACTGGCGGATGGTCAGCGCGCCATACACGAGCGAAAGCAGACCGGCAGCAAAGATAAGCCAGATCACGTTATCCATTGGAACCGTCCCAGGTGTGATTATTGGATTCTGAGTTTTATTGAAGCCGCCGGACGATCAAGATCGGCTCCGGCAGTTCGTCCCCCAAACACAGAGTTGCTGGCATGTTAAGAACGCCGCGCAAGCCGGGCGGAACATGCCAAAATCGGGGTGGCAGTGCAACAAGGTTGCAGTTTGCTCAAGCGTTAGGCGAAATGGGTGTAACCGGGATGCGCGAATTGCAGCGGCGTGCCGTCCGCCCGGATGACCTCAAGCGCTCCGGTTGCGACCTCTGACGCCGTCTTGATCTCTCCGATGCAATGGATCGCTGTGCTCGCCGCTGCTGCCGCATGTCCAAGCGCGTCTTGGCGCTCAGGCGAGATGGTGAAAAGCACTTCGTAGTCGTCCCCGCCGGTGAAGATGGTTTCGAGACAGGGCGGATCGGCGTGCAGGCACGCGCGCGCGGCGGGTGAGAGCGGAACATCGTTGGCACGAATCGTCGCCGCGACGCCGGACGCGCGGCACAGGCGGCCCGCGTCGATCACCAGGCCATCCGAAATGTCCAGTCCGGCGCTGGCGTGGTCCCGCAGGATGCGCGCCAGATCGGTGCGGGGTTGTGGGCAGCGATAGCGCGCCAGCAGAAAGGCCCGTGCCGCCTCGTCAAGTTTCCAGCCATCAGCGCGCCGATCGCCTGTCGCCACGAGTAGGCCGAGTGCGGCGTCGCCGATTGTGCCGCTGGCATAGATCAAGTCGCCGGCTTTGGCCGTGCCACGGCGGATCATCTGGCCGGCGGGCGTCGCGCCAATCGCGGTAATCGATATCATCAATGCACCGGGGCTGCGCGTGGTGTCTCCGCCTATGAGCTGGATTCCGTGGGCTGCCTGCATCGCCGCCAGTCCATTGCGGAAGCCGTCCAGCCATTGAGCCGATATAGGCATGGGCAGGCTTAGCGACAGCGTGTAGGCGAGCGGGTCCGCGCCTTTGGCGGCAAGGTCCGACAGATTCACGCCAAGCGCCTTGGCTGCAACATCCGCGGGCGGATCATCTGGCAGGAAATGAATGCCGGCGACGAGGGCGTCAGTGGTGATGACAAGGTCAGTGTCCGGCGGGGGCGAGAGCGTCGCGGCATCATCCGTAAGGTCAAACGCGCCCGACGCGCTCGCGGCCAGTGGTGCGAAGTAGGTTCGGATGATCTGCTCTTCGTCCATGCCCGCCGTGCCGCTCACTCAGCGGCGCAAACACGCGCACGGCCCGTGCAGCGCCATTCGTCTGCGCCGAGGATGTTGGGATAGGGCGCGCAATCGAGCTCGCCACGCGTGACCCTTCCGACGGATCTCCCGCTGGCTTCGAGCGACGTTTTCCGGGCCGCGATCGCGCGCTGCAGGCTTCGGTCGGTGTAGGCGCGCGCATTGTTCTCGCCCAGGCTGACCACTTCGGTCTGCAACGGGAAACAGGTTCTCGCAGCAGCTGTTTCGCCGGCGAAAGTGACTGCAAACACGGCAATGATGAGCAGAAGGACGTGAGGCATGGCGAACTCCGACCGGCGCTAGCGCAGGTGTAAGTCAGACGTGTGGACTGCGCAACGCTATTCGTTCACCGCCGCGACCCGCGTTTTGACCGGCGCGCGCCGCATGAGGTCGCCGATACGCTGCTTCTCGCGCTGGAACTCTGCAAGCAAGCGCGCCTGGAGCTGGCGGCTGCTGCCGGTCGCGATTTTCATCGGGTCGGTGAACTTGCCATTGACCAGTACTTCGTAGTGCAGATGCGGACCCGTCGAGCGCCCGGTCGAGCCGATGTAGCCAATGATCTGGCCTTGTTTGACCTTTACGCCCTTGCGGATTCCGTCGCCGAATTTTTGCAGGTGCGAGAAAGTTGTCTTGTAGCCATTGCCATGCTGCACGCGGATGTGGTTGCCGTAACCGCCTTTTCGGCCCACGAAGACGACGGTTCCGTCGCCTGGCGCAAGGATCGGCGTGCCGCGAGGTGCGGCCCAGTCTGCGCCAGTATGCATCCGGCGGGTGCCCAGGATCGGGTGGCGACGATAGCCGAAGCCGGAGGTAAAGCGCGCACCCTTCACGGGCTTGCGCATGAGGAACTTGCGCGAATTGGAGCCATTCTCATTGTAGAAATCGACTTGGCCGTCAGGCGTGCGGTAGCGGTAGTAGCGATAGCTTTCCCCGTCGACCGTCATTTCAGCATAGAGAAGATTGCCAGGCTTTTCGACACCGCTTGGCTCACGCTCGACATCGAAGAAGAAGCGTACCGAGTCGCCAAAGCTAACTTTTTGTTTAAAATCAACATCATAAGCGAGCGTGCGCAGAAACTGGTCGATCAAGTCCTGCGGCAGATCATGGGTGATGGCAGCATGGGAGATGCTGGTGTAGAGCGAAGCGCGGGTGGACACGCGACGCTCGCTCGGTCCTGAATAGGCGGCGATCTCAGTCTCGTCGCGGGTTGCGGCGTATTGCTCGGCCGCAGATTGCGTCACGCTGACGACATGCTGGTCGCCGCTGAACAGGCTCACCCGTACCGGCGCGCGATCCTCGGCGTCCGGGATGCTGCGGTCGTGGGTGAAGCGCAACTCCTGACCCGCTTCCAGTCGAGCCGCGCCTGGCACCGTCTGCATCGCGTTCACGATGGCTTTCGCGTCGCTCTCGCGGGCGCCAGCTTCGCTCAGCAAGCGATAAAGCGTGTCGCCTGATTTCACCTTCACGGCTGTCGTCGAGAACTGCCGCGTAGGCTCAGTAGCAGCATCCGGGGTTTTGCGAAGGACGGTAGTGTTTGGTCCGATGTCTTCTTCGCGCGGCACGGCGGTGTCAGCGAGCGGCGCTTCTTCAACCGGCTGGTCGGGCGCAGCCTCGAACTCGGCGCCAGTCTCAGCGAGCACGGCGGCTGCTTCGGCAACGAGCTGTTCCGCGACCTGGGCGCCGATGCTGCGATTGTCCACCATGGCCAGCCGCGCCATCTGAATGTCGCTGTAGCTGATTGCCGAATTGCCTGAAGCGGCTTCACGGGCGCCCGCTCCGTCGGAAGTCTCGCCGACGGGCGTCTTATTGGCGTAAAGCTCGAATGGATCGAGCGGTGGAATATCCGTTACCGTCTGGGGAACCTCAGTTGCCAGCGCGGCCTCGACCAACACATATGGCCTGATTTCGATGAATTCGGTGGCATCGCGCCGCACCACTACACTGTCGTGAATGATGTGGCTTGTAGTGACGCCCTTCGCGGTGAGCTTGATGCGATCGGTTTTCTGCCCAAAGGCGATCTCAGGCTGGTCCTGGACGATTCTGCCGACCTGTTGCGGCTGCATCGCGGAGACGCCGGCCTTCTGGATCGAGGAGATGATACCCTCGTCGCCTTCCATATCCATGGACGCGTACATGACGACAGCGATGACGCAAAGGCCGGCGACGCCAACAATGCATGTCGATACAATCCACTTTAGACGCGACGCGACGCCACCATGCGCTTCAATTGGAAGGGCGCCATGCGGCTCATCCGGCAACTTGGACAGATAGACCTGAGGAAGCCGCTCATGATCGCTCGTCGGGACCAGTGCCCTCGATGAGTGCCGTTTCCCTTTCAGCATCGTGCCCCCGTCTGAATTACCGTCCCGAGCCCTCGTTGCCCGAGCCGTGAATGCTCATGACTTTGCGTCAAGTTCGTGGCTCTGCGGGACCGTGCTCGCAATCCCGGTGTTCCGGCCATTTTCTGCAGGCATGTCGGAATTAATCAAAAACCCTTAAATTTTCCACAGAATGCACAGGATGCCTGGTGGTTGTGGATATCCATATGTTGTCCCCCACTCAATTCGGCGTTGTCGTCAAAATTTTGACGAAAAAAATTTTGCTGGCGTTAAACCTTCCTTTACGGATCAAGGCGTTATATGGGGTCAGTCGCGGGATGGTAATGCGTTCCTGAAAGTGCGGCGATCTCGCTTGAGCGTTAGGTCCAAACGGTTGGTAGGAAATTTTTTCCGATCGAGCGTTGACAGGGTCAGAGGTAAACGCTAAGTTAGGCGTCTGTCCGCGAGGGAGTGAAGCGCAATTCGCGTTTGACTCCGCGGGCCTTCCGAAGATAGACAGCAACCCGGCGATTGCTTGCCCTTAGAACAGGCGATCGTGGGCTGTTAGTGTGGAATTCCGGGAGTGAAAGCTTCCGTAGCCGTGTCGCCTTCGGGTGGTCGGCACGCTCTTTGACAAAGTAGAAGATTTGGAAGGAAGAGAAACGCAGACGGCGGAGCTCTAGCGAGATCGCGCAAGCGATCACAAAGAGACTCTGACGATCGGCGTTTCTGTGACACAAAAGCTTCGAGCGCTCTTCGGAGCGCAAGGCGATGTGTGACGTAGGACTCCGAACAATTCCTGCATTCAACAGAACGCAGCGGTCACTCGAAGACATCCTTAGCCGGGGGTCTTCGAGGAAAAGTCAGAAACAGGCTCTTTTAAGCTGAGAGTTTGATCCTGGCTCAGAACGAACGCTGGCGGCAGGCCTAACACATGCAAGTCGAACGCACCTTCGGGTGAGTGGCAGACGGGTGAGTAACGCGTGGGAACCTGCCCTATGGTACGGAATAACTCTGGGAAACCGGAGCTAATACCGTATAAGCCCTACGGGGGAAAGATTTATCGCCATAGGATGGGCCCGCGTCAGATTAGCTAGTTGGTAGGGTAACGGCCTACCAAGGCTACGATCTGTAGCTGGTCTGAGAGGATGATCAGCCACACTGGGACTGAGACACGGCCCAGACT
>CAZNGB010000053.1:0-12135 GCA_964572465.1 uncultured Hyphomicrobiaceae bacterium
ACGCGCATTTTTCTCGAAGCTCCTGTGACGAAACGGTTCTTGGTGTTCGGAATGTTGGCGGAGCCTAGCCATCCAGTGCCCCGCCAGCAAGCCAAATTGCGCGCGGTCAGAAGCTCTTGGTCATCAGCAGCCAGTTGTCGCTCTCGACCGACCAGCCGTCCTTGACCATCGCGCGAGCGCCCGCCTGCCGGTAGCCGTGGCGCTCGTACAGCCGGAACGCCCCGGTGTTCCTGTCGGCGACAATGACGCTCATTCCGCGTGCGCCAGCGGCGCGGCCGATCTTTTCCGCCAGTTCCAGAAGCCTGCCGCCGAGGCCTTTCCCACGATGCTGCGGACTTACAGCCAGCACATTGACGTACCATGTACCGGGTGCGAGGTTCTCCAGTTCCTGCAGCGGACGGAGAATCGACGGAAAGTCTGGCGGGATCGGCTCCACCTCCTCGGCGATCGCATAGCCGATCAGACAGCCGGCAGGGACGCCTTCCGCCTCGATCATGATAGCGTTGCGATACGAAAAGCCGCCAGTGTCGCGCTGCGCGCGGGCCACGCCAACATCCCAGGCGCTCTCGCCTGCGCCCGCCATGCTGCCCCACAGATAAAGCGGCAGGCCTTCACCTGCGTAATTGACCAGTTCGACAAGCAATGGGGCATCCTCCGGTCGCCCGCGCCGAAATGGCGGCTGCAAGTCTTCCATGGCTTCCTCTGAGTCGTGTTCTTGTTATGTCCGGGAAAGACTAGCACGCCGCGCGGGCCGCGCCATGTCTTATTCAGGCGGCGTTTGCAAAAGCCTTGACGCCGATACAAGCCGCGGCATCCTGCCAAGGCGAGCATTCACCGAGCCTCGACCTCAATGGAGCCTCCATGACCAAGGACTTTCCGCAAATCGCCGATGATGTTTCCAAGGATGCAGCCGCCCTGCGAGAAGCGATACCCGAACAGATGGCCGGCTTTGCCGCGCTTGGGGCAGCGGCCTACAAGGACGGCGCCCTCTCGCCCAAGCTGAAGGAACTGATCGCCCTGGCCATCGGGATCACCGTGCGCTGCGATGGCTGCGTGTCTTACCATGTGCGCTCGGCCTATGAAAAAGGCGCGACGCGCGAGGAGGTCGCCGAGGCGATCGGCGTCGCGATCCAGATGGGCGGTGGGCCGTCGATGGTGTACGGTGGCGAGGCCCTGCGCGCCTACGATGCATTTGTGCAGAAGAGCTAGGGGTCCGATCAAGACATTTGCCTCCCGTCGCAGCCCTCGCCGTAGCAAATGTCTGCACCAAAGCACCACGAGAGCCTTCACCAAAAGAGCATGAGCCGGTCTTGCGTTTGATGCCGTGGGACTGCGCGCAGCGACGGCCCTCGAGCGCTGCGCGTGAGTGGCTTTTCGTGGTGCTTTGATGAAACCCGAGAGGCGGGCACTGGTATACCTTGATCGTTTCGTTAGCCGGACCATCTTGGCGGGAGAGATTAATAAATTTGGAAGGTTGTTCATGTCGGGCCTGTCACGCCGCGACTTTCTGCTGTCTTCCACCGCTGCGGGCCTTACCGCCGCGCTGCCGGCCGGCCCGGCGCGCGCCGAGCAAATCCGCACCAAGGTGATCCCAGCGACCGGAGAGGCAATCCCCGCCATCGGCATGGGCACATGGATCACCTTCAACGTCGGCGACGACATCAAGGCGCGCAACCAGCGCACCGAGGTGCTGCGCAACTTCTTCGCCCAGGGCGGCGGGATGATCGACTCCTCGCCGATGTACGGCTCGTCCGAGGAAGTTATCGGCTACGGCCTCGACAAGCTCGGCCAGCAACCGGGCCTGTTCTCCGCCACCAAGGTCTGGACCCCGTTCGGCGACACCGCGCGCGAGCAGGTCTCGACCTCCGAGCGGCTGTGGGGCGTCAAACCCTTCGACCTGATGCAGATTCACAATCTCGTCTCCTGGGAAGCGCACATGGAAACGCTCCTTGAGATGAAGGACCAGGGCCGCATCCGCTATATCGGCGTGACGACCTCACATGGCCGCCGGCTCGACGAGCTTGCGCGGATCATGGAAACCCAGCCGATCGACTTCGTGCAGCTTACCTACAACGTCGTAGACCGCTGGGCCGAGGATCGTCTGCTGCCGCTGGCGCGCGAGCGCGGGCTGGCCGTGATCGCCAACCGCCCGTTCCGGCGCGGCGCGCTGTTCGACCGCTATCAGGACAAGCCGCTGCCCGACTGGATCAGCGAATTCGACGCCACCAACTGGGCGCAGTTCTTCCTGAAATTCATCATCTCGCACCCGGCGCTGACCTGCGCGATCCCCGCGACGACGCGCGTCGATCACATGCTGGAGAACATGGGCGCGCTGCATGGCCGCCTGCCCGACCCGGAGATGCGCCAGCGCATGACGGCTTACGTGGAAAGCCTGTGATGGAAGAGTGGTTGAACTACCCGCTGGAAGATCTGCTGCTGTTCTCGCGGGAGACCTATCTGCGGCTGTTTGAGCTGTATCACCGCGACGTGTGGCCCGCGCATGTGCTGGCGGCGGCGTTTGGCGTCGCTATGCTGCCGGCGATCCTGCGCGGGCGGCTGGCGCGCATTCAGGCGGTGATGGTCGTGCTAGCGGCGATGTGGGCGTGGGTGGCCTGGGCCTTTCATGCGCAGCGCTATGCCGAGATCAACTGGGCGGCCGAGAATTTCGGCTGGCTATTCGTGGCGCAGGCGGGGTTGATGGTGATCGCGGCGATCTGGCCGGGGGCCCTTCGGCCCGGCGCGGTCTGGGCGCGCTGGACGGGCGCGGCGGTGTTCGTCTTCGCGCTGGTGGCGCTGCCGCTGGCCGGGCTGGCGGTGGACCGGCAGTGGTATGAGGTCGAGTTCTTCGCGCTGACGCCAGACCCGACCGCGATTGCCACGCTCGGCGTGATGGTCGCGCTGGCCGGGGCGTGGCGCTGGCTGCTGGCGCTGATCCCGCTTGTCTGGTGCGCGATCGGTGGCGGCACGCTGCTGGCGATGGACAGCCCCGAGGCGTACCTGGTCTGGGGCGCGGCAGCAGTCGCGGCGCTCGCGCTTATCGCAGGCGCATTCAACCCGCCGAAGGTCGCTGCGTTGAATTAAATATCATCCGAAAAGGCTGGTGGAGCCAGGCGGAATCGAACCGCCGACCTCTTGAATGCCATTCAAGCGCTCTCCCGACTGAGCTATGGCCCCAGACTTCTCTCTTGCGAGCATTGCGACTGAATACGCACTCACGCGCGGAGGATCAAGCGGAACGTGACATGCTCAGGTCTCGTCCTCCTTATCTTCGGCAAGCGGGCCGCTGATGAAGCCTGAGACGTCGTCATCGTCGGAGTCGTCGTCGGGCATCAGCGCGTCTTCGTCATCGCCGCTCAAATTGCTGTCGGCATCAAGATCGTCAAGGTCATCGCTCTCGATATCCGGGATATCTTCTGCGTCGGCCTCTTCAAGCGAAACGACCTCCACATCCTCGGCCTCGGCGGGAAGCGCTGCGTCATCCTCTCGCTCGCGCGCCTCGGCGGCGCGCAGGGCGTGCGCCTGCGCGGCCTCGCCGGTCAGCCGGTATTGCGCGCCGCAAACCGGGCAGATGATGGGGTCGCGGTTCAGATCGTAAAATCGCGCGCCGCAACCCTGGCATATCCGTTTGGTTCCACGCGCGGCTCTGTTCGACATCGTCGGTTCCCTGTGCTTTCGTCTTGCCGGAAGGTTGAGTTGTCTAGCGACGCGTTTGAGGCTTGTCAAAGGTGAATGCAAGCGAACCGCGCGCTGTGTTCCAGGCCTCATTGACAGCCTCGCGCGTCCTCTGCTCTATACCGCTCCAACGCTGGCGTGCGAGCGCCGGAATTGCAAGAGACCCGAGGCCATGACCCGCCCACTGATCGCCCGCAAGACCAACGCCGAGACCGGCCCGCTGCGCGGCACCTTGCGGGTGCCTGGCGACAAGTCGATTTCCCACCGTGCGCTGATCTTCGGCGCGCTGTCGATTGGCGAGACCAACATCTCCGGTCTGCTGGAGTCCGCTGATGTGCTTGCGACCGCGCAGGCGCTCCAACAGATGGGCGTGCAGATGAACCATGCGGCGCACGGCAAGTGGCGCGTGGTCGGGGTCGGCTGCGGTGGGCTGGCGCCGCCGGACGGTCCGCTCGACTTCGGCAATGCGGGCACAGGCGTGCGGCTGATGATGGGCGTGATCGCGGGGCACGACTTCGCCGCTGAACTGACGGGCGACGAGTCGCTCCGGCGCCGGCCGATGGGCCGGGTGCTCGATCCGCTGAAGGCAATGGGCGCGGAGGTGCGAGGCGGCGACCGCTTGCCGCTTACGCTGGTCGGCTCGGGCGATCTCACGCCCATCACATACCGTTTGCCTGTGGCTTCGGCCCAGGTCAAATCGGCGATCCTTCTGGCCGGTCTGATGACGCAGGGCGAGACGACAGTCATCGAACCCGAAGCCACGCGCGATCACACCGAGACCATGATGCGCCATTTCGGGGCGGATCTGCGCATTGAGCAGGGCGCGGGCGAACGCGGCATCACGGTGTCGGGCGAGGCGGTACTGCATGGCCGCGATGTAGAGGTACCTGGCGACCCGAGTTCAGCCGCGTTCCCGACGGCCGCGGCGGTGATCTGCCCGGGGTCAGATATCACCATCGAGAACGTCCTGATGAATCCAACGCGCACCGGTTTCTATGACACGCTGGTCGAGATGGGCGCAGATCTGCGTTTTGAAAATGTGCGCCACAGCGGCGGCGAACAGGTTGGCGATTTGCGGGTGCGCGCCGGCAGCCTGAAGGCGGTGCGCGTGCCGCCGGAGCGCGCGCCGCGGATGATCGACGAATATCCGATCCTTGCGGTCGTGGCAGCCACGGCGCAAGGCGAAACCCGGATGGAAGGTCTGGCGGAACTGCGGGTGAAGGAGAGCGACCGGCTGGCTGCAACGATCGCCGGGCTTACGGCTTGCGGGGTCACCGCCTGGGCCGAGGGAGATGCGCTGATTGTGCGCGGCATGGACCGCATCCCTGGCGGCGGCACGGTGGAAACGCACATGGACCACCGCATCGCGATGGCGTTCGCGGTGCTTGGTCTCGCAGCGGATCGGCCCGTGCGCATTGACGATACGGCGATGATCGACACCAGCTTCCCGGGCTTCGCGAATGCGATGCGTGCGATCGGCGCGGATTTCGACGACGCGGGCGCGCCATGATTATTGCGGTCGATGGGCCATCCGCCTCTGGCAAGGGCAGCGTCTCACGTCGGCTTGCTGACCATTTCGGCCTGTCCTACCTCGATACGGGCCTGCTCTACCGCGCGGTCGCACGCGACATGTTGGACCAGGGGCTGCCGCTCGACGATGAGGACGCGGCAGTTCGCGCTGCAAGATCGCTAGACCTGAGCGGGCTCGACGCGCCGCGTTTGCGCGAGCGGCGCATGGGCGAAGCGGCGTCCCAGGTCGCCGCCTCCCCGGCGGTGCGCGACGCGCTTTTGGCGTTACAGCGCGACTTCGCCCATCGCTCAGGCGGCGCAGTACTCGACGGGCGCGACATCGGGACCGTGGTTTGCCCGAAGGCAGAGGTGAAACTATATATCACCGCGAGTCCGCAGGCGCGCGCGCATCGCCGCTATCTCGAATTGCGCGAACGCGGCGAAGATGTCGACGAAGACCAGATCTATCAAGACATTCTCAAGCGTGACCGAAGGGATCAGGAGAGATCGGCCGCGCCATTGCGAAAAGCGGACGATGCGCACTTGCTCGATACCACAAATTTGGATATAGAGCAGGCATTCAAAGCTGCTTTGGGACTGATCAACGCGGCGCGCGCGTCTGGGCAACCTGGATAAGGGTTGTAACGGCGAGTGCCGCGCTTGCTATTTGCCTTTCGGGGTGAGCACGTTTGGGGCGTGGGACGCGCGCCTGCCGCCAGCGGGCGGTATTTTTTCCAAACCGGCTTGAGAGATGAACTTTATCGGTGCGCGCGCCCCGCCCAAGGCGTAGTGCCGCTCATCGCGATATACATGCAACCGAACCGGCCACGGCAGGCCAGTTCCCGAACGAGATACAGGGTCTTAAGGAGACTAGATGAACCCGGCACAGAGCCACGAAACACAAACCGCCGAACTTAATCCGGCCCGCGAGGACTTCGCCTCGCTCCTCAATGAATCATTCTCCGAAACGGAGACGCAAGAAGGCTCTGTCGTCAAGGGCACCGTCGTTGCGATTGAGAAGGATCTGGCCGTCATCGATGTCGGCCTGAAAACCGAAGGTCGCGTGCCGCTCAAGGAATTCGCTGTCGCCGGCCAGGACCCGGACATCAATATCGGCGACGAGGTCGAGGTTTATCTGGAGCGCATCGAAAACGCGCTGGGCGAGGCCGTCCTCAGCCGCGAAAAGGCGCGCCGCGAGGAAAGCTGGGCCAAGCTCGAAAAGAGCTTCGAGAAAGGCGAGAAGGTCGAGGGCGTGATCTTCAACCGCGTCAAGGGCGGCTTCACCGTCGATCTTGATGGCGCTGTGGCATTTCTGCCGGGCAGCCAGGTGGACATCCGCCCGGTGCGCGACGCATCCAACCTGATGCACTCGCCGCAGCCATTCCAGATCCTCAAGATGGATCGCCGCCGCGGCAACATCGTCGTTTCGCGCCGCGCCGTGCTGGAGGAAACCCGCGCCGAGCAGCGCAGCGAGATCGTCGCGAACCTCGCCGAGGGCCAGGTGGTCGAGGGCATCGTAAAGAACATCACCGATTATGGCGCGTTCATCGACCTTGGCGGTATCGATGGCCTGCTGCACGTCACCGACATGGCGTGGCGCCGGGTCAGCCATCCAAACGAGATCGTCAATGTCGGCGACACCGTCAAGGTGCAGATCATCCGCATCAATCCGGAGACCCAGCGCATCAGCCTGGGCATGAAGCAGCTTCAGTCCGACCCGTGGGAAGGCATCGAGGCGAAATACCCGGTCGATGCGAAGTTTACCGGCCGCGTAACCAACATCACCGACTACGGCGCATTCGTCGAGCTGGAGCCGGGCGTGGAGGGTCTGATCCACGTCTCCGAGATGAGTTGGGTGAAGAAGAACGTGCATCCGGGCAAGATCCTCTCCACCAGCGAGGAGGTCGAGGTTCAGGTGCTTGAGGTGGACCCGAACAAGCGCCGTATCTCGCTCGGCCTCAAGCAGACGCAGGACAACCCCTGGGATGCTTTCGCGGCCAGCCACCCGAAAGGCACCGAGATCGAAGGGACCGTGCGCAACATCACCGAATTTGGCCTGTTCGTCGGCCTGGAGGGCGGTATCGACGGCATGGTGCACCTGTCGGACCTTGACTGGAACCAGCCGGGCGAGGAAGCCATCAAGGAATACAAGAAGGGCGACACCGTCCGCGCAGTCGTGCTCGATACCGACCCGGACAAGGAGCGCATCAGCCTTGGCATCAAGCAGGTGAGTGGTGATCCGTTTGAAAGCCTGGCCGGGCTCAAGAAGGGCTCGACGGTCACCTGCGAAGTCGAGGAAGTAAAGGACTCCGGCCTTCAGGTCCGCATCGCGGATAATGACATGTCCACCTTCATCCGGCGGGCCGACCTGTCACGCGACCGCTCCGAACAGCGGCCAGAACGCTTCGCCCCTGGCGACAAGATCGACGCGGCCGTGACCCAGATCGACAAGGCCAACCGGAAGATCTCGCTTTCCATCAAGGCGCTGGAAATCGCCGAGGAGAAGAAGGCTGTCGAGCAATTCGGCTCGACCGACAGCGGTGCATCCTTGGGTGAGATTCTGGGCGCAGCGCTGAACAAGGCGCAGGCCGATGAAACCGAAGCCAGTTCGGACAGCGGCAAGAAGTAGCAGGAGCGGACCCGTGTGGCTTACGGAACGCAGTCCTTCGGGGCTGCGTTTTGATTGTGATCCGTTTGTGAAGGAGCGTTGCCGTGACACTAGACGCTGATGCCGTTGTCGAACGCCGCCGTCTGAAACGCCGAGTAACTTTCTGGCGCGTTCTCGCCGTGGTGGCCATCGCCGTTTTGGCTGCCGCGCTGTTTGCGCGGGAGCGCGGTGGCGCGGTTGGTGAGGTCTTCGGCATCGGCGGCCATATCGCGCGGGTTGATGTTTCAGGCTTCATCTCTGTCAATCAGAAGCAGCAGGAAATGCTGCAGCGAATGCGCAAGAGCGACCAGGTCAAGGCTGTGATCGTGCGCATCAATAGCCCAGGCGGTAGCACCGCCGGCGGCGAGGCGCTTTACACGGAGCTACGCCAACTCAGCTCCGAAAAGCCAGTGGTGGCCGTATTCGAAACCACGGCGACTTCGGCGGCCTACATGGCTGCGGTTGCCACGGATCACATCATTTCGCGCGCCAACTCCATCACCGGCTCTGTGGGCGTGATCGTCCAGTGGGCGCAGGTCGATGAACTGCTCAAGAACCTCGGGGTGAATTTCGAGCAGATCAAAAGCGGCGATCTGAAAGCGGTGCCCAACCCGTTCGAAGAAATAACCGATCGCCAGCGACAAGCGACGCGAGAGGTCATGCAATCCAGCTTCCAGTGGTTTATCGACCTCGTTAACGAACGCCGCGATCTTGACCCCAGCGCGCTCAGCAGCATCAGGACAGGACGGATCTACACTGGCGAGCAGGCGCAGGCCGTCGGCCTTGTCGATCAGATCGGCGGCGAGCGGGAGGCCCGCAAATGGCTGAGCGACGAACACAGCATTCCTGAGGACACCAAGATCGTGGATTGGGTGCCTGAGAGCAGCGGTAGCTTGAGCTGGGTGGATGTCGCATTGGCCGGCCTGTCGCGCCTAACCGGCCTGGACCTTGCCACGGCCCTGGAGGATAGCCGGTCATCCGGGCTCAAATCTATCAGGCTTGACGGTCTCGTATCCGTCTGGCAGCCTGAACAGTAATCACACTTCATGACTTCTGCCCGCAGGCGGGGCAACATGCATGATTAAATCCGAGCTGATTGAGAAAATCGCATCCGAAAACCCGCATCTTTACCAGCGCGATGTTGAGCGTATCGTCAATACGATCTTTGAGACCATAGTGGCAGCGATGGAACGCGGCGACAGGGTGGAGCTGCGCGGTTTCGGTGCGTTCTCGGTCAAGCATCGGCCGGCGCGCATCGGCCGGAACCCGCGGACCGGCGATCAGGTGCCCGTTGACGAAAAATTCGTTCCCTTCTTCAAGACTGGCAAGGAATTGCGGGTGCGTCTGAACCCCGATCTGGCGCCCCGCAAGAAAAGCGCCGCCCGGCGCCGCTAAACGATCATACCTGGCCGCCCGCCAAAGCTCGCTGCGCGCCAAAATGGCCGCCCGCCGAATCTGGTCGCCCACAAAGTCGAGAGACGCGAACATGGTCCAATTTTTCCGCCGCCTGATCCTGCTGGTGTTGGCTGTTGCTCTCATTGCACTGATGGTCGCGAACCGGCACACCGCCACACTCGCGCTTGACCCGTTCGCCCAAGGCGCGCCCGCCGCCGCCATCGAAGCGCCGATGTTTGTGTTCCTGTTCGCCGCGCTGCTGGCCGGTTTCGTGCTCGGCAGCATCGGCGCATGGGCGAGCCAGAGCAAATGGCGCGACCTCGCCCGCCGGCGCACCAAGGAAACCTACCGCCTGCGCAAGGACCGCGAGCGACTTGCCCGCGACCTGCAAGCCGCGCAGGATGGTGGCGGCACGGCAGTCGCGCGGCTTTCAGCGCGCTGAACGCGCCGTTTTGTCCCTCATCATCGCGCGACAACGCCCTTGCACTAGACCACGGGCTTCTGTGATAACAAGGGCATGGCGGTGCAGGTAAAGATATGTGGGATCAAGAGCGACGAGGCGCTGGCGGCAGCGGTTGAGGCCGGCGCGGACTTCGTCGGCTTCGTGTTTTTTGCTGCCAGCCCGCGATTTGTTGATCCCGAAACCGCCGGCCGACTAGCGGAAGTGGCGCACGGACGCATCCGCACGGTTGCGCTGCTCGTTGACCCGAGCGACCGCGAACTGGAGAGGATCGTGACCACGGTCGCTCCGGACATAATACAACTTCATGGCTCCGAGACGCCCGAGCGCGTCGCCCAAATTCGGAAACTCGCCGCGCGCCCGGTTCTCAAGGCGGTCAAGGTCGCCACCGCCGCCGACATTATGGCCGCAAGCGCGTTTCCCGCGGCGGACATGTTCCTGTTCGACGCCAAGCCTGCAAAAGATGCGCGCTTGCCGGGCGGCAACGGGGTTCCATTCGACTGGCCGCTCCTGGCGCAGACGCCGCCTGACCGCCCCTACATGCTCTCAGGTGGTCTGACGGTCGAGAATATTGCCGAGGCGATACGCGTCACTGGCGCACATGCCGTGGACACATCCTCCGGGGTGGAGCGCGCACCGGGCGAGAAAGACCCGGTCGCGATCCGCCGTTTCGTGCAAGCTGCCAAAGCGCAGGCCCAGTCTATGCCCATCGAGGCGGCGTAAGGCCATGCTTGAGTTGCGCACAAGATCGTTCATCTCGACAAGCGCGCTAGCTCCGTTGCTCGCCGCACTCGCCATTATTCTCACGGCTGCCGCGGTCAAGGCGGATTCGTTCTGGGACCACAATGGTTCCCTTATGCGCCTTGAGGCGAACGGGGCGCAGCGCGTTCTCACCTATGAGGAGCCACGACCGATCCTGCAGCGCGCGGGCGCGACGCGGGGCACGGTGCTGTTTGACGGGCGCAACGTGGGCAACTATTACGTGGGCCGGGCGCGGCGCTTCTCGCGAGATTGCGACGCGCCGCTGGTTTATGACGTTGAAGGCCCGGTCACGAACAACGGCTTGCGTATCGTGGTTCGCGGTGAGCGCGAAGTCTACGCTGAAGGCTGCAGGCCCACCGGACGCATCGTCGAAGACGTGCTCGTCTTCACTTATGAGTGGTCGGATTAGGCGCGCGCAGCACCTGTCAAGCCGCACTCATGTTGCAATTTCTTCACAAAGAGAAAACTCATGGACCAAATCCCCAACACATTTCGCTCCGGCCCTGACGAGCGCGGCCATTTCGGCGATTTCGGCGGGCGTTTCGTTGCGGAAACGCTGATGCCGCTGATCCTGGAGCTTGAGCACGCCTATAACGACGCCAAGGCTGACCCGGATTTCCGCGCCGAACTCGACGCGATGAACAAGCACTATACCGGCCGGCCCAGCCCGCTTTATTTCGCCGAGCGGCTGACCGAGCACCTCGGCGGCGCGAAGATTTACTTCAAGCGCGACGAGCTGAACCACACCGGCAGCCACAAGATCAACAACTGCCTCGGCCAGATCCTGCTCGCGCGGCGCATGGGCAAGACCCGCATCATCGCGGAGACCGGCGCGGGCCAGCACGGCGTGGCGGTGGCGACGGTGGCGGCGCGCTTCGGCCTGCCCTGCGTCATTTACATGGGCGCAACGGATATCGAGCGCCAGCGCCCCAACGTGTTCCGCATGAAGCTGCTCGGCGCGGACATCCGGCCCGTCACATCGGGCGCGGGCACGCTCAAGGACGCAATGAACGACGCGCTGCGCGACTGGGTCGCCAATGTCGATGACACCTTCTACATCATCGGCACGGTCGCCGGGCCGCACCCGTATCCGGCGATGGTGCGCGACTTCCAGTCCGTCATCGGGCAGGAGCTGCGCGAGCAGATGATGGACGCAGAAGGCCGCCTGCCGGACAGTCTGGTCGCCTGCATCGGCGGCGGGTCGAATGCGATGGGCCTGTTCCATCCATTTCTGGACGAGCCGAGCACGCGGCTGATCGGCGTCGAAGCCGGCGGCTATGGCCTGGACACGATGGACGGCCACGCCGCCTCGCTCAACGGCGGCAAGCCCGGCGTGCTGCACGGCAACCGCACCTATCTGCTTCAGGACGACGACGGGCAGATCATCGAGGGGCACTCGATCTCGGCGGGTCTCGACTACCCCGGCATCGGGCCGGAGCACGCCTGGCTGAAGGAGAGCGGGCGCGTGGAGTATGTCGCCATAACCGACGATGAGGCGCTGGAGGCGTTCCAGCTTTGTACGCGCAAAGAAGGCATCATCCCGGCGCTGGAGCCGGCCCATGCGCTGGCGCAGGTCATGAAGATCGCGCCGGATTTGCCGTCCGATCACCTGCTGGTGATGAATATGTGCGGGCGCGGCGACAAGGACATCTATTCCGTGGCCGAGCATCTCGGGATGGAGATGTAGCCT
>CAZNGB010000054.1:0-12115 GCA_964572465.1 uncultured Hyphomicrobiaceae bacterium
GCCATGATCAGCAGGGTGGTGCCGTGCTCGGCGAAAAACGCTGCTGGCGTCTCGGCCATGCGCGCCATGTCGACGATCTGACCGAGGAAAGTGAACAGTGTCACCTCGATCAGCGCGGCCAGCGACCCGACCAGCACCACGACCACGAGGGTGCCCCAGATCTGGCGGCAGTAATGCCAAAAGAATCCGACAAGGTTTTCAGGCGGTTGATCTATCGACGCCCGTCTAAAGGGGGATATTCGTTGTTCGATCCAACGTAACATGATGCTCGCTCGCGTGTGTTTTTGACATTTGAAAAATCATCACACGGCTGAGCGAGACGGCCAAGGGGCCGAAAGGGTCAGCCGCGCATGGAAGCTGCGCGCTTTACCATTTGGGATGTCCTGTCGGGGTTGAACATGCGGCGGACGGCGCTTGCGCCCGCTGACGCATGACGTGATGTTGCAACAAGATGGCAACACTGTGGCTTTTTAACCGAGGACGTGCTCCGCGCCAAGCAGATATTCCTGGTTGCCGCTCTGTCCGGTGAGCGGAGACGGAACCGGATCGCGCGTGCGCCAGCCCGGCTGGGCATCGACGAGTTCGCGGATCGCGCACACTGCGCGGTCGCGGGCGGCCGCCTCGGTGACGATGCCGCCCTTGCCGATGTGCTCCCGCCCCACCTCGAATTGCGGCTTGATGAGCGCGACCAGCCAAGCGCCCGGCGCGGCGAAATTCATAACGTGCGGCAACACGAGCCGCAGCGAGATGAAGCTGACATCGACAGTGATCGCACCCACCGCTTCCGGGATATCGGCGGGCTGTAGGCTGCGCGCGTCGCGCTGCTCCAGGCTGATGACGCGCATATCGGCGGCGAGGCTCTCGTGAAGCTGCGCGCGGCCGACATCCACGGCGTAGACCCGGCTCGCGCCCCGCTCCAGCAACACCTGGCTAAAGCCGCCCGTCGACGCACCGACATCGAGCGCCACGCGGCCAGCCGGATCGAGGTGGAAGCTGTCGAGCGCCGAGATGAGCTTACGGGCCGCACGGGAGACATAGTGCGCATCATCGCCCACGATTTCGATGCGCTCTTCTGCTGAGACGGGCGCGCCCGCCTTGGTGACGGCAACGCCGTCGATCAGGACCAACCCACGCTTGATGAGGTCACGAGCCCGCGCACGGCTTGACACTAGCCCGCGCGTGACCAGCGCCAGATCGAGCCGGTTTGGCCCGCTGGTTGCATCAACCCGCGTCACCCCGGCCCGCCGTGCCGATGCCCTCATCAGCCACAAAATCGCGGCCAAGCGCGCTGAATACCGTGCGCACGATCCCCGCCGCATCGAGTCCCGCATCGGCATACATCTGCTCGGGCTTGCCATGCTGCACAAACTCATCCGGCAGCACCAGCGAGCGAATTTTCAGGCCGCGATCCAGCAGGCCGTCCATCGCCATGAAGTGCAGAACGTGGCTGCCGAAGCCGCCGACCGAAGCCTCTTCGATGGTCACCACCACCTCGTGCTCGCGCGCAAGCCGGCGGATCAAGTCCTCATCAAGCGGCTTGGCAAAGCGAGCATCGGCGACCGTGGTGGAAAGTCCGTGGCGCGAAAGCTGGTCCGCCGCGGACAGGCACTCCTGCAGGCGCGAGCCGAACGACAAGAGCGCAACGCTTGTGCCCTCGCGCATGACCCGCCCGCGCCCGATCTCCAGCGGCATACCATGCTCGGGCATCTCGACGCCAACCCCTTCGCCGCGCGGATAGCGCAGCGCGCTCGGCCGGTCGTCGATCTGCACCTGCGTGGCGACCATATTTCGCAACTCTGCCTCGTCAGCCGCCGCCATCACCACGAAACCGGGCAGGCATGACAGATAGGTCACATCGAATGAGCCGGCATGGGTCGGACCGTCCGCCCCGACGAAGCCAGCGCGGTCTATCGCGAAGCGCACCGGAAGCTGCTGGATCGCCACGTCGTGCACGACCTGGTCATAGGCACGCTGCAGGAAGGTCGAGTAGATTGCCGCGAACGGCTTGTAGCCCTCCGTGGCGAGCCCAGCGGCGAAGGTCACACCGTGTTGCTCGGCGATGCCGACATCAAAGGTGCGGTCGGGAAATTCGTCGCCGAACAGGTCAAGACCGGTGCCCGAAGGCATGGCTGCAGTGATCGCGACGATCTTGTCGTCACGGCGCGCCTCGTCAATCAGGCTTTGCGCGAACACCTTGGTATAGCTCGGCGCGTTTGGCTTCGGCTTGGACATCGCGCCGGTGATGACGTCGAATTTCGATACGCCGTGATATTTGTCAGCCGAATTCTCCGCCGGCTCGTAGCCCTTGCCCTTCTGCGTGACGCAATGCACCAGGATCGGACCTTGTTCGGTGTCGCGGACATTTCGCAGCACCGGCACCAGGTGATCCAGGTTGTGCCCGTCAATCGGCCCGACATAGTAAAAACCGAGTTCTTCAAACAGCGTGCCGCCGGTCCAGAAATTACGGGTGTATTCCTCCGCGCGCGCAGCCCGGCGCTCCCAGCCCTTTGGCAAGCGTTTGGCAAGTTGCTTCACGATGTCGCGCAGATACAGATAGGTGCCCGAGGAGGTCAGCCGCGCGAGATAGTGGCTGATCGCGCCCACCGGCGGAGCGATCGACATGTCGTTGTCGTTCAGGATAACGATCAAACGCTTGTCCATCGCGCCGGCGTTGTTCATCGCCTCGTAGGCCATGCCCGCGCTGAGCGCACCATCGCCGATCACCGCGATCACGTTATTGTCGTCTTCGCGAAGGTCGCGGGCCACTGCCATGCCGAGGCCAGAGGATATGGACGTCGAGGAATGCGCCGCGCCGAACGGGTCATATTCGCTTTCCGCGCGCCGGGTGAAGCCGGAAAGTCCACCGGGCTGGCGCAATGTTCTGATCCGGTCGCGCCGGCCCGTGAGAATCTTGTGCGGATAGGCCTGATGCCCGACGTCCCAGATCAGCCGGTCATTCGGCGTATCGAACAGGTAGTGCAGCGCGACTGTCAACTCCACAACGCCAAGCCCCGCGCCCAGATGGCCGCCGGTCACCGAGACGGCATCAATCGTTTCCGCCCGCAACTCATCCGCAACCTGTCGCAGCTGCGATTCTGCGAGTTGTCGCAGGTCATTTGGGGTGGTGATTTGGTCGAGTAGCGGTGTCTTGCTGTCTGAACTCACGGTGATAGCGTCCCTCACGCGATGACCAAGGCGGCTGTGGCAGGCTAGCGCCCGCTGTCATAAAAAGTTTACACTGACGGCCCCGCCTCGGCAAAACTTGATACCATAATTTATCCAACAGGCCGCCCAGGGTGCCGTGGATTACCGCAACATGCCCAATCGGCGCAACTTTATTCCACGTCAAGCGGCTGGGTACTGGTGGGCTGGCCGTCCGCGTTCACGTTGATCCTCTCGACCTTCGCTTCCGCCCGCTGAAGCAGTCGGTCGCAATGATCGCGCAGCGCCTCTCCCCGTTCGTAGATGGCGATTGATTGCTCAAGTTCCACGTCACCGCGCTCCAGACGCCCGACGATCTGCTCAAGCTCCTTCAGCGCATGTTCGAACGACAGCTCCTTGATGTCGGCGTTCGCTTTGTCCTGCTGCCTCGCCATCAACTCCTCCACCGATACGGTCTCGCGGTCACGATCCATATTCCATCATTACGCGCAGATGCGCCTCGACAGATCGCGCCAACCCGGCCAGATCGTAGCCGCCTTCGAGTACGGAAATAAAGCGCCCGCCGGCGTGATGCTCCGCGACATCCAGAAGTTTCCGCGTTGCCCAGGCGAAATCCTCCTCGCGCAGCACAAGCCCGCCTATCGGGTCGCGCTGGTGCGCATCGAAGCCCGCCGAGGCGATGACCAGGTCCGGCGAGAAGTCATGAAGCGCGGGGAGGATGCGCGTCTCAAACGCCTCCTGGAAGTGATAGGTGTCGTCGCCGCGGCGCAGCGGCGCATTGACGATATTCCCGGCGACGCCACGCTCACTCCACTCGCCGGTGCCTGGAAACAGCGGCATCTGATGGGTCGAGCCGTAGAACAGGTTCGGCTCGGACCAGAACATATGCTGGGTGCCGTTGCCGTGATGCACGTCGAAATCGATCACCGCGACGCGCTCCAGCCCGTGGGCTTCCCGGGCATGTGCCGCCGCGATCGCGACATTGTTGAAGAAGCAAAAGCCCATTGCCTGGCGCGTTTCAGCATGATGGCCCGGCGGACGCGCGGCGCAAAAAGCGTTTCGGGCGGCGCCTGCGACCACCTGATCCACCGCCATGACCGCCGCACCAGCGGCCCGCAGCGCAGCCTCCCAGCTCTTCGGCGACATGACCGTATCGCCGCCATCCACGTAGCAATGACCGCTCTCCGGCACGATCTTCTTCAGCGCAGCGATGTACTCCGGACCATGCATCCGCGCGATAATGTCTTCCTCGGCCAGCGGAGCTTCCTCGCGGTGCAGGAACTGGAAGCTCTCATCCTCCAGCGCCTGCTCGATCGCGCGGAGCCGGTCGGGCCGCTCGGGATGGCCATAGCCCGTGTCATGCTCCAGGAAAACGGGATGTGAAATCAGGAGTGTCGGCATGGCGGTGTCTAGCGCCCTTGTTGTCGTTGTTTCAGTGCCTGAGAGCGGCCAGCGGCGCTGGGGGAACGCTGTCCTCGGGCACGAAAAAGTCCGGCATCAGATCAACCGAAGGGTCAATCCGGTAGCGATCGAAATCACGGACGCCGTGCGCAGCCAGCAGCGTATCGTCGATGCAGAAGTTGCCCGTGAAATCGCGCGCTGGCTTGCTCAGGATGACATGCGCCGCATCCGCAACGATCTCCGGTGTGCGGCTGGCGCGCATCACCTCGTCGCCGCCCACGATATTGGCAATCGCCGCCGTGGCGATGGTCGTGCGCGGCCACAGCGCGTTGACGCCGATGCCAAGCGGCCTCAACTCCTCGGACAGCCCCAGCGCGCACAGGCTCATGCCATATTTCGCCAGCGAATAGGCAAGATGCCCCGCGAACCACTTCGCTTTCAGATCGAGCGGCGGCGACAACATCAGGATGTGCGGGTTCTCCGCCCGGGCCAGATGCTCGATGCAGTGTTTCGACACCAGGAAGGTGCCGCGCGCATTCACCTGATGCATCAGGTCGAACCGCCGCATCTCCGTGCTCGTGGTGTCGGTGAGACTTATGGCGCTTGCGTTGTTCACGCAGATGTCGATGCCGCCGAAGGTCTGGACGGTCTGGTCGATTGCGGCACGCACCTGCCCCTCATCGCGGATATCGCAGACGATCGGCAGGGCATTGCCGCCCGCCGTCTCGATCTCCAGCGCGGCGGTGTAGACGGTGCCGGGCAGCCTTGGGTGCGGCTCGGCGGTCTTTGCGGCAAGCGCGACATTGGCGCCATCGCGCGCGGCGCGCAGGCCGATCGCCAAGCCGATGCCGCGGCTGCCGCCAGATATGAAGACGGTTTTGCCCGCCAGCGTGGTCATTTGCGCTTGTCCATTCGCGGGGTGCGCGCGCTCAGCGCACCGCTCGGGCTTGCGCGGTGCGCACGGCGTCAACGCGTGATCGCTGTTGCGTTTCCTCAAGCGCCGCAGATTTTTGTGTTTGCGGCAATTCGTTTCTTTCAGGGTACAGATTAAAGCGCGCGCCGCAACCGCCATGTTCCCATGGCAGGGTGGAAGCCAGCCAACCGGCTCAGTTCTGGAAAATCTCGAAGAACCGATCTGACTGCGGCTGACGGGGCTCACGGGGCGGGGTGTTGCGCATGATTTCGCGGCGCGCATCCTCTACCACCTGCGGATCGTCAAGCGGCGCGCCCGGGCCGGCCGAAGCTGATGCCGGCTCGGACGCAGCCTCGGCGGCCTGCGCCCCGGCTGTTGGCGCGCCTGCGGAAGGGGGCGTTTCTTCGATCTGGGTGCTGAAGCCCGGCAGCGGGTCCAGTGTCTCCAGCGGAGTATCGCCAAGGTCAGTATCATCCGGCGGCGGCGTGGTCGCCTGTTGCGCGGGGGCCGTACCAACCCCCGGCTCGGGTGCGCTTTCGCGAGCTGGCGGCAGGTCGGCATCGCGTTGGCGGCGCAGCTCCTCCAGCCGCTCGACGTTGCGCTCGACGCGCGCGACTGTCAGGAACTGCTCCAGATTGTCGGCGTCGACACGCGGCTGAAGCGCGCCGAACTCCGCGACCGGGCCGGCAAAGCTCACGCGCACAGCCGGCAGCGCCTCGCCGCCCAGCGCAGCGCCGAGGTCCCAACGGCTCGTCAATGTCATTTCGCTCAGATCGAGCCGTGCATCGGTCTCCACCGCGATGCCGTCCGTCCCGGCGATAAGTGGCGTGCGCGCGATGCGCAGCGCGCCGTCCTTGATCTCTACACTCGCCTGAGCGCCGTCATGAGCGAAGCGGCTTTCACGCAGCGGTGTGGCGAGCGTTGCGGTAACCGTCTCGTCGGGCTGGGTATCAGCCGCCAGGTACGCCTGCGCCTCGCGCGCCAGCACCCGTGGATCCAGCCCGCGAATCTCCCCTGCGCCCAGTTCAACCCGTCCCGTGCCGGTCATCACCGTCACCAGCCCGCGCGGCGACAGGCCCTCGCTCTGCACGCGCAGGCTCAGGTCGGCGCGGCCCACAGCAAGCGGCGCGCCCTCGCCATGCGGCAGTTGCGCGAGGTCGAGCGCGGTTACGACCATCTCGCCATCGAACACAGTGCGCCCACGCGCGGGCCGCAATTCGGCCGAGCCGACCGCCTCGCCGCCGTAGAGCATCCCGGATATGGTCGGCATCTGCACAGCGCCGTCCTCAAGCCGCGCCATCAGCGTGGCCTCGTTGAGGCTGAGGCCATCGGCGATGGTCAGTTCATCCGCAGCCAGCGACACAGTGCCCGATAGCCGTTGAAGCGTTTCCACTGCGAACGGGGCATCCGGCCAAAACGCTTCTTCGCGGCTGCCGCGCTGCTCCACGAGAAGTCCAGCCGCTCTGGCGAGATTGAAGCTCCCGGCATTTAGATTAGCCTCGACACGCGGGGCTGCCGCAGACACATCGACGCGAACGTTCCCCGTCGTGGTCTGCCCCGCCATATCGAAGCTCAGGTCGCCTGCGCTGTAGATGTTATCGCCGCTCGACACGGCTGCGCGTACACGAAGCGAGCCGTCCTCATCTGCTCGAAGGCCGGCCAGCGCCAGCGCAGCCGACGCGCGCGGCGCGTCGAGGCTCACATCGCCATTGAGCTGCAGCGTACCCGGCTCCGCCGAACCGTCGAAGGCAAAACGAAGCTTATCCGTCGCGATTTCCGCCACGCCCGTCCACGGCTCCCCGACAGCGCCCGTAAAGTCGGCCTGCAGACGAGCAAAGTCGGGCGCCTGTTCCATGCCAAGCCATGCCGTCAGTTCTGGCGACAACTGTCGCGCCAACCCGCGCAGCGTCGGATTGTCGGCGCTCAGGGCGAGATGAACCCGCTGGCCAGCATAAATGCGCGCTGTCGCCAGCAAGGCGGTCTGCGCGGCCGTCCCGTCGATGCGCAAAAGATAGCCGTCCTCGACCTCGCTTGCTCGCAGGTCCGCCGCGAGATTTAGCGGGGTAGCTGAGCGCAGCCGCGCCATGTGCGGGGTCAGGCGAGCCTGCGCGCCGGGGATAACGCTGGCGAGTTCCATGATGCGCTGCGCATCATTCGCGGCAAGACTGGCGCGCAGAGCTAGCGCGGTCTGCGCATCGCCCAGTGGATAGCGCCCGCTGGCCGAGACATACAGGCCGTCCTCGCCGCGCAGCGTCACGCGCTCAACCACCACCGCATCGCCGTTGAGGCGCAGCCGCATCTCGACATCGCTGGCAGCCAATTCCGGCAGGATCAGCCGATCCGCACGCAACGCGACCTGCCACGCTTTCGCATCAAACGCGCTCAGCCCGCCGCGCGCGGTCAGCCGGGCGAGCATTTCCGCCGTGCCGCCGGTCAGATACGGCCGCAGATCGAGCGTGCGCGCGTTCAGATCAACCGTCGCCGACGCCTCATCAAACGCCAGCCGGACCGCCCCGCCAAAACGCGACTCGCCCAGCCGCGCCGAAATATCCGAGATGCTGAACGCATCGGACGCTGACTCGACCTGGCCGCTCAGCGAAAACGGCTTGGCTGATGCATCGCGCATATCGAGCACCCCTGGCGCGGCCCATTGCAGAAGCCGTGCAAGATTACCGCCGCTGGCGCGAACCATCCCCGCGAGCACAGGCGTTCCGCCCCTGCGCGCGAACCGGCCTTCAAAGCCGAAATCAGCGCCGGCCGGCAACCCGGCCTCAAGCTTCTCGACGCCCCAGCCGCCATCGCCGCGTTGCGCGACCGCGTGAATGTCCCGGATCAGATCGCCTCCCAGGCTCGCCTGCGCGACCGTCATGTCGATACGCGCCCGCTGGGCGGGAACCGGCACATTGGCGAGCAGCGCAGGCAACTCAAGAAGCACCTCGGCAGGCGTGCGCTCGCTCACTTGCGCCCCGGCGAGCAGATCAAGGTCCAGCCACTGCGAACGCAGTTCAGCCTCAAGCCGCAAGTCGCCATCCCATGTAAACCGCGCTGTACCAGAAAGGGTCTGCGGGCGCTGCTCACGTGTGATCGTTACGCTGAAATCGTCAAAATTGGCGCTGTCCAGCGTCGCGCGTCCTGCGCCTGCCGCGCGCCATTCCGGAGCCTGTCCGCCCGCTTGTGGGGGCAGCGGCGCACTCGCCTCGACAGTGCCGACAAATTCCGGACCATCCGTCAGTTCGCGAAGGTTGCCCTCGGCGCGATAAACCACGGTATCGCCTGGCGAAGCGGCCTTTACCGGCATCAAGCCTTCCGGCGTCATCGTGCCCACAGAGAATTGCAAATCCCGCAGTTCATCGCCAATCATCGCCTGCCCGGCAAACTTGAACGGCCCGCGCAGCGTCTCGGCCGACAACTCGCCGCTCACGCCTTGGATGCGCCAGCGCGCCGTCTCGCCCGGGCGCGACACCGCCAGCGACGCCTCGTTCAGCGTCACGGATTTCAGCGCAACATCAGATGTGATGAAGGGCAACGCTCCCGCCGCCTCGCCGATGCGTGGCCAGCGTACCTCCCCGTTCTCGTCTAGCCCGAGCCGCAGGGACAGCCTGTCCAGTTCGAGCTTGCGCGCTTCAATCTGCCCACGCAGCAGAGGCGGGATCGACAACGCCAGGCGGAAAGCATCTGCCGTCGCGGAGGGCGCTTCGAAGCTGCCGGAACGGTCCGCGATGCTCACCCGCTCGAAACGAACCTCAGGCACGGGCAGAATAGTGAGATCGACATCACCCTCAACCCGGACCGCCCGTCCCGCGAGCTTGCTGGCCTGCGCCTCGAACACCGAGCGGTACTGGTTCCAATCCACGACATAGGGCGCGGCGAAGGCGGCCGCTAACACAAGAATGAGCAGCGATGTGAGGGTCGCAAGCAGGACGTTCACGCGTGTCTCCGGGATCGCCTTTCGGATGGATATCGGGCTGCTGCAGGCGGTCGCGCGGTGCGAATCATCTGCGCGTAGCGACCTGTCGCCCACGCCGCAGCTTGCATCCAGCCTGTAAAGATGTCGTAGTGCATCGCATTACCTTGATACAGTAGTGTGAAAAAGCCGCGGCCGCAAACGCACGCAATCTCGTGACAGCCCGAGATGACAACAACCAACGAGCAGCCAGGCGGGAGGGATGCCGACGCACAAGACCGCCAAGGCTCGTCCGCCGGGGAGCTGGCGTCGCGGGCTTCGCTGTACAAGGCGACCAAGACGCGGCTGCTGACATTCGTCTCCGATCGTTTTACCGCCAATGTGAGGGACTTCTTCGCTGAGCGTCAGCCGCTGGTGTGGGTCATGGCGCTGGTTATCGGGGTGGCGGCGGCCTATGCGGCGATCCTGTTCCGCCTGGCGATTCGCTTCTTTCAACTCCCGTGGCTCGGTACCATGGACAAGGCCACGACCGCGGCGGCGATGGCGCTGCCATGGTGGGTGGTTCTGCTGGCGCCGGCCACCGGCGGGCTGATCGTCGGGTTCATCCTGTTGCGGTTCCAGCGTGGACGCCGCCCGCATAACGTCGCAGATGTGATTGAGGCAAGCGCGGTCGGGGGCTGCCGAATATCCGCGCGGGATGGCTTCCTGAGCAGCCTCATCTCCGCAATAACGCTCGGCACCGGCGGGAGCGCGGGCCGGGAGGGGCCGGTGGTGCATCTGGGCGCGACCATCGCCTCGCAACTGGGACAACGATTCGATCTCTCGCCTGGCGCGCAACGCACGCTGCTCGGCTGCGGCGTCAGCGCGGCGGTGGCGGCTTCGTTCAATGCGCCCATCGCGGGCGTCCTGTTCGCCCATGAAGTCATCCTCAGGCATTACGCGCTGCGCGCGTTCGTGCCGATCACGATCTCAAGCGTCGTTGCGACGATCATCGCGCGCGTTCATCTTGGAAATTTCCCTGCATTTATCGTGCCGGAATATGACATCGTCTCGCTTTGGGAGTTCCCCGCCTTTGCGCTGCTTGGGCTGACTTCGGCGGCCGTGGCGATTGCCTTCCAATTCGCCATCATTGGCGCAGATCGTACCGCCACAGCGACGCCCATCCCCATCTGGCTGAAGCCAGCAATCGGCGGCTTGTGCGTCGGCGCTATCGCTCTGAGCTTCCCGCAGGTGCTCGGCGTTGGCTATGACACCACCGACGCAGCGCTGAACAGCCAGCTTTCGCTTTCGCTGATGATCTTGCTGCTTTTCGCAAAGACGCTCGCCACAGCCATCACGCTCGGGTTCAGGATGGGCGGCGGAGTGTTCTCTCCCTCGCTTTATCTGGGCGCGATGACGGGCGGGGCATTCGGGCTCATCGCATCAGGTCTGTTTCCGGAAGCGGCATCGGGCCACGGACTCTATGCGATCCTGGGCATGGGCGCGGTGGCCGCCGCGGTTCTGGGTGCGCCAATCTCCACCACGCTGATCGTGTTCGAATTGACCGGCGGCTATCAGATGACCATCGCCCTGCTGCTGACCGTCTCGATCGCGAACGGCCTGACGCAGGCGGTCCACGGCGTGAGCTATTTCCACTGGCTTTTGAACAACCGCGGCCTGTTCCTTCATGAAGGACCGCATCAACATATCGTGCACAGCGTGCGGGTGCGCGACATGATGACGCCGCTGAGCGAAGATGACGAGGGCGAGGCCGCGAAACCGGAGGCGGGCCCATACCTTCAGGCTGCGCACACGTTACGCCACGCGCTGCGCATATTCGACGAATCGGGCCGCGAATGGCTGCCCGTCGTTGACGCGCAAAGCGAGGAACTGATCGGCTGGGTCCGGCATTTCGACGCCATCGAGGCTTACAACAAGGCGCTGGTGGCCGCACATGTGGAAGAGCACAGGTAGCGCGTGGCGCTGACGCGGGGTGTGGTATAATCCGAAGACATGACAAGGAATCACGCGAACGCCGCGCTGGAGCAGGCCCCGCCGCCAGCAACGAAAACAGGCTCGATATCGCAGCGCGCGCGGGCGCGTCCGCCGTATCTCCATGCGCTCAACCCGGAGCAGCGCGAGGCGGTCGAGGCGCTTGATGGACCGGTGCTGGTGCTGGCCGGCGCGGGCACCGGCAAGACCCGGGTGCTGACGACGCGCATTGCCCATATCCTCGCCACGGGCCGCGCGCAGCCCTATGAGGTGCTCGCCGTAACCTTCACCAACAAGGCCGCGCGCGAGATGAAGCAGCGCGTGGGACAAATCACCGGCGGAATCGCCGAAGGAATGCCGTGGCTCGGCACGTTCCATTCCATCGGCGCGCGCATCCTGCGCAGTCATGCCGAGCTGGTCGATCTCCAGCCATCCTTCACGATCCTCGACACTGACGATCAACTCCGGCTCATCAAGCAGGTCATTCAGGCCTCAGGGCTTGACGAGAAGCGCTGGCCGCCGCGCGTACTGGCGAGCCTGATCGACGGCTGGAAAAACCGCGGCGTTTCCGCCGACAAGCTGCCACCGGAAGAGCATTACGCCTTCGCCGATGGCCGGGCAGGCGAGCTCTACGCCGCCTATCAGCAGCGGCTGGTGGATCTGAACGCGGTTGATTTCGGCGATCTGCTTTTGCAGGGGCTGCGCTTGTTCCGGGACAACCCGGAGGTGCTGGCGCGCTATCACCGCAAGTTCAAATACCTGCT
>CAZNGB010000055.1:0-12089 GCA_964572465.1 uncultured Hyphomicrobiaceae bacterium
AACGCGAAGGCAGCGCGACCAGCGCCGCGCCGCCATTACAACCGCGTTATGCCCGCTTCTTCTTGTCGTCGTCATCGACTTCCTCGAAGTCGGCATCCACGACGCCCTCGCCCTCACCGGAAGGCTGTTCCGCGCCGCTTGCGCCGCCGTCTTCACCCTGTTCGGACGACTGCTGATACAGGGCCTCGCCCAGCTTCATGGAGACCTGCGACAGCGCCTGCGTCTTTGCGTCGATGGCGTCCTTGTCGTCGCCTTCGAGCGCAGTGCGCAGTTCGGAGACGGCCGTCTCCACGGCCGTTTTATCCTCACCAGACACTTTGTCGCCGAGGTCGGACAGGCTCTTTTCGGTGGCGTGGATCAGCGCCTCGCCCTGGTTTTTGGCGTCGATCAGCTCGCGGCGCTTCTTGTCTTCTTCCGCGTGAGATTCGGCATCCTTGACCATCTTTTCGATTTCTTGCTCGGTCAGGCCGCCCGATGCCTGGATACGGATCGACTGCTCCTTGCCCGTAGCCTTGTCCTTGGCCGACACGTTGACGATGCCGTTGGCGTCGATGTCGAATGTCACCTCAATCTGCGGCACGCCGCGCGGGGCTGGCGGAATGCCGACGAGGTCGAACTGGCCGAGCATCTTGTTGTCCGCGGCCATTTCCCGCTCGCCCTGATAGACGCGGATCGTCACGGCGCTCTGGTTGTCCTCCGCAGTGGAGAACACTTGGCTCTTTTTGGTCGGGATCGTCGTATTCCGGTCGATCAGGCGGGTGAACACGCCGCCCAGCGTCTCGATGCCCAGGCTCAGCGGAGTGACGTCGAGAAGCAGCACATCCTTGACATCGCCCTGCAGCACGCCGGCCTGGATCGCCGCGCCGATCGCGACCACCTCATCCGGATTGACGCCCTTGTGCGGCTCGCGCCCGAAGAATGACTTCACCGTCTCTTGCACCTTCGGCATGCGGGTCATCCCGCCGACCAGCACGACCTCGTCGATCTCCGCGGCCTTCACGCCAGCATCCTTGAGCGCGGCCTCGCATGGGCCAATCGTCCGCTGGATGAGATCATCGACCAGGCTCTCAAGCTTGGCGCGCGTGACTTTCATGGTGAGGTGTTTCGGTCCGGACTGGTCCGCGGTGATGAATGGCAGATTGATTTCGGTCTGCTGCGTTGAGGACAGCTCGATCTTTGCCTTTTCGGCGGCTTCCTTGAGCCGCTGCAACGCCAGCCGGTCGCCGCGCAGGTCGATGCCGTTCTCACGCTTGAACTCGTCCGCGAGGTAGTCAACAAGGCGCATGTCGAAGTCTTCGCCGCCCAGGAACGTATCGCCGTTGGTGGACTTCACCTCGAATACGCCGTCACCGATCTCCAGCACTGACACGTCGAAGGTGCCGCCGCCGAGGTCGTAGACTGCGATCCGCTCGCCATCCTTCTTGTCGAGGCCATAGGCAAGCGAAGCCGCGGTGGGCTCGTTGATGATGCGCAGAACCTCCAGTCCGGCGATCTTGCCCGCGTCCTTGGTGGCCTGGCGCTGGGCGTCGTTGAAATAGGCCGGGACGGTGATGACGGCTTTTTCGACTTTCTCACCGAGATAGCTCTCTGCCGTCTCCTTCATCTTCCGCAGGATGAACGCCGAGATCTGGGAGGGGGAATATTTCGTGCCATGGGCCTCGACCCAGGCGTCCCCGTTATCGGCCTTGACGATCTGGTAGGGAACGAGCTTCTGATCCTTCGCCACCGTCGGGTCATCGAAGCGCCGCCCGATCAGGCGCTTGATCGCGAAGAAGGTGTTCTCCGGGTTGGTCACCGCCTGGCGCTTGGCCGGAACGCCGACCAGCGCTTCGCCATCTTCGGTGAAAGCCACCATTGATGGGGTCGTTCGCGACCCTTCCGCGTTTTCAATGACCTTCGGATTCTTACCCTCCATCACGGCCACGCACGAATTCGTGGTGCCGAGATCGATGCCAATTACTTTCGACATGCTCATCAACCCTTATCGTTCTCTGAGATCCAGCGAATGGCCGGGCCCATACCCCGCAACGGGATCTTGCGGCGCCCAACTCGACACCGGAGCCGCTTTTTAAGCCTGCATCCAGCGTCACCCAATACGATTCCATAGCGCCCGACGTTTCCGCGTTATATATGCCGGGCCAAACTATGCTGCAAGCCGCCTGAGTCTGTTGTCCCGGGCGCAAATGGGAACAACGATCTACGGCCATCATTAAAATCTTCAATGTCGAGAAGTTTGTGACGACCGATGATTACGGACTTGCCTGTCGATCATAGAGTTGGGTGTCTCGATCCTGCCGCACAAGCGCGTCTGCTGGGGTTGATCCGCGAAATTGTGGCGGATGCGCCACTGTTCGTGCCGCGGATGCCACGCACAGGCAAGCCCTTCTCGGTCCGCATGACAAATTGCGGCGCGTTGGGGTGGCTGGCGGACAAGCAGGACGGCTATCGCTATGAGCCCGTGCACCCGGAAACGGGCAAGCCATGGCCGCCGATCCCGCAAATGCTTCTGGATATCTGGGCGGATGTCGGCGGTGGTGCGCCGCCAGAAGCGTGCCTCATCAACTATTATGCCGAGAACGCGAAGATGGGGCTGCATCAGGATCGCGACGAGGAGGATTTTTCTGCGCCCATCGTGTCGGTGTCGCTTGGAGACACGGGCGTATTCCGGGTCGGCGGGAAAACGCGAAGAGCGGCAACGCAACGCTACGAGCTGGCCTCTGGCGATGTGCTGGTGATGCGCGGTGAAGCGCGGCTGGCTTACCACGGCATTGATCGCATCATCCCCGGCTCCAGCGACCTCTTGCCGGAAGGCGGGCGCATCAACATCACCATGCGCCGCGTGCACGCGCCCGGCGGGTAATTGGCCAAGCGCGGCGGGCGCGCCTTTCTGGCGTTACGCCTTGCGGCTGGCCGATGCGGCCTCGTAATCCTCTTGGGTCTCGGCGTTGATGACCGGCTCATTCAGCCGCGATGAGCCGCGCGGCTGGGCCGACGCGCCTTGACCGCTCGCATCGCTCTCGGGCTGTTGGCTGGACGATGCGCCGGCGCCATCGCCTGATTGCGCTTCATCGGCGGGCCGCTCCGGGGCCGGATCAGTTTCGCTAGCTTGGGGAGCTTCCCTGGCCTGGTCATCGTTGTCAGGCGCGGGCGGCGCTGATTTCGACACGCCGACGAGGGCAGGGCGAAGCACACGATCCTCCAGCACGTATCCCGGCTGAACGACCTGCATCACCATCCCGCTCGGCATGTCGCTTGTCGGGACCTCGAACATTGCCTGGTGGTAGTTCGGATCGAACTTTTCACCTTCGGGGTTCAGTTTTGCGATGCCGTGGCGCTCCATCGACTTATGCAGTTCGCGCTCGGTGACCTCAATGCCCTCCAGGAAGGACTTGAGCGCCGGGTCATGCGAGGCAGCGTCTTTCGGCACCGCGTCGATGGCCCGCTGGATATTGTCGGCGATGCCGAGCACCTCGCGCGCGAAATTCGCAATGGCGTAACGCGCCGTGTCCGCCTTTTCGCGCTCCATGCGCTTGCGCAGGTTCTCCTGCTCGGCTATGGCGCGCTTCAACCTCTCTTCCAATTCCTTGATCCGGTCGTCGGACGCGCTATCGCCTTCCGCGCCAGCGTCCTGGGGCTTCGCTTCGCCAGTCTCAGGCTGCTCTACACCCGATGCAGCAGCGCCTTCGGCTTTCACAGCCGCGTCATCCTGCGCGAAAGGGTCCGCGCCCGGGGTCGCCTGCTCTTTATCAGCCGTCGTTTCAGTCTTCTTTTCGTTGCTCATCGCTCTGGGATCTCTTGTGCAATGTGATGGGTTCGTCAGCCCCGACCGATCAGGTCTTTAGGACTTCTTTCGGCCGGCCGCGGCGTTCAAGTCAACAGCCGTCCGACAAGTTTGGCGGTGTAGTCCACCACGGGGATCACGCGCGCGTAATTCAGCCGCGTCGGCCCGATAACGCCAAGCACGCCGACAATGTTCCGGTCATCATCGCGGAACGGCGCGACGATCACCGACGAGCCGGACAGCGAAAAGAGCTGGTTTTCCGAGCCTATAAAGATGCGCACGCCTTCGGCCTCATCGGCCATGTCGAGCAGCCGGATCAGCTCTTTCTTGGATTCGAGGTCTTCAAACAACAGCCGGACGCGCTCCAGCTCCTCGATCGCGTTCAGGTCCTCCAGCAGGCGCGCGCGTCCACGCACAATCAGACTTTTGGTCTCCTCGCGCCCGCCCGACCACTCCGCCAGGCCGGCCTCGATCAGCCCCTTGGTCAGTTCATCGAGCAGGTCGCGCTTGTCCTGGAGTTCGCGGTTGATGCGCTCCTTGGCTTCGTGCAGCGTCAGGCCGCGGATGCGTGCGTTCAGATAGTTGCCGGCCTCGATCAGCGCCGATGGCGGCAATCCCTCCGGCAGCTTGAGCACCCGGTTCTCCACCGCGCCATCCTCGCCCACCAGCACAAGCAGCGCGCGCGTGCTGTCCAGATTGACGAATTCGATGTGCTTGATGCGGTTGATCTGCTTTTCCGCCACCACGAGGCCCGCGCACCGCGACAGACCCGAGAGCATACCGCTGGCTTCGGAGAGCACTTCGTCAACACCGTGGCGCGCGTGTTCAGCAGTCATCTGCCGCTGTATTTGCTCGCGCTCCCTGGCGCTGAGGTCTCCAACCTCCAACAGGCAATCCACGAACATGCGCAGGCCCGCATGAGTCGGCAACCGCCCCGCGCTGGAATGTGGCGCATAGATCAGCCCCATCGCCTCAAGGTCCGCCATGACGTTGCGCACCGAAGCCGGCGAGAGCGTCATCGGCAGTTGCCGGCTCAGGTTCCGCGAGCCGACGGGCGCGCCCGTTTCCAGATATGATTCAACGATTTGCTTGAAGATTTCGCGCGAGCGCTCGTTCAGCTCTTTCAAGCCGCCCAGAGGTTCGGTCATCTGCTCCACCGAAACGATAAAATCGGCACCTCTGTTGTCTTCCGCATATGCCTTCGCTGTGGCTATAACATAGGCGCGGTCCGCAATAGCGTCAATTCGGCCACGGCGGAGCGGGCGCGCAATGCCAGCCTTAAAAGCGTTAGATTTTCACTCATTTCTAACCCAGAAAAGCGGTTTGCGCCGCCCCGGTGATAGGCTAGGGTGCGCGCCATTCCTAACGGGTTAGAGTGCAAAAAGAGGTCGTCATGACGGATCAGATGAGGGCGGAGCGATGAGGCCGTCAGGGCGCGAGGCGGATGCATTGCGGCGGGTGAGTTTCGAGCGCGCGGTGTCGCGCCATGCCGAGGGGTCCTGCCTGGTCAAGTTTGGGCATACGCATGTGCTGTGCACGGCCTCGATCGAGGAGCGCACGCCGCCGTGGCTGAAAGGGCAGGGCAAGGGCTGGGTGACGGCGGAATACGGGATGCTGCCGCGCGCCACCACCGAGCGCACGCGCCGCGAGGCGGCCAACGGCAAACAATCCGGGCGCACCCAGGAGATCCAGCGGCTGATCGGCCGGTCGTTGCGCGCGGTGATGGACCTCAAGCTGCTTGGCGAGAGGCAAATCCTGATCGACTGCGACGTGCTGCAAGCTGATGGCGGCACGCGCACGGCCGCGATTACCGGCGCATGGGTGGCGATGAAAGATGCCGTGGACTGGATGCAGGCGCGCGACATGCTCAACGCCAATCCGCTGACCGATCAGGTCGCGGCAATATCCTGTGGGCTTCACGGCGGTGCAGCGGTTCTCGACCTCGATTATGACGAGGACTCCGAGGCCGACGCGGACGCCAATTTCGTCATGACCGGCGCGGGCGGGATCGTGGAGATCCAGTGCACCGCGGAGACCAGCGCCTTCAGCGAGGATGAGTTCGCGAAGCTCATGGGCCTCGCCAAGAAGGGCATCGGCGAACTGATCGAACTCCAGAAGATGGCGGTGGCCTGATGAGCGAAGCGCGCGCGGGCCGCAAGCTGGTGATCGCCAGCCATAATCCAGGCAAGATACGCGAAATCCGCGATTTGCTTGGCCCGCTCGGCTTCGATGTGATGTCCGCAGGCGAGGCGGGCGCGCCGGAGCCGGAGGAGACCGGCCATACCTTCGCGCAGAACGCTCTCATCAAGGCGGAAGCCTGCCTGCATGCGACCGGCCTGCCCGCGCTTGCGGACGACTCCGGGGTAGAGGTCGATGCGCTCGGCGGCGAGCCGGGCATTTATGCTGCGCGCTGGGCAGGACCCGACAAGGATTTCCAGGCGGCGATGGAACGCGTCGAGCGGGAATTGAAGGCGGCTGGCGCGACAACGCCGGAAAGCCGCAGAGCAAATTTCGCCTGCGCGCTTGCGCTAGCAGGCGCAGACGACAGCTATCATATCTTCATAGGTCGGGTATTTGGGCATCTGGTCTGGCCGCCGCGCGGCGATCACGGCTTCGGCTACGATCCGATGTTCGTGCCCGACGGTCATGACATCACCTTCGGCGAGATGGCACCAGAGAACAAACACCGGATTTCGCATCGCGCGGCGGCGTTCGCCAAACTGGTCGAGCATCTGCGCCGCGCCGGGACGACGACATGAGCACGGACGAGTTCTACAACGCGGGGTTCGGCATCTACGTTCACTGGCCGTACTGCGCAGCCAAGTGCCCGTATTGCGATTTCAACTCGCATGTGCCGCGCGGTGCGGTGGATGAGCAGCGCTATGCCGAGGCGATCATCCGCGAGCTCCAGCACGCCGCCGCGCTCAGCCCGCGCCGGCGTGTCGAGACGATCTTTTTCGGCGGCGGCACGCCTTCGCTCATGCGCCCAGAGACCGTTCACACGTTGATAGAGGCGGTCGCCGCGTTTTGGCCGCTCGCGCCGGATGCCGAGATCACGCTGGAGGCCAACCCCTCAAGCGTTGAGGTCGCGCGCTTCGTCGGTTACCGCGACGCGGGCGTGAACCGGGTTTCGCTCGGCGTGCAATCGCTGCGCGATGAAGCGTTGCGGTTCCTCGGGCGGCTGCATTCGGCGGCACAGGCGCGCGAAGCCGTGTCGGTGGCGCAGACGTATTTCGAGCGTGTGTCGATTGACCTGATTTATGCGCGGCCTGGCCAGAGCGTACTGGCGTGGCGCGAGGAACTTGGCGACGCGCTTGGCCTTGGCTTGCGGCACCTCTCGGCCTATCAGCTCACCATCGAGCCTGGCACAGCGTTTTTTCGGCTGCACGAAGCGGGCAAGCTCGATGCGCCGCCCGACGACACGGCGTCTGCGCTGTTCGCGGCAACGCAGGAGCTATGCGCGCAGGCCGGGCTGGCGGCCTATGAGGTCTCCAATCACGCCGCGCGGGGCGAGGAAAGCCGG
The DNA here is from genome assembly GCA_964572465.1 of uncultured Hyphomicrobiaceae bacterium. Taxonomy (GTDB): domain Bacteria; phylum Pseudomonadota; class Alphaproteobacteria; order Rhizobiales; family Rhodomicrobiaceae; genus Dichotomicrobium. Next base: position 7,305 of record CAZNGB010000055.1, read on the forward strand.
CACAATCTGATCTATTGGCGCTACGGGGATTACGCCGGCGTCGGGCCGGGCGCACACGGGCGCTTGAGCCTGGAGGCGGGCGCGCGCGCAGCGACCGAGACAGTTCGCGACCCAGCCGCGTGGCTTGCGCAGGTCGAGCGCGACGGCCACGGCATTGCCAGCAAAACGACACTCACGCCGCTGGAGCAGGCCGAAGAGATGCTGCTGATGGGCCTGCGTCTGGCGGAAGGCGTGTCGCTGCCGCGCCTGCGCGCGCTCACCGGCCATGAGGTCGCGCCCGCTGCGCTCGAAGACTTGCGTGCACTCGGCCTGATTGCACTTGCTGATGATCGCATAAGCGTCACGGAGCAGGGCCGGCTGCTGCTCAACCAGATCGCTTTCAAGCTCGCCGATGCTTTGTACCCGCTAGAAAACCGGGCGACCGCCGCCACGGCCTAGAATTGCGCGCCCGCGAATGTGCGGGGCGCCGGATCGACCACGTTCGCGCCGAACCGCTGCACCTCAAGGATCGCCAGACCGCGTTGCGACAGGCCGTCATCGCGCAGGCGGAACAGGCCGTCAACGCCGGAAAAGCCGCTGTCGCGCGTCAGCCGGTCGGCGGTATAACGATTGCCCCGTGAGCCGTCGGACAGCGTTGCCGCAAGGCTCACCGCGTCGTACGCCAGGCTCGCCAGGCGCGGCGGCGGGTCACCATACGTGTCCACGTAGCGCTTGGTAAAGTCCTGCCAGCCGCTTGGGTCCGCGGCCGGGTACCATGCGCCGCGCAGCGGCGTCTCGCGGCCGACGCCCGAGTAGTCCCAGCCGTTGGAGCCGAGGATCTGGATCGCCGCGGTATCCATTTCAAAATAGGGCAGAAGCGGTCCGAGCGCGGGCAGCGTGTCCGAACTGCCAGGCATGAAAAGGGCATCGAACTGGGGCGGCTGCTCGCTGCCCTTCTTGGCCAGCGCGGCGATCTGTTCGACCGGCTTGAGCATGCTGTTGGCGTCCGGCTTGTAGGTCTGCACCGCGACGATCTGGCCGCCCGTCGCGCTTACGGCAGTCTCAAATGCTTCGCGCATGAGCTGGCCAAAAGCATTCTCCGGGATCAGCGCTGCAAAACGCCGCTTGCCCTGCGTCGTTGCATAGGACACCACCCGGCGCACTTCGCTGCCGGCGAGGAAACTGAGCAGATAGACCCCATTGCCGGCGACCTTGCGATTGCTGGAGAACGCGATCACCGGCACGCCCGCTGCACGCGCGACTGGCGCGGCACCCTGCACGGCCTCTGCGAACAGCGGTCCGATGATCAGTTCCGCGCCCTCCTGAACGGCCTGCTGCGCGGCAGCCTTCGCGCCGTCGGGAGTGCCCTGCGTATCCTTGGTCATCAACTGGAGTTCAGGGTTCTTGAAGTCGAAAAGCGCCAGCTCGCCGGCCCGCTTCATCGCTTCTGCGACATTCTGCGTATTGCCCTGCGCTGAAAGCGGCAGCAACACCGCGACCTTTATCGAAGGGCGTGTCCGGGCCGCCTCACGCCCGGCGCCAGCCGTGCCGGCAACCTGGCTTTCTGGCGCCATGTCCGGCCCGCCCACCGTGCAGCCGCTAATGCCCAGTCCGATGCCAATCAGCATGAGGATCAGGCACAGCCGGAGCGGTCTGGCTAAAGCTGACTTGCTGATCGCGGAACGTGGCGAGAGGCTAGCGCTCGTATGGCCTGTGGCTGACATGCAGTCCCTTGCGGATGAGCCGTTGGGGCTTGACTGATCCGCGACTGCAATGGTTGCAGTGCAGTGCAATCACGAATCAATCTAATCATCATCAAATAGCTATGGCTCCTTTGTGGCGGAGCGGCCTGCGTTGGCTTGCCCGGTTTTCCTTCCCCGGCCGGTGTTCCCTCGCATCGTCTGGCCGTGCTACCTGATACGCATGAACCCAGATCAGGACAGTGCAGACCGTCATGCGCGGATCGTCAGCGCGGCTGCGAGCCAACTGGATGCGCTGTTGCATCAAGGGTTATCGCCGGGCCTGCATATCGTCGCCACGCCGATCGGCAATCTCGGCGATATAACCCTGAGAGCGCTTGCGGCGTTGTCGAGCGCAGATCGTCTGTTATGCGAAGACACCCGGCGCGCGCGCAAACTGCTCTCGCATTATGGCATTCGACGTGAGCTGCAGGTCTATGAAGACCATAGCGCGGAGCGGGTGCGACCGCGGGTGCTCGACTGGCTGCGCGCTGGCGAGTCTGTAGCGCTGACCTCAGATGCGGGCACGCCACTGATTTCCGATCCAGGCTTCAAGCTCGTGCGCCAAGCCGTCGAGGCGGGGTTTCCGGTTTATGCTCTGCCGGGTCCGGTCGCGGCGGTGGCTGCGCTTAGCGTAAGCGGTCTGCCGACTGACAGCTTCTTGTTCGCGGGGTTCCTGCCGTCAAAGGCGGCGGCGCGGCGCCAACGGCTCAGCGACCTCGCGGACATCGACGCATCGCTTGTATTCTACGAAAGCCCCTCGCGTTTGATGGCGGTTCTGCGTGATATTTCCGAGTTGCTGGGCGAGCGGACCGTGGTGATCGCTCGTGAAATGACGAAACGGTTCGAGACGCATTATCGGGGGCTGCCCGAGATGCTTCTCGCACAGCTTGAGGGGGTCACGCTCAAAGGGGAGGTGGTCATGCTCGTCGCGCCGCCTTTGGAGCGGACGCAGGTAAGCGATGAGTTGATTTTGCAACAGGTGGAGCTGGCAATGCAGTGGATGTCCGCTCGAGACGCTGTTCGGGAGGTTGCCGATGTGCTAAAGGTACAACGAAAGCGTGTATATGAGTTAATGGTGGCGAAGCGTGCGGATCATCAAGATCCTTGAATGCTCTGGCCATGCCGGGCGTTTCAGCAGATTGGGACGAGTGGGCAGATCCGCTGCGATGTGCACGTCGCCGGTATTGGGCCAGAGGGACTGCGCTCGCCAGCCTTGAGCCAGCGCTGCAGCCTCACGTGTTGGAGAACCGCTCGATGTTTGATGTGGAACAATGCGAAACAAGCGTCCGAAACCGTGGCAGTCGCGGTACCTGCATGCAGCCTGCCCAGTCTTTTCGCAAGCCCCGTTCTTCATATGCCAAGGGCATGGACGCGGAGGCGATCGCGGCGCAAACCCTCCAAAGCAAGGGATTCAGGGTGCTGGATCGGCGTTACCGCACAGCGGCCGGGGAGATCGATCTCGTGATAGCCGATAGCGGCAGTCTTGCCTTCGTCGAAGTAAAGCGCCGCGCTTCACAGGCGGCAGCAGGCGAGTCCATCACAGCGCGTCAGCAGATTCGCATGACCGGAGCAGCAGAAATCTGGCTTCAGGAACACCCCGAATACGCGCAGCGGGATATCACGTTCGATGCGGTGCTGATCTGTCCGCAGGCTGCACCGCAGCATATCCCGGACGCATTCAGGCCCGCGGCGTAGACACATCAGATGGGATGCCGGCAAACACGTCGCGTTTCAGCGAAGGCATCCGCAGCGCTAGCGTGATGGCGCGAGCCACAAACAGGATCATCAGTGCCGCCCAAAGTCCCTCATTGCCGAAAGCCGGCGTCAATGCCGCCCAAGCCAGCAGATAGATGACGAGGCTCACGAGCATCATGTTGCGCATGTCGCGGGTGCGGGTTGCGCCGATAAAAATCCCGTCGAGCTGAAAACAGGCGACACCAAGGACTGGTGCGAGCGCCGCCCAGATCAGGTACTCGCGTGCCAGCGCACGGACGGGCTCGCTGGTGGTCATCGCGTCGATTACCACACCGCCGCCAAGCCAGATGCCAGCGCCCACGAAGATACTCAGGCCGGCCGCCCAAAGCGACGAGAGCCGGACCGCGTCGGCAAAGCGACCACGATCGCGCGCGCCGATCGCCTTGCCGGTCAGCGCCTCAGTGGCATAGGCGATGCCGTCGAGGAAATAGGCCGAGACCGACAGAAAATGCATCAGGATTGCGTTGGCCGCAAGGATCAGGTCGCCCGCGCGCGCGCCCTGCGCCGTGAAGAAGGAGAACGCGAACAGCAGGCTCAGCGTGCGGATCATGATGTCGCCGTTGACCGCGATCATGCGCCGGAGCTTGCCCGCGTTAAAGATGCGCCAGAGCCTGATCTGCAGGCCGCTCGCCGAGCGTAGGGCAACCGCCAGCCCGACAAGCGCTGCACCTGTCTCCGCGATAAGCGTGCCCGCCGCCACGCCGGCAACCCCCCAGCCGAAGCCGAGCACGAACAGCGAATCGAGCGCGATATTCGTGAGATTGAGCAGGAGCTGCAGCCGGAACGCCATGCCCGCGCGGCCCAGCCCGATGAACCAGCCGACCAGCGCGTAATTCGCAAGCGCCGCCGGCGCGCTCCAGATTCGAATGGCGAAATAGGTGCGCGCGGCTTCATCGACGTCGGGCGAGGCGCCCATCAGTGCGAACGAAGCTTCCGCGATCGGCCATTGCAGCAAGATGATCGCGACGCCCGCGGCGCCGGCCACCAGCAGCGCGCGGTAAAGCGTGGCCAGTACCTCGCGGTTGCGCTCAGCGCCGCTCGCCTGCGCGGTCAGGCCAGTGGTGCCCATGCGCAGGAAGCCGAACGCCCAGTAGAAAAAGGTGAAGATTGTTGCGCCGATGGCAACCGCGCCGATAAGCGGTGCCGAGCCGAGCTGGCCGATGACGGCAGTGTCTACCGCGCCGATGAGCGGGGTCGTGACATTGGAAAAGATCATCGGCAGCGCAATCGCCAGCACGTCGCGATGGCGCAGGCGCGAGGGCGGCTGACCGGTGCGAGGGGTGGTGACGCTTGCCTCCTGCAGATGCCC
>CAZNGB010000056.1:0-11998 GCA_964572465.1 uncultured Hyphomicrobiaceae bacterium
TCACGCATAACTTCGGCGGCCCGGAGCCAGAGCTTGAGCCGCTGAAATAACCGCAGGCTCGATAGCGTTCGAGCAAACTTGAGACACGGGGGCGTTCGCGCCCCCGTTTTTTCTATGCGCGGGTGCTCGCAGTCGGCGACACGTCATCGGTAGGCCCAATTGATAGGCCTACGCCAGAAGCAACACGGCACGGATGCACCGGCTGGATTGCTTCGCTGCGTTCACGATGGCAAGGATGAGCCGATCTCATTCGACCCAACCAGGAGACGCCGATGGTATGGCCGACGATCCTCCGGATTTTCGCGGTGTTGTTCGCCTTCGCGCTGGCCTGCGCGGCGGCGCTCATTGTGCTGTTTGTTGTCGGCGCGGACTGGGCCGCGCGAGAACTCGCCGCGCATTCGAGCGACCTCGCCGCCCCGCGCGAGCCGCCGGAGGAGGTGTTCCTGCGGGGCGTCGGCTTCATCGCCTTCTTCGCCACTGTCGCGCCGACGCTCAGTCTGCTGCCCGGCCTGGTGGCCGCGATCGTGGGCGAGGTGGCTAAAATTCGTGCCGCGCTCTACTATATCGTAGCGGGAGGGCTGGCGATGATTGTCATGCCTCTGGCATATATCGTGCAAAATGCGCCGGCTGAAGCTGTGCCATCAGCGCAGTATCTCGCGATATATGCCACAGGCGGCTTTGCTGCCGGCCTGGTCTACTGGCTCATCGCAGGGCGCAATGCATAAGGCCGCGATTTGGCGCGCGAGCGATCCGTGGCGGGACGCGCGCCGCAACACAACCAACAGGCTGCTCGACACATGGCATTCATTATCCAAAATCTGACCTATGTCGCCGCTGGCGCGGTGGCGCTGGTACTGGTGGCCGGCCTCGTGAACATGTTCCGCCTCGGCTCCAGCGACACCAGCCAGAAGCTCATGCGCTGGCGCGTCGGGCTGCAATTCGTAGCTATCGTGATCATCATGGCCGCGGTCTACTTTTCCAAGTGATCGCCCCTGTCTGTGTGGCGCGCGCCACAGACGCCACCACAATTCAGTCGCCAATCCTCCGGCCCTTTGACTTATCCCACCAGCCGTTTCACAAATTCTTAACGGTTATTGGAGGGCATAATGATTCGATTGACGGCGGCGCGACTGCGCAAATTGTATTTCCCGCATTTCGTGTTCGGACTTGGGGCGCTCGTCTGGCTGGTGTCTGTTGTTGCGGCCTTCGCCTGACGCGCCGATGGCCACAGTGTCGCAGATGTCGACTGGCGAGCGTCGTGGTGAGTACGAAGGGTTGACCAGCGCCGGGGGACAGTTAGGCTACCAGCGTTAACGGCAGGCTGCCGGCGGCAGCCAGATGACAGGTAGCTCATGGTCGTCCTGACAAAAATATACACGCGGACCGGCGATGGCGGCACGACCGCGCTCGGCACCGGCGCGCGCGTACCGAAAAACCATCTGCGCATCTCGGCCTATGGCACAGTGGACGAACTCAACGCATCGCTTGGCATGGCGCTGTTATCGGTCCCGGACGCCGCGGCGGAGGATGCCCAGGTCCGCGCAAGCTTGATCCGTATCCAGAACGACCTGTTCGATCTCGGCGCAGACTTGTGCGTGCCGGACACTGGGGAAGAGCTGCCCTATGAACCGCTGCGTATGAGCGAACAGCAGGCAAGCTGGCTTGAGACTGAAATCGACCGGATGAACAGCGAGTTGCAGCCGTTGACCTCGTTCGTGCTGCCCGGAGGGACGCCAGCTGCAGCCGCGCTGCACATGGCGCGGACAATCTGCCGGCGCGCCGAGCGGCTGATGGTTGCGCTCGCTGCCAGCGAGGACGAGCATGTGAGCGACGCCGCGCTCAAATACATCAACAGGCTATCAGATTATCTGTTTGTCGCCAGCCGCTACGTCAACGACAAGGGTGCGGGCGACGTGCTCTGGAAGCCAGGCGCAAACAGATAGCTCATCGAGGGACATAAGCGCGTGCCGTTCATTCCGGTCTGGGATCAGAACCCTGTCGTCAAAATCTATTTTCAGGCGGTCACGCTGACGCTCGTCGCAGCAAACATCATCATTTACATCGTCTTCCAATCCGGCGCAGTTCCCGTCGCAGACATCTACAACATTCTTGGCTATGCGCTGATCCCTGCGGAGCTTTTCAATGCGGGGTTCTTCGGCGATGCGACCTATCAAGTGTTCGGCGGGCAGGCGCCGGTGCCGGAGCGGCTGACTCTGGTCAGCTATATGTTCCTGCATGGCAGCATTCTGCATCTCGCGGGCAACATGGCGTTCCTTTGGGTCTTCGGCGACAATGTCGAGGACGCTATGGGCCACATCCGCTTTTTGCTATTCTACATCATGTGCGGGGTTTTCGCTGGGTTGGCCCACGCCCTGGCGGTACCGGGGTCCGAACAGCCGCTGATCGGCGCGAGCGGCGCGACCTCGGGCGTGGTCGCAGCCTACCTCATGCTGCATCCCAAAGTACGGCTCTGGGTGCTGGCGTTGCCCTTCTTCCCTCTGCGCATCAGCGCGGGCGTAGCGTTGGGCATATGGGTAGCGTTCCAGCTTTACAGCCTGGTCTTTTCGGCCGACAGCCACACCGCCTGGTGGGCCCATATTGGCGGACTTGCCGCGGGCGCTATCCTCGTCCTGTTCATGCGCCGGCCCGGCGTGCCGCTGTTCGACCGCGCACCGCAGTAGCCCGCGGCCCGTCAAAGGTTTCCGAGTGATTGACTTGCCGCGGTTGCGGGACTAGCGTCACAATCTTCGCAGTTGCGAAAAGCGTGCCTGCAGACCAACGCGCGGCTGGGCCCAGCGTCTACACGTCGCACCAGCAAGTGGCCCCGGGGCGCGCCTCGCAGGTCGCGCGCGTGATTGTTGGGATCGCTGTGTTCCGATAGTGTTGTGAGGTCGATAGAGCTTTTCAATCGCGCGATGGCAGGTAATGCCCGGCACGGGAGACACGCATGAAGAAGATCCTCGTCCCGGTTAAGCGGGTCGTTGACTACAACGTCAAAATCCGCGTCAAACCGGATGGCAGCGGCGTCGAGACGGCGAACGTCAAAATGTCGATGAACCCGTTTGACGAAATCGCGGTGGAGGAGGCGATCCGGCTGCGCGAGGCGGGAGACAAGGGCGTGGAGGAAATCGTCGCGGTGTCCATCGGGCCGCAGAAGGCGCAGGAGACGCTGCGCACCGCGCTGGCGATGGGCGCGGACCGCGCGATCCTCGTCAAGACCGATGACCTGGTGGAGCCGCTTGGCGTCGCCAAAACGCTGAAAGCCCTGATCGACAAGGAAGCGCCGGAACTGGTGATCCTTGGCAAGCAGGCGATTGACGATGACTGCAACCAGACCGGCCAGATGCTCGCCGCGCTGCTCGGCTGGCCCCAGGCGACATTCGCCTCAAAGCTCGAAGCAGTGGACGGCGGTTTGCACGTCACCCGCGAGGTTGATGGCGGCCTGCAGACCCTGTCGATGCCGCTGCCGGCGATCGTGACGACTGATCTGCGCCTGAACGAGCCGCGCTACGCTTCTCTGCCGAACATCATGAAGGCGAAGAAAAAGCCGCTGGAAGAAATGACGCCTGCTGATCTCGGCGTTGATCTCGCACCGCGGCTCAAGGTGCTCAAGACCACCGAGCCGCCGGAGCGCCAGGGCGGCGTGAGGGTGGAGAGCGTGCAGGAACTGATCGACAAGCTGAGAAACGAAGCGCGGGTGCTGTAGACATGAGCGTGTTGCTGATCGCGGAACTGAATGATGGAGAACTGGACGCGGCCACAAGCAAGGTCTTGAGCGCCGCGCGCCAGATTGAGGATGACGTTCATATCCTCGTGGCGGGGCATAACTGCGAGGCAGCCGCCGACCAGGCCGCGCGTCTGGACGGTGTCGCGAAGGTGCTGCACGCCGACGCGCCGCATCTGGATCACCAGATCGCCGAGGAAATGGCGGCGCTGGCCGTGCCGATGATGGACAGCTACAACGCGGCCGTCGCTGCCGCCACCAGTTCTGGCAAGAACATCATGCCGCGCATCGCCGCACTCATGGATGTGGGGCAGGTCTCCGACATCATCGCGGTGCACGCGCCGGACACCTTCGAGCGGCCGATCTACGCCGGAAACGCGCTGCAGACCGTTCAGACAACCGACCCCAAGAAGATTGTGACGGTTCGCACCACCGCCTTCGCGGACAGCGCCAGACGTGCAGAACCCGCACCCGTCGAAGCGATCACGCCGCCGGAGCCGGTGAGCTTGAGCCGCTTCGTGGACCAGCAGCTCACCGCTTCCGACCGGCCGGACCTGTCCAGCGCCAAGATCGTGATCTCCGGCGGCCGCGGGATGCAGTCGGGCGATAACTTCAAGATGCTGGAGCGTCTGGCCGACAAGCTCGGCGCAGCCATCGGCGCAAGCCGCGCGGCAGTCGATGCCGGTTACGTGCCCAACGACTATCAGGTCGGCCAGACCGGCAAAGTCATAGCGCCGGACCTATACATCGCCGTCGGCATTTCCGGCGCGATCCAGCATCTGGCGGGCATGAAGGAATCCAAGGTCATCGTGGCGATCAACAAGGACGCGGAAGCGCCGATATTCCAGGTGGCTGATTACGGGCTTGTCGCGGACCTGTTTGAGGCCATCCCGGAAATCGAGCGTGAGCTGGACCGCGAGCTGGCGCCGGGCGAGTGATGCCTGGCGGCACTGGGCCTTCGCGGGCCGCGGCATCAAGGCGAGAGGACATCGCATCGCATGTTTGAAGACACGCTTGAACGCAGTTCAGCAGGGCTTTCACCTGCGGAATTGCCAATCCGCAAGGTGGGCGTCATCGGCGCAGGTCAGATGGGAAATGGCATCGCCCATGTCGCTGCGCTGGCCGGATATGAGGTCGGGCTGAACGATCTGTCCCGTGCGCAATACGACGCGGCGATAGAAATCATATCCGGCAACATGGGGCGTCAGGCATCGAAGGGAAAAATAACCGAGGCGGCGCGTGACGAAGCACTGGCGCGGATCAGCTTCGCCGATGGCCTTCAAGCCCTGGGCGACTGCGATCTGGTCATCGAGGCGGTCACCGAGGACGAGGACATCAAGCGGCGCATTCTCACCGACCTCTCGCCCCATGTAAAGGACACCGCGATCCTCGCGTCCAACACTTCGTCGATCTCGATCACCCGTCTCGCCGCGACCACCGACCGGCCCGAACAGTTCATCGGCATGCACTTCATGAACCCGGTGCCGGTGATGAAGCTGGTCGAACTTATCCGCGGCATCGCGACGGCGGACGACACCTTCCGCACCTCGCGCGCCTTCGTCGAGTCGATTGGCAAGACGGCGGCGGTGGCCGAGGACTTCCCGGCCTTCATCGTCAACCGCATCCTGCTTCCGATGATCAATGAGGCGGTCTACACGCTTTATGAGGGCGTCGGCAATGTCGAGGCCATCGACACCGCGATGAAGCTGGGCGCGCACCACCCGATGGGCCCGCTGCAACTCGCCGATTTCATTGGGCTGGACACCTGCCTGTCGGTGATGCAGGTGCTTTATGAGGGACTGGCCGACTCGAAATACCGCCCGTGTCCGCTGATGGTAAAATATGTCGAGGCGGGTTGGCTCGGCCGCAAGGCCGGCCGCGGATTCTATGATTATCGCAGCGATCCGCCGGTGCCGACGCGCTGACGCGCTCTAGCCCCTGCTCATGTCTGCAGGAACCGGCGCTGTGCACCCTCCAGCACCAGCGCGGTGAGCACACCGCTGCGCCACGCCAACGTATCAATGTCGATGCGGTTTGCCCGGATGTCCGGCTCCGGCACGGGCGTGTGTCCGTGGATGATGGTCTTGCCAAAGTCGCCCTCAAAATCCAGAAACGGCTCGCGAATCCAGATCAGGTCCTCCTCCTGCTGCGCATCCAGCGGCACACCCGGGCGGACGCCGGCATGCGCGAACATGTAATCGCCGATTGTGCGCGAGTTTTCGAGATTGCGCAGCAGCACAAGATGGCTATCGGGCACGGCCGCAAGCGTGATTTGGCGCAGACGTTGCGGGCTTTCATCGCGTGCGGCTACGACGTCAATACCGTAGGATTCGAGCGTGGTCACGCCACCATTGATCGCCCACTGGAAGAACATTGACGGCTCGGCCAGGAAATCGAGGAACATCACTTCATGATTGCCCTTGAGCAGATAGGTGGTGAAGCGTTCATCGTTCTTGAGCTCGATCAACTGATCGAGCACACCCGCGCTGTCCGGTCCCCGGTCGATGTAGTCACCCACGAAAACCAGAATGGTGTCTCGCGCGGGAGCGGCAGCGTTGCTATCATCAAAGATGCGTTGCATCATGTTGCCGAGCAGGTCAGCGCGGCCGTGTATATCACCAATCGCATAAACTCTGACATTGTCGGGAACGCGAGGGCCGTCGGGCTGTTGCTGCGGACCAGAAGCGCGTACTGCGCCGGTTTCACTTGCCATCAAAGGTCTCCCGATACGTGACGAAGACGCAATTTTTTCGACGCCTGTATGCCGCTGTTTTTCGGCTTTGCATTTGCTCAGTGATGCCGTATTTCCACGCTAAACATTGCGTTAAATGGAGGCCGGTTCGGGGGTGCAACCATTTGGCGCATCGCCTGGGTTGCTTGTGATTGCGCCTGGTGACGATCAACCATGGCTGGAACCGCGCAGCGCCACTGTTGCTGTCGGCGGCATGGCGCCGACGATCAACCGGCCACGACGCGCTGACAAGCAACCCGCTTGCAGTATAAGGCCATGATCCCGGCAAGGGACAAGGAGTTCGATATGTCCAGCTCGACAAGTCCGAAAACGCCAGACGATGCGACCGCGTCTGCGCAGACCGAGGCCCATGCGGCCGACACGACGAGCCATGCGGACAAGGACAAAGGAGCGGCGTCGCCAAGCGCTGACGCGCCCGCACGTGAAACGGACAGCGAAAGCAACGACATCGAGCCCGCGCGCACAGCGTCTGGCAGCGGGCCAGAGCTTGACAAATCCGCAGACCGGGATGACGAGTCCGCCACGCCGGATGAGGATCGGGAAGCGGGTCGCGCATGCGCTGAAGGAGCCGAGGCGCAAGAACAAACCTACGCCCGAGAATCAAACCCTTCGGAGGATGAGCCAGAGGAGGAGGAGCCTCTCGACCTGCGCGCGCTATTCGCGAGCGACGAGCCGGAATTCGCCGACCCGACCGACACGTTCGAACTGGCGCGCGGCGCAAAACCAGAGCACCGCTCCGGGTCGAGCGAGCCATCTTTCTCCGGCCTCCCGGACGAGGAGACCGACCACGGCACCGACGAAGACACGCCGTTTGATCTGCCAGCGGAGGCGGTGGCCAGCGAACCCGCGCGACCGAACAACCCCGCGCCGTCAACGGGTCTCACCGGTCTGGGCGGTGACGGCGCGCATCACGGCGCGTCAGGCAACGCCTTCGCCAGCGCGCCCGGCGACCCGCTGGCCGACGCTGTGCAATCCGCGCTGCGCAGCGTTTACGGCGAAGACGACCAGGGCGCGGATCAGCACTACACAAGTGACAACCGCAATAGTAGCAGCGGCCCGATCCTGCAGTGGGCGGGCGCGAATGTCTCCAACGACGAGCCGGCGCAACAGGATGATTTCGAACTGGAGCCGATAGACGAGCAAGCCGATACAGCCGCGATCGACGAGGAAACCACCGAGGCGGTCCTCAGCTATCTCTACGAGCATGTCGGCAGCGACGAGGCAGACGAGACCCCATCGCGAGGCAAATCAGACGCGCTCAACCAAACGTTCGAAGCGCGCGATCGGCTAGACCAGCCCGCCGAAGATGCCTGGGAAGCAATGGCGCAATATCGCCAGACGGCGGCTGCGGCCGGGGGCGCTGCAGAGTATGAAACGGGGGAGCCAACCGCTCTGGACGCATCGCCGACCAGCGAATTTTCCCGTCCGCAAGATCAGACGAAACCCGAAGCGGCAGAGACCTTCTATCCGCCTGTCGATATCGGCACGGTGGACACAGAGGCAAGCGGCAAGCTGCTCGGCGCCGCCGGGCTGGGTCTGATCGGAGGCATTGCCGCGGCCGGCGTAGCCGCTGTCTTCGTGTTCAACTCCTTCGTCACGCAGCAGGACACCATCTCGGGGCAACAGCCAACGAGCGCTCGGCTGAGCGAAGCGCCGGCTGACGGCAACAGCGAAAACACGGCCACAGCCACGCCAGAACCATCCGAGTCACTGCCAGCGCAGCGAAGCCAGACCGCTGCCGCCACGCCGCAGCTCAATCCTCCGGCCAGCGCGCCCACCGCCACTTCCAACACGACCGCAGCCGCCAACGCACTGATCAATGCACGCGCCGTCTCAGGTCGCGCGAACCAGCCGATCCCGCTCGACCTGTCCGTAGCCGATAGCGACAGCGATCGTTTCATCCGGATCACCGGCTTGCCCGATGGGGTCAAGCTTTCCGCCGGCATCGACACCGGCAACGGAAGCTGGCTGCTCTCAGCGGGCCGGTCTGGAGACCTAACGCTAAGCGCGCCCGCCGAATTCGCCGACAGCTTTGTTCTTGATGCTCAACTGCTGGGCGCGGACGCTCGCACCGCTCTGAGCGGGCCAGTGTCTTTCGGTGTGGAGATCGCGGGTCCGCAAGTCGCTGAAGCCGGGGAGACCCGCACAGCGGCGATCGCCCCCGAAACATCCCCTCAGCAGACTTCACCGTCGGCATCGCCCGTCCAGCGGGCGCAGAGCTTGCTCCGCGCGGGCGATGTTCGCGCCGCCCGTGAGATTTTGCGCGCTGAGACCCAGGTAGGCAGCGCCCAGGCAGCGCTGGCGCTCGGGGCATCATATGATCCGCGCACATTCACCGGCCTTAGCTCGCCCAATGCCAACCCGGACGCCACCGAGGCCTTCCGCTGGTATCAGCGCGCGGCGGAGCTTGGCAATCCCAATGGTAACAGCCAGATCAATGAATTGAAGGCCTGGCTGCTGCGTTAATCACGCGCGCATCACGCGACCCGAGCGCCCTCGCTTCTCTCGCGGGCGGGCACTGCCGGCTGAGGCTTGAAATTCGCGGGTTTCGGGCCGCGCCACGGCTGCGATTTGTACCAGCCGGCGATGTAAGCGACTGCGACCAACACACCGAAGCCGGTGAGGTTTACCAGCGCAAATGTCGCCGGCCCGCGTCCTGTAAAGTCGAGCACCGCGCCGGCCATTTGCGCAAGCACCATGCTTGCTAGAAACACTGCCAGCGACTGCTGCCCGACCTTTTTCACCACGCTCACAAACTGGCCCCAGAGGCCGCCGCCAAGGAGCCGCCGTCCGTGGTCGCCGGCCGCAGCCCAAGCCAGATATGCCAGCGCGAGGAAGTGCAGATAGCGGAACAATCCGAAATCGGTCTTGGTGATCAGTGGGCCGAGCGCCTGACGCCAGCCCATGAACAGTGACACCTCGGTGTAGATGCGGTACCACGCCACTGGCACGGTGAGGACAACAATGGCCAGCGCAGCGACAATCAGCATCCGGTTGACCGGCGGCGCAGGAATCCAGCCACGCATGAACGCAAACCCGGTGAAAAACACGAGCTGCCAGCCGAACGGGTTGAAGAACCACTCGCGGTCGGTCCACGGCTCGGCGGGCAGCCAAAGCAGGCCGAGATTTGCCCCGAGCCACAAGGCCGCGATGAACGCCGCCGCCAGATAGCGACTCTGCCAGCCGAGCAGCACCACCACAGGCATCAGCGCCAGGATGACCAGATACATCGGCAGGATGTCGAAGTAGTTCGGCACATAAGTCAGGGTCAGCAAGCCCGCGAGATTGGTCGCGGTGTTGTCGAAGAACCAGACCAGGTTGAGCCGGTCGCGGAAGTGGTTTTCTTCACCGTACCAACCGGTTGCGTCGAGGCTGACGACCATCGTCGCGATGATCAGGAACAGCGCGATATGCGCCCAGTAGACCTGCCAGACCCGGTGGCTGACGCGCGCCGTGCCCATCCACCAGCCGCGATCGTCGAACACGCGGCCAAAGGCGATCGCCGAGGCCATGCCGGAGCAGAACACGAAAATTTCGGTGGCATCGGAAAAGCCGAAGCGCGCGGGGATCCACAGCGTCCAGACATTGCCGGGGATATGGGCAACGAAGATGATGAACATGCCTAGCCCGCGGAAGAAATCCAGCCGCGGGTCGCGCGGACGGCGGGCGGGCGGCGCGCTTTCGACATTCATGCCGGCAGGTCCCTTCAATCGCTGGTTATGCCTTTGCTTGGCGTGTCAGTTTGCTACGCAAACAGTGTGCCGCGCTTGTGGCCCGTCCGTGCGGATTTCGTGAGAATACGCGGCGCATCCAAGGCACCAAAATGACGCCTGTTCACGACGGCTCAAGATCGTGTGTGACGGGGGCCGAGCGTGATCAGACGATTCGAACGGATTGGCGCCCCGGCGATCACCCCGGACTTGCGTCCGGTTGTTGGGGCGGATCGCGCGCACAAAGAGCCGGGGGTCGGGTCAATCAGAGCAATTGCCGGGGCAGATACAGCTCATGATTTTGGGGAGGCCGCCGCCGCAGGATTGGCGCACGAAGCCGTTCGCGCGCAAAGGCGCGTGACGCCGTATTCCATCCCGCAGGCGGGCGCTACTGGCTTTGCTGAGACTGCTGGAGCGCCTCGATGAACTGGCGCGCATAGTGCCGCCGCTCATCTTCCTCCATGTCGTCCAGTGCCTTGTCGATGCCGGCCGCCTGCAGTGCCTGTTCGAGAGCCGGCCGCATCTTCTCGTCGCCAAGCAGCGCATCTATCAGATGGTCTGGCACATCAGGCTGCTGTGCCTGCTGCTGTTGCTGCTCGATCACCTGACGCAGCACGTCGCGCTGGGTCTCCTGGGTCATATCGTCGAGCTTGGTGTCGATCGCGTTTGCTTCCAGAATTTGGGCCAGCTTGTCGCGGATGCCCTGATCACCCAGCATCTGGTCGAGTTCAGCGTCGCTCGGCAGGTTGCCGCTATCCTCTGAAGTCAATAGACTGCTCCTGGCGTTCGTGTCGGTCTTCAGGCGGCCCCAAAATGCGGGCGCGCCAGCGGGGCGGCGTATCTCACACCTGCCCCGGTTGTCCCGCACACGCGCGCGCGAGTCAAACCCGGCGGGCCCGGCTCCACAGTTGCCAGGGACGCACTTGCCCGCACCACCACTCTCCATTAGATTGTTATGTTATAACATATTGGAGGTGTATTCATGGACTCAAAGATGGTTTCGCGATCCAGCGAAACGGACACGCGGCTGCCCGTGACGGTATTGTCCGGCTTTCTCGGCGCGGGCAAGACGACGCTGCTCAACCATGTGCTTAACAACCGCGAGGGGCGGCGCGTCGCGGTAATCGTCAACGACATGAGCGAGGTCAATATCGATGCGGATCTCCTCCAGCATGGCGGCGCGGAATTGTCGCGGACTGACGAAACGCTCGTGGAAATGACCAATGGCTGCATCTGCTGCACGCTGCGCGAGGACTTGCTGAGCGAGGTCGAGCGGCTGGCGAGCGATGGGCGCTTCGATTACCTGCTGATCGAATCGACCGGCATTTCCGAACCGCTTCCGGTTGCCGCCACGTTCCATTTCGAGGATGAGAACGGCAAGTCGCTTGCCGACCTATCGCGGCTCGACACCATGCTCACGGTCGTGGACGCCGCCAGCTTGCTGCGCGATTACGCCTCTACTGACTTCCTTCGCGATCGCGGCGAAGCCGCCGGAGACGAGGACAACCGGACGCTGGTGGATCTGTTGGTCGAGCAGATCGAATTCGCCGACGTCATCGTGCTGAACAAGGCCAGCAGCGCCAGCCCGCAAGACCTTGCCACCGCCCGCCGGGTGATCGCCGGGCTGAACGCCGACGCCAAGGTGCTCGAGGCGGATTACGGCACGGTGCCGCTCGGCGATGTCCTCGATACCGGGCGCTTCGACTACGCCAAGGCGCAGACCCACCCGCTATGGGCAAAGGAACTTTACAACTTTCAGGACCATGTGCCCGAGACAGAGGAATACGGGGTCCGGAGCTTCGTTTATCGCGC
>CAZNGB010000057.1:0-11970 GCA_964572465.1 uncultured Hyphomicrobiaceae bacterium
GACGAGCGCTTCTTGGACGAGCGCCCTACGCCGGCTCTGCGCCGCGGTCATGATCGCTTGCACGGCGCTGCCGGGGCTTCAGGGCTGCGTCTCCTGGCCGAAAGAGGCGCGCGGCGGCCTGGCCGAACGCGAGTTTTCCGGCGACCCGGTTCTGCTGGAACTGCGTCGCGCTTTCCGCCGTCTCGCCGACGAAGGCGCGCTCAAGACCCGCCCCGCGCTGATGCTTGAGGCGCAGTTGCTGATGATACGCGCGCATCGCGAATACGCCGGCGGTCTGCGGCCTGACTACTGGGATACCGCGCGCGCCGCATGGGCCGCAATGGCGCGGGTCAACCCCTCGATCGGCCACCTCGACGCCACGCCAGCCCCGCGCCGCGACGACCGCAAACCGACCCAAGAGGAGATTTTCCAGAATGGTTGAGCGGCGGCCAGAAGCCATTGTCAGCGTTGCCGCGTTCGTCTTCACGATGATCTTTGCGGGAGTTGCACTGGCCCAGACTGGAACCTGGGCGACTTCGCTGGAGCGCGTCGAGCCCCCTGGCCTGACAAACCCGCGCCTGACGCCGGGCGATATCCTTGCGCTGATCATGCCAGGCGAGAGCGCGCTCACAGGCGAGTTCCAACTGGACCGCGCGGGCCGCATTCTGCTTCCCGAAATCGGGTCGGTGACGCTGGCCGGGGAGACGTTGGATAGCGCGCGGGCGGCGCTGCGCGAGGCGCTTGGCTCAGCCTACAAGAATGTCGAGCGCCTGCGCGTGATCCTCAAGGAGCAGCGCCTGCTTGTTCAGGTCGGCGGCTATGTCAACAAGCCAGGCGAAGTCGACCTGCCAGCGGGCGCAAATGTGCAAAACGCGATCGCAGCAGCGGGCGGACTGGCGGAAGGCGCGCAGCTCGACCGCTTGCATGTCCAGCGTGGCAGCGAGCGTATCCCGTTCGACTACAAGGCGTTTCTCGACACCGGCAATGCGCAGGTTCTTCCCGATCTCCAGCCGCTGGACATCATCTTCGTGCCCGCATCGCCGGTCACCGGCAATGTCTTTGTCGATTTCGACGGGCGCGACCTGGCCGAAGCCGGAGACGCCGCGGACGAAGGCTCCGCCGTGCGGGTTTTCGGCGAAGTCAATAATCCCGCATCGTATGCGTTCAAGCCGGGCATCAGCGTGGTGGACATGCTGCTGCGCGCAGGCGGTGTCACGCGCTATGCATCGGTCGAGCAAATCCGCATTCTCAGCGGCAACGAGCCGGTATCCTTCGATCTGGAAGCGTATCTGGACAGCGGAGACGATGCGCTGCTGCCCGCCCTGCAGCCCGGCGCGACCATCTTCGTGCCGCGCCAAAGTGAGGAAGTGAAGCGCGGCGCGCGAACGATTTACATCATGGGCCAGGTCGCCAGCCCCGGCGCCTACGAGGCCCAGACCGACACCACATTCATGGAACTGCTGGCTAATGCTGGCGGGCCAAACCGCTTCGCCAACACGCGGCAAATCCGCATCATCCGCGTCGGCGGCGGGGTCGAGAAATTCGACCTGCAATCCTATACGGAGACAGGCGCGCCCGCGCTACCGGAGATCGCGCCGGGCGACGCCATCTTCATCCCCGAAAAGACCGAGCGGAACGAACCCTCCTGGCTCAGCGTGCCGCCGACCCGCGCCGTGCAGGTGATAGGCGCCGTCAAGCGGCCGGGGCGGTTCGAGTGGTCCGACGAGATGTCGCTGTTTGATCTGCTGGCGCAGGCGGGCGGGCCAACCTCGCAGGCCGATCTCGCCAATCTGCGTATCGTCGATCGCGGCGCAACCATCGCCCAGAGCCGCAATTTCGACTTTGACAGCTTCATCGAGAACGGCGGAGCGCTGTCGCGGGTGCCCGATATTTCAGCGGGAACCGTAATCATGGTGCCCGAGCTTCCGACCGACCCCAACGACAACAAGGCGCAATGGGTGCGTCTGTCGAACGATCGCACGATCTACATCATGGGGGAGGTGGGCCGGCCGGGCCGCTATGCGTTCAACTCCTCGATGGGCCTGCTCGATATCCTCACCGCCGCTGACGGGCCGACCGAGAAAGCCGATCTGCGCAACATCCGGGTCTCCCGGCGCGGCAAGCGTTATCCGGACATCCGCCGCGTCAATCTGGAGCGCTACTTTCTCACGGGCGATCCGCGCCTGCTCCCGGCGGTCAGCACCGGCGATGTGATCTTTGTCCCCAATGAGGACGCGCAACTGCTGGATGAGCCGCTGGCCGATCAGGTCCGCATTCTGGGCGCCGTCGCCAAGCCCGGCCACTACCGCTACAGCGAGTTCATGACGATCCTCGATCTGCTGGCCGCGGCCGGCGGACCTACCCCCACCGCGCTGCAAACCCGCATTCTGGTCGTTAACATGAGCCCGCACGAACCCCAGGCGTCTTATTTCGATCTACTGAAATTCGCCAAGACCGCTGACATCTCGCGCCTGCCGGTGATCCGCCCCGGCGATACGATCTACGTTCCGGAAGAAAGCGAGGACGATCTGCAGAAAGCCGCCGACACCATGCGCAATATCATGGCGATCCTGCAGCCCTATCAGCTGTTCAACCCAAGCGAGTAGATGCGATGCTGGACGCATGGCAACCGCAGATCCGCAAGCTGGCGCTGACAAACTGGGGCGAGGGTCAACGCATTATCGCGTTAGCGGGAATTGATGCGCAAAGCGGCGTTTCCACACTATGCGGGGAATTGGCGGCCTTTTCCGCACGCTCAGGCCGGCGGACCGCGCTGCTGGACATGGCGCGCCCCGTTGCGGAGGCGACCGAGGGCTGGCGGCTCGACACGGCGCTGGATGACGCCACCACGCAAGATGATGCCGGCTTCGACCGGATCGCGGTTGCATGCGCCGAGGATGGCCAGAGCCTGAGCGACATCGGCCGGCTGCGCGGCGGCATTGACCAGCTCGGCGCTTATGACACGCTGGTCGCCGATATCGCGCCGCTGCGCGAGATCGGCACGCGCGCGGTGGACGGTCCTGCGGCGGCGGCGGCCTGCGGGCGGATATATCTCGTTCCCCTCGCCGGCCAAATCGACCGCGCCGCGCTGGCATCCACGGTCGGTCTACTCAACGCAAGCAAGATCGAACTCGCCGGGCTGGTCCTCAACGATCGCTTCAACCCATCCCTGGCGGCGGAAATGGCCCGCGAAGCTCAGCGCCTGCGGATCATCTCACCACGGCTGAGCCGATGGCTCGCCCGCAAGGCGTATTCCAGCCGGTTTCTTTCGGAGCGGACATGATCTGGCAACTTCTCGACAGCCGCGCCATTGGTGGGATCGAGCGGCACGTCGAACTCATCACCCGCCATCTGATCACGCGCGGCGCTGAGGCCAAGGTGGTCTTGCTCGCGGCCTATGCGGACCATCCGAGCTTCGAGATGTTCCACGACGCAGGTTTACCGGTAGAGCGGCTTGATGGGGGCATGCGCGGGCTGCTGCGCGCGGTGCGGATCGAGCGCCCGGCGCTCATCCATGCGCATGGCTACCGCGCCAACATGCTTGCCCGGCTGATCCGCCTGCTGACACGCACGCCCGTGATCACCTCCTACCACGCCGGCCTGCGCGAGCCATTCCCGGTGGGCCTGTATCAGCGGCTTGACGAGTGGAGCGGGCTGCTCGCGCCGCGCATCGCAGTCAGCGAGGATATCGCGCGCAGCCTCCCCTACCGCGCGGCGCTTCTGGAGAATTTCGTCGAGATGCCGCCGGGTCCGCCGCAACCTGGCTCGCGCATAATCTTCGTCGGACGTCTGGTGCGCGAGAAGGGCGCTGACCTGTTCTGCGCATTGGCGCAGCGCGTCGGCGGCGATGGCTGGCATATTTTTGGCGACGGGCCGCTGCGCCGTCAGCTTGAGGTGGAATATGGTCGCGAGATCACTTTCCACGGCTTTGCGCGCGACCCGGAAACGATCTGGGCGGATGCGGGCTTGCTGGTGATGCCCTCGCGCGCGGAAGGGCTGCCGATGGCGGCGCTGGAAGCGATCGCTCGTGGCGTGCCGGTCGTCGCCGCGCATGTCGGCGGGCTGCCGCGCGTGGTCGCGCCGGGTGTGTCAGGCTGGCTGTTCGGCGCGGGAGACCTGCGCGCAGCCGGGGAGGCGGTCCATGAGTGGCGGGATATGGAGCCGCGCGCGCGACTGGCGTTGGCGAACGCGGCGCAGTTGCACGCACGCACGCATTTTTCCGCTGAAGCGGGCATGGCGCGCCTGGCTCAGATTTATGCCCGCGCGGCTGGACAACCCTTGATCGGCCAGCCGGACCCAGCAGAGGTTACGACCCCCGCTCAATGATGATAGCGGTCCAGTCGTCGCTGGGAGCGGCACCAAGAGCCTCGCCGACATAGCCCGCCAGATCACTGCACAGATCGTCAAGCGGCGCGTGCCGGAACGCCGCCAGCCGCTCGGCCAGCGCCGCTGGAAAGTCGCCCTGGGCCATGCCTTCGGGATCCAGCCCATCCGTAACGAGAACGAGCCGCTCGCCTGGCGTGAGCCTGAGCGCTTCAACCTCATAGCGCGCCTGCTCATCGAAGCCGGGCACCGGGCCGCCATGTCTGCCGATACGGCAACCGGTCTCTCCCAGGATGGCCAAGGGCAGATGCCCCGCACTGGCCACCGCCACCCGGCCATCGCCGAACAGGTCGGCGACAAGGATCGTCGCGATCATGCCGGGCGGAAAATGCCTGTGCCCGACAGCCGCCGAGAGCTGGTCCAGGAATTGGCCGGCGTTGCGCGCGCCGAGCGCGTCGATCGTGCGCAGCATTGCCGCATAGGTGAGCGCCGTCGCCTTGGCGGGCAGCCCATGCCCCATGGCGTCGCCGAGTACGACGCGCTGGAAGCCCTGCGCCGGCAAGCTCAGCGTGAAATCGCCGCCGCCCCAAAGCGCCGTACCGTGAAGCACGCGGCAGCGGTAGCCATCAAGCTGCTCAGGCAAACGCGGACTGAGCAGCGTCTGGGCGTCGCGCCCCAGATAGGCGAAGAAATGGCTCAGCCGCTTCTGATGGCTCGATAGCGCCAGGTCTACCGCGCGGTTCAAGGCCGCCGCCGTGATCGGCTTCAACAGGAATTGCTCAACCCCCGCTTCCAGCACCGCATCCTCGGTCTGCGTCTCGCGGTCCTGGGTCATCAGCACCGTGGGGATGGGCCGGTCGAGCTGATCGTCCCGCATCGCGTTCAGCAGGTCGACGGCCTTTTCGTTGCCCAGATGAAAGTCGGTGACGACGATGTCGATCGGCTCGCTCAAAAGCGTTGCGCGCGCCGACGCGACGGTCCGCGCGGCCTTGACCCGGAACCGCGCATCCAGGAAGCCCGCGTAGAGCCGCAGCAGTGTCTCGCTGTCCTCAACAAGCAGCAACGCCGGCCGCGCCCGATACAGTTTGCGCCGCCCGCGCAGCACATTCGGCGGTCCTGGCTCGTAGGCGATCTCACTTACGAGTTGCTGAATGAGCGGCAAGCCGAGGCCGCCTTCTTGCGCCTCCATCCGCGAACTGGCTTCCACGGCTTTGTGGCGCTGATCAAAATCGTGGAAAGGTCCGCCATCATCGATGATCTCGAAGTCGAGCATCTTGCCGTGGATTGCAACGCGCACGCTGATCCGTGACGGCGCAGGCCGGCCATGCAGGACGGCGTTGGTGGTTGCCTCATTCACCGCGAGGCAGAAATCGCTGGCGATGTCCGCACTGATGCGAGTGTTGGTCAACTCACGCTGGAGCATCTGGCGCAGGCGGCGTGCGCCTTCGAGCGTGGCTTCGGCGGTGGCGTCGAACACGTTCATTCGCCGGTCCGCTGGGGGCTCAACACGCGGCGGCAGTCAGCCGCGAGGCTGCGCCAGGCGCGCAAGCTGGGTTGCCGGACCGCGGCCGCCGCGCCAGAGCGGATCGCACGCCATGCCCGGCCCTCCGCGCGCGCCAGTTCAGCCTCCGCCGCGGCCAACCGGCTGCGCGCGATCTTCACCGCCCGGCGAGCCGCTTCGTCGGTGCGGCCCTCATATCGCGCCAGGATCTTGCGCATTGCGCTCAGCCGCTGCCAGCCTTTCGCGGTTTCGCTGCCCGGACGCATGAGATAACTCGCCGTGATTGCTGCGCTGAAGCCAACCGGCCAGCGCGCGGCAAGGCGTAACCACAAATCCCAGTCCTCCGCCGAGACCAGCGAACGAAAGCCGCCGACCTCCTCCAGCGCCGCACGCCGCGCAACCACAGTGGACGTACCCACCACGTTGGTCGCAAGCAGCGAGAGTTCAGCATCCGGAAGTGCGCTGAAGCCGCGGCCGGCATGTTGCGCCAGCGGACTGGACCAGAACGCGAAGCAGGTGCCCAGTTGCCGCCCGTCAGGGTTCACATGCAGATAATCGGTGAACGAAAAGCCGGTTTCGGGGTGCGCCTCATGCCAGGCCAGTTGCAGCTCCAGCTTGTCCGGCCACCACACATCGTCGGCATCCAGAAACGCGATGTAGCGCGCTTGCGACGCCGCGATCGCCGCGTTGCGCGCACCCGCCGGGCCAACGCCGCCGGTCTCGATTATCCGCAGCGGCGGCAGGTTTGCGCGCCGCGCCGCCAGCCAGTCCCGCGTGCCGTCGCTGGAGCCGTCATCTGCCACAATCACTTCTATGTCGGATCGGTTCTGCAGCGCGACGGAGCCCAGCGCAGCCGGCAGATACGACAGACAGTCGCGAGTCGGCATGACCACCGAGCAGATCGGCTGTTGCATGGCGGGTCTCTCGTTCCGGTTGGTGCCGATTACGCTTTGTTACACACCTTTAAGTAGTATCTGCCGCCTATTTCAATCTGTTTAATGCGCGCCGCCCGAGCTTGCCAGAAGGCGGATATCACGAGGCAGATATCACAAGGCGGATATGATGGGCATTAAAGCCTCGATCGGCCGGCCATTCGCCTATGTCGCGGCGGTCGGGTTCGATAAGGGCTTCTCGATCATCACCATCCCACTGATGGCGCACTTCCTGTCGCCAGACGAATTCGGGCGGCTTGATGTGGCTGTCAGCCTGATCGAGTTCACCAGCCTGATATTCACGCTCGGCCTCGCCGATACGGTGATGCGGTTCGCCAGCATGGAACCCGTGCGCCGGGCGCAACGGCGCTGCGCCGCCGAACTGCTTGGCGCCGGTCTGGTGATCGTGGCGGTGCTGGCGCTGCTGGTTCAACTCTGCGCGCCGTGGCTGATCGCGCTGGTCGGCA
Organism: uncultured Hyphomicrobiaceae bacterium; assembly: GCA_964572465.1. Lineage (GTDB taxonomy): Bacteria > Pseudomonadota > Alphaproteobacteria > Rhizobiales > Rhodomicrobiaceae > Dichotomicrobium. The sequence continues at coordinate 7,203 of CAZNGB010000057.1, forward strand.
TCGCCATCAACGAGGCGGCTGTGCGCTGGGGTCTGGCGGGCGCGGCGGCCACCGGGCTGATCGAGATGCCGCTGATCTGGATGCGCTTTCGCGATCAGGCGTGGCGCTTTTTCGGCTTTATCGCGGTGCGCGCCGTGGTGCAGGCGAGCGCGACCATCGGCGTGCTTTATGCTGGCGGCGGCGCATCCGGCGTGCTGATCGCTAACGCGGTCGTCGCGCTCAGCTTCGCGGGGGTGCTGCTGATCGCGCAGATCCGGCGCACGGGCCTGGGCTTCTCCGCGCAGGCGATGCGCAGCGTGGGCGGCTACGGCCTGCCGCTGGTTGGCGGCTTGCTGGCGATGTTTGCGCTGGGCAACTGCGACCGCTGGTTTCTGTCCGGCACGATCTCGGATGCCGAAATCGCGTTTTACGGCCTCGCGGTCAAGCTCGGCCTGGCCACCGCGCTGCTGAACCAGCCCTTCATGCTGTGGTGGAACGCGCGGCGGATCGCCATGCTGGCGCGGCCCGGCGGGCTGAGCGAGATCGCGGGCGCATGGGGGCGCGGCGTCAGTATCCTGCTGATGTCCGGCCTGTTCGTCGCGCTGGCAGGCCCGATCTTCATTCACACGGCTTTCCCGGCGGACTATGCGCGCGCCATCGTCTTTCTGCCGCTCGTGGTGGCGATATCGCTGCTCAACGAGCTATGCAGCATGTCGAACATCGGCTGTTACGCCGCGTCGCACGGGCTGCGCGTGCTACTGGTCAACGTGGTCGGCGCGCTGGTCGCGCTGGCGCTTTACGCGCTGCTGATCCCGGGCTACGGCGCTTTCGGCGCAATCGCGGCGACAATTGCCGGGCATCTGGCGCGGCTGTGGCTGTTCCTGCTGCTTGGGCGCGAGCGCGCGCCGGTCAACTACGCCTGGGGGCCGTTTCTTGCGGCCTGCGCGCTGGCGGCCGGGCTGATCTGGGTCGCGCCGCCTGCCGATGCGCTGATCGCGCGCGCAAGCTGGACACTGGCTGCGTTGATGGTCCTGGCGGCGCTGCTGTACCGCACGGGACTGGCTGGCATCTCCCCCGGTTCGCTGGCTGATCTGCGCGCGAGACTGTCGCGATGACGGCCGTTCCGCGCCATTCCGGCGGCGTGCCTCTGTGGGGCGAGCTTGCCATCGCCGGGCTGTCGAGCATCGCGGTTGCGGGCGCAATGATCATGCTCGGCCATCCGCTGGTCGCCCCCGCCGCCGGACTGGTGCCGATCGCCGTCGTGATTGCCTTTCGCAGTGCGTTCCTGCTCTGCGTCGCCTTCGTGATCTTTTCGTTTTTCCGCATTCATGAGGCGTTCCCCGTGCTCGGGCCGCTCAAAATCCCGCAGCTTCTGGCGATGGCGACGCTGGCCGTGCTGGGCTGGCATATCTTCATCACGCGGCGCATCCAGCCCTTCATGACGCGCGAGTTGCGCGTGTTTCTGATCTTCTTCGCGCTCATCACGGCCGGTCTGATCTTCGCCTCGAACCGACCTCTGGCGATTGCATTCTGGACCGGCATCTACTGGAAGATTGCCGTGATGACGCTGGCCATCGCCTGGCTGCTGCGCGAACCCTGGCATTACCGCCTGATGGCGCGGCTGCTGGTGGCGGCTGGCATGGCGGTGGCGGTCGTCGCGATCCAGAACAAGCTCGCCGGCATCGGCCTGGTGGAGGGCACGCGCGTCACCATCGGACGGGACATCGGCAGCGTGCTGGGCGATCCCAACGATCTGGCGCTCGTGCTGCTGTTCCCGCTCGCCTTCGCTATCGCGCTGGTGATTTATCGCTGCGGCTTCATCGACCGGCTGCTCGGGCTCGCTGGGACCGGGCTGATCGTCTGGGCGATCATCGCCACGCAGAGCCGGGGCGGACTGCTGGGGATATTGACGGTCTTCGGGATTTTCGGTCTGCGGGTGATCAAGTCGAAGTTGCTGCTCGCCGCGATCGGCATCGTCGCGCTTCTGGGGCTTGCCGCGGTGGCGGGCATTTCCGAGCGCCAGTCCGGCGGCGCGCATGAAGACGGCATCGACGAATCGGCGATGGGCCGGCTCTACGCCTGGGTGGCGGCCTGGCGCATGGCGCTGGGGAACCCGCTGACAGGGGTCGGGATCGACAATTTTTATTCGAATTTTTTCTTCTACACCCCGCATTGGGACGGCAAGAACAAAGCCGTGCATAGCACATGGTTTCAGGTGCTGGCCGAAGGCGGCTTCCTCGGGCTAATCGTCTTTGTGTTCATGATCGTGGTCACCGTCATCGCCATTCGCCGCGCTGTCACCGCGCTCCATGCCGATCCGGCAACACCGCCGATTTTGCGGGCCAGCGCGACGGCGGTATTTGCCGGGCTCGCGGGCTTCTGTGTGGCTGGCACTTTCCTGACTCAGGCATTCACATGGCCGCTTTACATCCTGATCGCGATCACCGCATCGCTGTCCCACTTCATATCGAAACAAGGAAAAGTCTAAACAAAATCGGGCGAGCCGGTTTGCGTTTTATTTCGGCAAATTGTGCTTGATTGCCAGCGATTATGTCATCAGCCGCTGAGCGATAGCACAGGAAAGCCGTCGTGAGCCTCATTCATCCTGTCCGGCAATGGGTCAAGCGCCGCGACGATCCGCTGGCCAAGGCCGCCTACCGCGCGGCGAAAGGTGCGCGCCACGCCAGCCTGCCGAGCGTGCCGGGCCTGCACCGCGCGCTTTACGGCTTTCACCGGATGGTGGCAGGCGGCTGGGGCTATCTCACGCGCGCACTGTGGTACACGCCGCTGTTCCAAAGCCGGCTCACTCAGCCCGCGCCGGGGCTGTTCCTCTATGGCGGGATGCCGCTTGTCACCGGGCCGGTGGCGATCACGCTGGGGCGCGGCTGCCGGGTCAGCGGTCAGATCACGATCTCGGGACGCACGGCCTCGGCGAACCCGCGTCTGGAGGTCGGCGACAACGTCGATCTTGGCTGGCAGACGACCATAGCGGTGGGGCGGCGCGTGCGGATTGGCAACAATGTGCGCATTGCCGGGCGGGCATTCCTGGCGGGCTATCCAGGCCACCCGATGGACGCGGCGGCGCGCGCTGCCGGGCTGCCGGACACCGAAGGTCAGGTCGGCGATATCGTGCTGGAGGACGATGTCTGGCTGGCGACCGGGGTAACGGTGATGGCGGGCGTGACGGTCGGCGCGCGCACGGTGGTCGCGGCGGGTAGCGTGGTCACGAAAGACCTGCCGCCGGACGTGCTCGCGGGCGGTTGCCCGGCGCGGGTCATCAGACCGATCGGAGGCGGGCATGGCGCGTGACCTGATTGTGTTTGGCGAGGATTGGGGCGCGCACCCGAGCGCGACGCAGCATCTCGTGACGCATCTGGCGCGGGACCGGCGCGTGCTGTGGGTCAACTCCATCGGGCTGCGCCGGCCGCGCATCGGCGTGAAGGATTTGCGCCGCGCCGCGCAGAAGCTGGGGCAGGCATCGGGCCACGCCGCGCCGTCTCACGTGCCTGAGGGCATCGATGTCCTGCCGCCGCTGGCGATCCCGTGGCCAGGCAGCGCTTTGGCGCATCGGGCCAACCGCGTGCTGCTACGACGGCAGATCGCGCCCCGCCTGAGCGGTCTGAACAAACCAATCCTCTGGGCGTCGCTGCCGACCGCGCTCGCCGCCGTGGAGGCGCTGGAGTTGGACAGCGTGGCCTATTACTGCGGTGACGATTTCGCTGCACTGGACGGCGTTGATCATGCCCCGGTCGCTGCGCTGGAACGCAGGCTGGCCGCGCGCGCTGACGTGGTGTTCGCCGCGAGCGAGTCGCTGGCCGGGCGGTTTTCCGGTAGTCGTGCCATTTATCTGCCCCACGGGGTGGACACGGCGCTGTTTGCGCGGCCCGCTCCACGCGCCGATGATCTGCCCACGGGCGGCCCCATCGCCGGATTTTATGGCAGCTTGTCAGCCTGGCTCGACATCGGTCTGATCGTGCAGGCCGCCGACATGTTGCCCGACTGGCATTTCGTACTGATCGGCCCGGAGCGCACCGACCTGAGCGCCCTGAAAGCGCGCGCGAACATCCACCTACTTGGCCCACGTCCGCACGCCGCGCTGCCCGGCTATGCCCAGCACTGGGACGTCTCGATGATCCCGTTCCGCGACACCGCGCAAATCCGCGCGTGCAACCCGCTCAAGCTGCGCGAGTATCTCGCCGCCGGCGCGCCGATCGCCGCGACGGATTTCCCCGCGCTCGCGCCATACCGGCACCTGGTCAGCGTGTATCGGCCCGGCGAATGTTTTGCAGACACGCTCAACCGCGCGCTGGCGATGCGCGATGGGCGCGAGGTCCGCCGCGCGAGCGTCGAGGCCGAAAGCTGGGCGGCGCGCGCGCGCCAGGCCGCCGACGCGCTGGAGGCAATATGAGAGCGGCGGGCCTTCTTCTCGTGCTGTGCCTGTGCGCGCCGGTGACAGCCGCCGAGCTGGAGCGCGGCGCGCTGCCGATCCATCTGGCCGGGCCGCAGCTTGCGCTAATGCGCGCGGCCGATGCATTGGTGCTTGAGGGGCGCATCGAGGCGCGCGCCCCGGTGACCGTGGTGGTGCGCATGGATGATAGCGCCTCATATGACTACGCCAGCCGCGCGAACATCGAGCGTGCGCTGCCGCCGGGCGCATTCACATGGCGGATCAACCTGCACGGGCTGCGCGCATCGAACGGCCGCGCGATGAGAGCCGAGGATATCCGCCAGCTCATCGTGTTCGCGGCGGGCGATGATGCGCAGGTCAACGTTAGCCGTCTGGCTGCCG
>CAZNGB010000058.1:0-11969 GCA_964572465.1 uncultured Hyphomicrobiaceae bacterium
AGGTAGTCTTCCAGACGCTTGCCGAACAGCTCAAACAGTTCGCGGAACAGGAAATCGGCGGTGATCACGGTTGGACCGGCATCGTGGCGGAAGCCGTCGCGTTCGAACACCTGCGCGCGCCCGCCGCAACGCGGGGCACGGTCGACAAGCGTGACGTCATAGCCTTTGGCGCGCAGACGCAAGGCCGCGGCCAGACCCCCAAAGCCCGCGCCGACCACGACCGCGCGGCCGTCACCGCCGGTTTTTACATGTGGTGCGCCGATCGCGCTTTGCCCGCCGTCATTGGCCTGATCCGTTGCAATATCCATGTCAGCTTTCTCCCGAGCCTTGCTTGCTTAGGCCCCCGGTTGGATGAGACGCGCCTGCTTGAGGTCGGCTAGCGTGCGGCTGCCCGTACAGAAGCAGGCCACGCGCAGCGCGCCGATGATGCTGTGGAAGTGATCGACGACGGCCTCGCTCGATGTCAATGCGGCATCGAGGACCCCCGCCGCCGTGCCGGCGATGTCCGCGCCCAGGCGGATCGCGCGGGCCACATCCAGTCCGTTGCGGATGCCGCCCGAGGCGATGATCGTCGCTTCGGGGCAAAGACGGCGCGCATCGGCGATGGCGTGGGCCGTCGGGATACCCCAGTCCGCGAATGGTTCGGCGGCTGCGCGCGCCACGGGGTCCTTCAGACGCGCCGCCTCCACAGCTGCCCAGCTCGTGCCGCCCGCGCCGGCCACATCCACAGCCGCGACGCCTGCATCAACCAGCTTGCGCGCCATAGCGCCGGAAATGCCTGCGCCGACCTCCTTGACGATGATCGGCACATCGGCCATGCGCGCCAGCATCTCGATCTGGCCAAGCAGGCCAGACCAGTTCCGGTCGCCGCCGGGCTGCAGCGCTTCCTGGAGCGGATTGAGGTGAATGACGAGCGCATTGGCGTCTATCATCTCCACGGCGCGACGCGCCGCGTCCTGGCCGTTCCAACTGTTGAGCTGCGCAGCGCCGAAATTGGCAAGAATAGGCGCGCGCCCGGCCTTGTCGCGCAGGCTGCGGTCGAAACCGGCCATCTGACCCGTCTCGATCGCCACGCGCTGCGAGCCGACCGCGAACGCGATATTCAGCTCCCGCGCGGCCTCGGCCAGATTGGCGTTGATCTGCGCTGCGCGATCCACCCCGCCGGTCATCGAGCTGATGAGAAGCGGCGCGCCCAACTCATGCCCCAGAAACAGCGTGCTCAGGCTGACCTCATCAATATCGATATCGGGCAGGGCGACATGCTCGAACCGGACTATATCGAGCCCGGTCGCGCCAGGCCTTCCGGCTGCCGCGCCGCTCAGTACGATATTGAGGTGTTCGTCCTTGCGTGTGACTATGTCGGCCATGAAGGTCAACTGATCTGGCCCAGCGGGTGTGAACTGTTTCCGGCGTGGTTAACAACGGGCCTACCCGGCACGCGATTGAACCGATGTTTCCCCACAGGCGTTCTTACGACTGACATTCGCTGGCGGTTCCCGCCTGATCGGACTAAAACAGGAGCAGAAGGCCCGGAAGGGACGAGATGGGAACACGTCGCCGAAGGCAATGCCATGCACCAGCACATTAATAACGTGGTTTCGCAAATCGGCCAACAGATCGATGCCGCTTTGGAAAATGCGGTGCCTGAGACCACAGGTGCAGGACATGATCTGGCCGCCGCGATCCGTTACAGCCTCCTGGCGCCTGGCAAGCGCGCACGCGGTATCCTGACGATGGTTGCCGCTGGCCATGCTCAGGCGGAACGCCCGGAAGCCTTCGCCCCAGCCTGCGCCATCGAGATGGTGCACGCAGCTTCGCTGATTTTCGATGATCTGCCATCCATGGACAACGCGTCGTTGCGACGTGGTCGCCCGGCAAATCATTGCGAATTTGGCGAGTCGACCGCAATCCTCGCTGGCATCGCGCTGTTGAACGAGGCATTTGCTGTCATCAGCGGCGAGGAGCGGCTTGACGGCGATTGCCGTGCGGACTTGACTGCGATGCTAAGCGGAGCCATCGGCCTGAACGGGCTGGTCGCGGGACAGGCTGCCGATCTGAATGCTGCCGCGCCGATGACGGCCGACGAGATCGAGGCGATCCACGCGCGCAAGACCGGGGCACTGTTCGCTGCTGCGGCGCAAATGGGCGGTCGTGCGGCCGGGCGCCGACCTGAGCATGTGGCGAGGTTGCGCGACTTTGGCATGTCGATCGGTGTAGCGTTTCAGACTTTCGATGATCTGATAGATGCTGTGAGCACCTGCGAGTCGGCCAGCAAGACGGTGGGCCACGACGGCGAGAAGCCGACGCTGGTGCGCATTATGGGTATCGACGCCGCCAGGCAGTCTGCGCGCGCCGCCATGGATCAGGCGGTCCTGCAGGTCCGCGAACTCGGGGCGGATGGCGAGCTGCTGGCCCAATATGCCGGGCAGCTGGCAGATATCCTGTGCGCGAAAATGAAACAGCGTCCCGAGGCCGGGACCGATACCGCGAGCATGTCCTGAACGTGTCAAGACAACAAGCCGAGCTGGCGACAGACCCGCGATCCGGCGAAGACGCTCCGCTGGAGGGAACACATGCGTCCGAAGACGCTGGTCCTGGCGGCCCAGTGTCACCGAAGCCGCAGCCAGCCCTTGAAGAAGCTCTTCTGCATGTCGAGGACGCGCACTACGCTTATGGCAGCCGAGGGGTGCTGCGCGGCGCCAGCCTCGACGCGTTTCCGGGCGAAATCCTCGTGCTGCTCGGGCGCAACGGGGCGGGCAAGTCCACGCTGGTCAAGGCAATCACCGGACGTATCGCGCTTTCGAGCGGGCAGCTGATGGTCTTAGGCCAGGACCCGCGCCAGACGCCGGCCGCGCGCGGGAAAATCGGGCTGGTCCCGCAGCAGTTGGCGATTTACGACAAGCTCACACCGCGCGAAAACCTCACGGTGTTCGGCCGCCTTATGGGCGTCGCGCCGGACCGTCTGGAGACATCAGCAGATACGCTGCTGCAACGCATCGGGCTCAGTGCGCGCGGCAATGATCCGGTGCGCTCACTGTCTGGGGGCATGAAGCGGCGGGTGAATATCGGCGCGGCGCTGATGCACGCTCCCAGGCTGCTGATCCTCGACGAGCCAACGGTGGGCATCGACACACGCGCGCGCGAAGACATTAGCGATATGCTCCAGCAGCTACGCGATGAGGGCCTGGCGATCCTGCTGACCACCCACGACATGGAAGAGGCCGAAACGCTCGCCGACCGCGTGGCGATCATGGTGGACGGGCAGATCATGGCAAGTGGCGCGCCCGATGCGCTGGTGCGCGAATATTTCGGCGACCGCATGGAAATCTCCGTCACGGCGAGCAGACCGATCGACGCGGCGATGGGGGCCGAGGAATGCAATGCGCTGCGCGCTGCCGGCTTCACCGTTGATCCGCGCAGCAACGCCGTGCGCGGCCTCATTGAAATGAGTGGCGATGATCTCCCGCGCGTGTTCCGCACGCTCTTGGCCGACAAGCCCGAGGCGCAGGAGATCCGCGTGCGCCGGCCCGGCCTCGACACGCTGCTAAACCATTTCGCCGACCAGGGAACGCAGCCATGAGGATGGCCGCGTTCCGCGTGATGCTGCTCAACCTGATCCGCGATCGCGGCGCGCTGGCCTCGGCCTTCGCGCTGCCGGCCACCGTATTCGTCATCTTCGCGGTGATCTTCGCTGGCACGGTCGGCGGCACTATCAACCTGAACATTGCGCTCAGCGATGAGCGCCAGAGCGAAGCCTCCGCAAAGCTCATTGACGCGATCTTCGACAGCCCCAGCTTGAGCCAGACCCGCTCCGACAACGGGCTGTCCGCCGCGGAGGTTCGCGAATTGGTGCGCACCGGCGCTGCCGATGTCGGGCTGATTGTGAAAGCAGGCGGTGGACCGCTCGACAACCCGAATGAGAGCACCTCTCCCGCGCTGCAAATCATTGTTGATCCAGCGCGCGAGATCGCGGTGTCAATCTTCGAGGGCGCGCTTAACGAGGCCTATTTCGCGGCATTCCCGCGCGCGCCACTGCGTAGCGCCGCGCAAGAGCTGGGTCGCAGCGTGTTGCAGCTGTCCGACGCCCAGACCCAGGAGCTTGGCGCCCGGATCGACGCTGCTCCCGCCCGGACAGGCGACAGCGGTGAAACTTTGCGCATGCAGCCGGGCATCGAGAAGGTGAGCGTCGCGGGCGCGGGCGGCGTGTCCAGCGGCGTGTCGTACTATGCCGGGGCAGTGGCGATCCTGTTCTTGCTGTATTCCTCGGTTGTCGGGGCGATCTCGCTGCTTGAGGAGAAGGAGGCGGGTTTGTTCGACCGGCTGACCTATGGCCCCGGCGGCGCGCGCGTGCTCGTGGAGGGCAAATTTGCGTTTCTCGTCGCGCAAGGCATCGTTCAGGTGACGATCATTTTCGTGGTGGCGTGGCTGGGCTTTGGCGTGGACTTGCCAGGAAACATCTTGGCCTGGGCCGGAACGACGCTGGTCAGCGCACTTGCCGCGGCTGGGCTGGCGCTTGTGTTCGTGCTGTTGTGCCGCAGCAAGCAACAGGCGCAGACGCTGACAAATATCGTAGTGCTGCTTGTGTCCGCGATCGGCGGCAGCATGGTGCCCCGCTTCCTCATGCCGCAATGGATACAAGATATCGGCTGGTTGACACCGAACACCTGGGCGGTGGAAGCCTATAACGAGATATTCTGGCGCGCCAGCGGGCTGGATGCCGTGCTGTTGCCCTGGCTGGTGTTGGGCGCTACGGGCTTTGTGGCGCTGGCTGCCGCGAACTTGCTGGCGCATCGGCACGCGGGCTAATTGAGGAGCTCAAGACATGGAACAGGTGATCACCCAGGTGCGCGAGAGCATCGGCGGGGCGGACAAGCGCCGGACCACGGTGATCGGTCTGAGCCTGGCAACAGGCGTGATCCTTGCCTGGCTGGCGCTGCATGTCTATGCGGTATTCTTCGTGGACCTCGCCGCGCTCAACCCGGCGCTCATTGTGGCGATCGTCGCGGCGCAGTGCTGGCTTTACGTCGGTATCTTCATTGTCGCGCATGACTGCATGCATGGCACGTTGGCGCCAGGGCGGCCCGCGGTCAACCGGTGGTTCGGGCGGGTCTGCCTGGCGCTTTACGCCGCGTTTGACTTCGACACGCTGAAGGCCAAGCACCGCGACCACCATCGCCACGCCGGCACGGCGCATGATCCGGACTTCCACGAAGATGCGCCGCATTCATTCTGGGCATGGTATGCGCGTTTTTTCCGGGAGTATTTTTCCGGGCGCGAGTTCTTCATCATTCTCGCCGCGGTCCTGGTTTATGTGCTGGTGCTGGGCGCGCCGCTGGTCAACATCTGGGTATTCTGGGCGCTGCCTGCGATTGTCTCATCGCTGCAGCTGTTTTATTTCGGCACATATCTGCCCCACCAGCCCGGACAGGCACCGTTTGCTGACACGCATAACAGCCGCACCAATGATTATCCGCACTGGCTGTCGCTGCTGACCTGTTTCCACTTCGGCTATCACCACGAGCATCACCTGTTCCCGTATCTGCCGTGGTGGCGGCTTCCGGCCGCGCATGACGCGCTGCGACGGGCACAAGCAGGGGCCTAAGCGCGCTCGTCGCGCTCGATCAGGCTGGGCTTGGTCCAGAGCGCGCCGCGCGGCTGCACGGGCCGGATCGCGGCAAGGGTGTGCACGCCGATCGCATCGACCCCGCCCATGCTCAAGCTGCCGAGCTTGCGCGCGCGGCTGGTGCTGACGCGCTTGTCCCATGCCCGCGGACCCAGCGCTTGCACATCGCGGCCAATCGCGCGGTAGATTCGGCTCGCCGCTGCGATCGTCCATGCCGAGCGCAACGGCAACTCGGCGATGCCCTGACGCGCTGACACATAATAGGCATCGGCCAGATCGAGCAGCCTGCCGACGACCGCCGCAACCTCCTCGCGATAGGCCGGATCCGCCACGCGATCGCCGGGTACGCCCGCTAGCGCCAGCCATTCGGCCGGCATATAGACGCGCCCGTCCTGCGCATCCTCCATCACGTCGCGGGCGATGTTGGTCAGTTGAAACCCGAGGCCGAGATCGCAGGCGCGCAGCAGCGTGGCGCGGTCGCGCACGCCCATGATCATCGCCATCATCACGCCGACCACCCCGGCGACGTGGTAGCAATAATCCAGCGTATCCTCGATGGTTTCGTAGTGCCGGCCCTCGACATCCATAGCGAACCCGTCGAGCAACTCTAGCGGGTGCCGCGCCGGGATGTCATGTTTGGCGGCTACGCGGGCCAGCGCCTCGAACACCGGTTCATCCGCTTCGCCGCGCAGCGCCGCCTCGGTCTTTTCGCGCAATTCGGCGAGGCACAGCGCGCAGGCGCTAGGCCCGGCGCGATCCGCGCGGAACCCGAAATCCTGTCCGTCAATCCGGTCGTCGCAATAACGGCACCAGGCATACAGCATGTATGCGTCATGGCGCGTTTCACGCGAGAACAGTTTGGCCGCAGCGGCGAAACTCTTGGAGCCGCGCTCGATACGCCGTTTGCTTTCGAGGACAATCGGGTCTCGGGGCATCAGGGTCATGCGGGTTGCGGGTGGCGCGAAAAAATTTTCATTGCCCGCGGATTATGCGTTTTTTGCGGTCGCGGGGTGTGCGACCCAGATGTTCTGGAGCGCGCGAGAGACCGGCACGGGCGGGCGACCGATCAGGATGCGAGCCTTGTCCCACGGCGTTAGGCGGCAGGCGTAGAACCGCTCGATCAGCGGCTCGGGCAGGGTGTAGAACCGCTCCATCACGCCCGCGCGCTTGTCCGGATCAGCGGCGAAGAACAAAAAACGGTTGAGCACGCGGAAGAAGTTGCGCTGGCGCCATGTGGCTTTCGAGTAGCGCCGGGCCAGCGTGTGCGCCTGGTCGGTGGTCTTGGGCCGCTTGTCGGCCAGCAGATCGGCGAACCGCACCGCGTCGGGCAGGGAGTAGCCGGTGGTGGGGTGAAACAGCGCTGCGCGCATCCCGGCGCGCGGTATCCCGCCCGATGAGGCCCAAAACCCGTCGATATCCCCGGTCAGCACGATCGGCAACACGCCGCGCTCCTCGCGCACGACCTCGTTGACCTCGAAGCCGCGCCGTTCGCAGTAGGCATCAATTTCCGATGTCAGCACGTCGTCGTCGATGTCGGGGCCATCGCTGTAGTAGGTGTCTTCGACAAGGATGCGTGTCTCATCCATAGGCAGCGTGTAGATGAAGCGGTAGCCGTCCTGCTGTGGCACGGTGGCGTCCATGATGATCGGGACGCTCTGGCCATGCGGCTTCGTGCACCGTACTTCCTTGCCGACAAACTTCTGATAGCCCAGTGTCAGGTTATCGTCGCCGCGCACGCCGCGCCCGTCAATGATGCAGTCGGCTTCGATGGTTTGCCCGTCCGACAGCGACACGTGCCGATTGTCCAGTTTCTCAACATCCCGGCCGAGCAAGAAGTCCTCGCCGAATTCACGCGCTGCGATGGCAGCGAGCCGCTGCGAGGTTGCGGAATGGTACGAGGTGCGCAACTCGCGCCGGTAGCTTGGGAAGCGGACCTCCTGATGCGGCCAGTTATGCGCGACAAACGGCTTCAGCCAGCGGTGCTGCGCGTGGCTCAGATCGGTGCCGTGAAATGACCAGGTGTGGTTGCCGCCGATCTCTCCGGCGCGTTCTATCAGCGCAATGCGCAGTGACGGATCGGCTTGGCGCAGGCGATATGCCGCGAGCGTGCTCGCTAGCCCCCCGCCTGCAAAGACATAATCGTATCGCAAAGGTCCGGCTCCGCCCGCTGAAGTTGGCTTGTCCTTAACACGCTTAGGTAAGCTACACCTGCCATAGCGCAATGGCGCGGCCGCGGCCACTGCTTAGATGCGGCGCGAAAGTGTCGCGGATGTCACGCCAGTTCCGCTTCGGTATCTGGCGTATCGCGTTCGCCGCCGCTGAGTTCCGGCAAGTTGCGATCCATTTGGGGGGAGCGGCCGAAATACTCCCGGTAGCGCTTGGAAAAATGCGACGCCGAGACGAAGCCGGAGGCCACGGCGACCTCGATAATCGGCAGGTTGGAGTGGCGCAGCAGACGCCGGGCGCGTTCCAGACGCACTTCGAGATAATACCGCGCCGGCGAGCGTCCCAGGTGATGACGGAACAGCCGCTCGATGTGCCGGCGGGAAATGCCTGTGCCCTGGGAGATCTGCGCCAGCGAGACCGGCTCGGCGATGTTGGCCTCCATGATCTCGATAATGGTCAGCAGCCGCGGGTTCTGGATACCCAGCCGCGAGCCGATCGGCAGGCGCTGGCGGTCATGCGCCGGACGCACACGGTCCATGAGGCATACTTCACAGACTTTCTCAGCCATCTCCGCCCCGAAGCGCAGCCCGATGAAGTAAAGCATCATGTCGAGCGCCACGGTCCCGCCCGCGCAGGTGAAGATGTCATCATCCACTTCAAACAGGCTGGACTTCACGTCCACATCTGGGAAGCGCTCCGCGAAGCTCGGGATCATCTCCCAGTGGATGGCGCAGGTGCGGTCTTCCAGCAAACCAGCTTCGGCCAGCACCCACGCGCCTGTGCAAAGACCGCCGATGCTCACGCCGCGCTTATGCATTCGCCGCAGCCAACTGAACACGGCGCGGTGATGAAAATTCTCCACATCCACGCCCGAGCAAACAATGACCATGCTCGACTCGTTGGCATGCGTGACCTCGTTAAGCACCTGATCGAGCGAGGAGTCGACCGCAAGCACGACCCGGTTGCTCGCCTCAACCGGCTTACCGTCTTCCGAGATCAGCCGCCATTCATACGCCGTTCGCCCGAGCGCGCGGTTAGCCAGCCGCAAGGCCTCGATCGCCGATGAGAACGCGATCATGGAGAAGTTCGGGATCAGCAGAAAATGGATGCTCTGACGTTCCAACGCGCGAGATTCCATCGCACGCCCTCCAGACATACCCGCATCGCCGAAACGAGCGACTCATATTTGCAAGCCTCAACCATCATCATGTGCAGACGTGGATGAAGCACCAGTCGACCCGCGATAATCGCGCAAAAACATGCCGCTCTCAACAGAAAGGGTAATCAAACGCTTACACACTTGGTTGAGGGCTGGTTCGCGATGTTTTCTACCCCTCATTGCGCCATGTCGCTTTCGGACAACGATGCGCCGACACTGAACCGCAGTGCGGGCGCATTGCTCGGCAAGATGCGCGGGTATTTGCTGAAGTCCCGCGAAAGCCATGATGACAAAACAGGTTGGGCCTGTGCACAATCGGCGCAAGCCGCAAGCCGTCGAAATCCGCGTGCGCGAAACCTCGGATTGTGGTCGCAGTCAAGCCATAAATCGTCTCTTCAACTAAGGAAGCCGCTATGCTGAACGCCGAGGGCAAACCGGAGTCTGCCGCCAAGAAGCACGGGTCCGATCTGGAGATCGCCCGCGCCGCCAATTTGCGCCCGATCGCGGAGGTCGCCGCGCGGCTGGATGTGCCGAATGATGCGCTTTATCCGTTCGGCCATCACATCGGCAAGATCGAGGATAGCTTCCTCAAGACCCTTGAAGACCGGCCCGACGGCAAGCTCATCCTTGTCACCGCCATCACCCCGACGCCCGCGGGCGAGGGCAAGACGACGATGACCATCGGTCTGGGCGACGGCCTCAACCGCATCGGCGCGCGCACCGCGATGTGCATCCGCGAGCCGAGCCTCGGCCCCTGCTTTGGCATGAAGGGCGGCGCGGCTGGCGGCGGGTATGCGCAGGTCGTGCCGATGGAGACGATCAATCTGCATTTCACTGGCGATTTTCACGCCATCACCTCCGCGCACAACCTGCTCGCGGCGATGCTCGACAATCACATGCACTGGGGCAACGCGCAGAACATCGACCCGCGCCGCGTGGCTTGGCGGCGGGTGCTCGACATGAATGATCGCGCATTGCGGCGCATGGTGATCGGCCTGGGCGGGCCGACCGAAGGCGTGCCGCGCGAGGATGGCTTTGACATCACGGTTGCCAGCGAGGTCATGGCGATCTTCTGTCTCGCCAAGAATTTTGAGGATCTGCATGAGCGGCTCGGCGCGATGGTCGTGGGCTATCGCCATGACAAGTCGCCAGTGTTCGCGCGCGATATCGATGCGCCGGGCGCGATGAGCGTTCTGTTGCAGCAGGCATTCAACCCGAACCTCGTGCAGACGCTGGAGAACAACCCGGCATTCGTGCACGGCGGACCGTTTGCCAACATCGCGCATGGCTGCAACAGCGTGCGGGCAACGCGCGCGGCGCTAAAGCTTGCCGATTACGTGGTGACCGAGGCCGGCTTCGGCGCGGACCTGGGCGCGGAGAAATTCTTCGACATCAAATGCCGCAAGGCGGGCCTCACGCCAAGCGCGGCCGTGGTCGTCGCCACTGTGCGCGCGCTCAAGATGCACGGCGGCGTGGAGAAGGGCGAGCTGGGCCAGCCGAATGTCGAGGCGGTGCGCGCCGGCGCTGTCAATCTCGGCCGGCACATCGAGAACCTGCGCAAGTTCGGCGTGCCGCTGGTGGTCGGGGTCAACCGCTTCGGGACCGACACCGACGAGGAGCTTCAGGCCGTGGTGGATTATTGCGCCGGGATGGGCGTTGAGGCATTCGTCTGCACCCACTGGGCGGACGGTAGCGCCGGCACCGAGGCCATCGCGACGCGCGTGCGCGAGCTTGCCGATGGGCAACCCGCCAACAGCTTCGAGCCAATTTATGCTGAGGAACTTCCGATCGAGGACAAGATCCGCACCATCGCCACCGAGCTTTACCGCGCCGGCGATGTGGTCCTGTCCGACGCCGCGCGCGCCGACATCCGCCGCCTCACCAAGCTGGGCTATGGCAACCTGCCAGTTTGCATGGCGAAAACCCAGTACAGCTTCAGCTCCGACCCAGCGTTGCGCGGCGCGCCGGAGGGCCACACGCTGGAGGTCCGCGAGGTGCGGCTTTCTGCCGGGGCGGGTTTCGTCGTGGTGGTCTGCGGGAGTATCATGACAATGCCTGGGCTGCCCAAGGTCCCAGCCGCAAATGCCATGTATGTAAACGCGCAAGGGCAGATCGAAAATTTGTCCTGATCGCCTTCATCTGGAGATGCGCTATGCAGAAGTATTCTGCCTTCCGCCTGCTGCGTGAGGGTTTGCGCGGTCACAAAGGCTGGTTACCGGCCTGGCGCGACGCCGAGCCGAAGGATCGATATGACGCGGTCGTCATCGGCGGCGGCGGTCACGGTATGGCCACAGCCTATTATCTCGCTTCCGAGCATGGCATGACCAACATCGCGGTCGTCGAAAAGGGGTGGATCGGCGGCGGCAACGCCGGGCGCAATACCACGATCATCCGCTCGAACTACCTGTTCGACGAGAGCGCGGCAATCTATGAGCATGCGCTCAAGTTGTGGGAAGGGCTCGACCGCAAGCTAAACTTCAACATCATGATGAGTCATCGCGGCGTGCTGAACCTGGCGCATGACGATGGCGAGGCGCGCATGCTGAAACGCCGCGTCGAGGCGAACCGGCTCAACGGCATCGACAGCGAGTATCTCGACGCCAAACAGGTCAAGGAGTTCTGCCCGCCGATCGACATTTCGCCGAACGCCCGTTTCCCCATCATCGGGGCAACGCTTCAGCGCCGCGGCGGCGTGAACCGGCATGATGCGGTAGTCTGGGCCTATGCGCGGGCGGCTTCAGCGCTCGGCGTGGACATCATCCAGAACTGCGAGGTCACAGACATCAAGACCGAGGCCGGCGCTGTGACGGGCATCGAGACGACGCGCGGCAGCATCAGGACCCCGCGCGTTGCGAGCGTTACCGCCGGACACACCAGCGTCATCGCGCATATGGCGGGTGTGCGCCTGCCCATCGAGAGCCACCCGCTGCAGGCGCTGGTCTCCGAGCCGGTTAAACCGGTCATGCCCTGCGTGACCATGTCGAACGCGGTGCACGCCTATTGCAGCCAGTCGGACAAGGG
>CAZNGB010000059.1:0-3726 GCA_964572465.1 uncultured Hyphomicrobiaceae bacterium
ACCGCCTCATCCATCGCGTTGTCAATGACCTCGGCGAACAGATGGTGCAACGCCTTCTCATCGGTCCCGCCGATATACATGCCGGGCCGGCGGCGCACCGGCTCCAGCCCTTCGAGGATCTCGATGTCGGCGGCGGTGTAAGAGCCGGACGTGCCGCGCGGCTCTCTTTTTTCACGCGCGCCGTCGCGCCCGGCAAACAGATCGTGAGATGATGTCATGTTTCGCTTCGGCTGAAGTTGGCGCTGTGGCGATACTGCCAGATTCGCCGCGTGGCGGCGCTCATCTTGCTCGCATGGAAGCAGGGCACGCGCAACAGGATCGCTCAGTGGCTGTGGGGAAGGCGCATTGCAGATGCGTGGCGGTGCGCGAAAAAAAGCGCCGGAACCGCAGATGCGGCCCGGCGTTTGAGTTCAGACCTCGTCAACAGGAATCACGAACTGCTGCACCAGAATGCGCCGTCTGTGCGAGAAAATGCGTCAGGGCATCCCTTCGAGCCATCCGCAAGACCGTACAGACCCACCAGCCCCGTCTCAACGAGCCAAGGGCATCTGATGGCTCCTGGTTGTAGTCATAATCAATTCTGAGTGAGAAGGAACCAGTGAATTTTGAGAAAATTCCATGTTTTGGCGGATCAAGTTGAAAACGGCGCGCCGCCAGGCATAGCCTCAGGCGTTTCGCGCATTTTTTCGGACTTGACGTCACAAAAACGCTCTGTAATGCGCGAGCCAAGAAGCGCATCGTATGTCTCTAGCGTGGCAGTCTGCATGGCCCGTGTCGTGAAATTCGTCGTCACATGCGCCCGGCCGCACGCGCCCATCCGCGCCAGGGTCTCGGGTGGCAGTCTTAAGGCGTTGTCGAGACAGGCGGCGAGGGCGTCCGCGTTGTCCGGTGCGACCAGC
This sequence comes from uncultured Hyphomicrobiaceae bacterium, assembly GCA_964572465.1. Classification (GTDB taxonomy): domain Bacteria; phylum Pseudomonadota; class Alphaproteobacteria; order Rhizobiales; family Rhodomicrobiaceae; genus Dichotomicrobium. The sequence goes on from CAZNGB010000059.1 coordinate 900, forward strand.
CAGCCGGTGCCTTTGTCGCCGGGGTAGCGGACGGGCACAAGCGTCTCCGGCAGCGCCCCGCGATCCGCAACGATGACCGGGCGTTCGGCGGCTTGCGCTTCTGCAGACGCGCGCCCGAACGCCTCGGCCTCTCGCGAAGCTACGACAACGATCTCCGCGGCCCGGCAGGCGGCGGGCACGTCCGAAACGTGGCCGACCAGCTTGATCCGGTCCGCCAGCCCGTTCGCGGCGATAAGATCGCGCAGCTCTTGTTCATAGTCATTTCGCCCCTGCGCATCGCCGGCGAGGATGACGGCGACATCCGCCATATCCGCCTGCTTGAGCACGCGTGCCGCGGCGCCGATCACGACGTCCTGCCCCTTCCAGCGCGTGAGCCGGGCGATCTGCAACACAACGCGCGTGCCCGGCGCAACGCCCCATACCGCGCGCAGCGCCGCCACCCTATCGGGCGAAACGGCCTCCGGCGCAAAGCGCTCGACGTCAACCCCGCGATAAATGACCCGCACGCGCTCGCGCGGCGTGCCGTGGCGGCGCATCAGCAGATCAGCCGTGTAGCGCGAGTTGGCGATCACGACGTCGCCGCGCGCCATGACAGAGTTATATCGGCTCTTCAGGCGCGACTTCTGATTATAGGCCCCGTGATAGGTCGTCACGAACGGCACGCCAGCCAGCCGGGCCGCCGCCAGCGCGCTCCACGCCGGTGCGCGGCTGCGGGCATGGACCAAGTCAACGCCACGCATCACGATCAGCCGGCGCAGCGCCGCGATGTTCGCCGCCATGCGCAGCGGGTTCTTAGTCGCCAGCGGCATCCGGCACAACTCGCCGCCCGCGTGCGCCAGCGCCTCTTCCAGCCGCCCGCCGCGCGACGCCACCAGACACCTGCCGCCCGCGCGCGTCACCGCCTCGGCCATCTCGATCGCTGATGCCTCCGCTCCGCCAGTATCGAGTTCCGGCACAACTTGCAGTATTGTCGGCGAGGGCTTCTTGGTGGATGAGGTTTTGCTGGTCACGCTTGAACCGCCGCCTGGATGTGAAATGGTTGACGCCCCGAGCCGGAAACGAGTGGGGACATTAGAATGAGCAACGAGAACAATCAATTCCACCTGCCTTCGCAAACCCTTCAGGTGATCGACGCCAGCGGCAACACCACCGATATCGCCACGATCTGGCATCCTGGCTCCGGCCCTTACCGCCCGACGATCATGTGGCTGGGTGGTTTCAAGTCCGACATGCGCGGCGGCAAGGCGATGAGCCTGGCAGAATGGTGCGGCTGGCACGACTACGGCTTCCTCAGCCTCGATTATTCCGGCCACGGCGAGTCTGGCGGGCGCTTCGAGGACGGCACGATTGGCGACTGGCTGGCGCAGGCGCGTGCGGTGCTGGAATGGGCCGATCCGGCGCGCTTCGTTATTGTCGGCTCCAGCATGGGCGGCTGGATCGCCATGCTGTTGGTGCGCAGGCTCATGGCCGAAGACCCGGAACGCGCGAAGCGGGCAATCGGGCTGGCGCTCATCGCACCGGCATGGAACATGACCGGTTACATGTATGACCAGATGACGCAAGAACAGCGCACCGCGCTGCAACGCGACGGGCAGGTGATCCGGCCATCGGATCATGACCGGGCGGGCTATGCGATCACGCGACGGCTCATCGAGGAAGGCGAGCAATACATATTCCCGCCGGAGGCCCCGATCGACGCGGGCGCACCGGTGCGCATTATTCAGGGCATGCAGGACGCTGACGTGCCTTGGCGGTATTCGCTGGAGCTGTTTCAGCGGCTGGCGCAGGACGATGCGCATTTGCATCTGGTACGCGACGGTGAGCACCGTCTGTCAAGGCCGCAGGACATCCACCTCATTTTTAATGCGGTGCGGCATCTCCTTGAAACGCTTCCGAAATCCTGAGGCCATCCAGCGCACTTGATTTGCCTTGGATTGTTCCGTTACCGTTTCTATTTATGGTAGCAGCGCGGCAGGGTGTCTTCACCCTTCCGCCTGTGAAGCGGAGCACGTCGTGACCAGGCACGCAAGGCGATTTCCAGAATTCTACATCACCGCGCCACAACCCTGCCCGTATCTGCCGAACCGGCGCGAGCGCAAGCTGTTCACACATCTCGTGCCGGGGAAATCCTCGGCTATCATCGACAATCTGCTGACGAACGGCTTTCGCCGCAGCCAGAACATCGCCTACATCCCGTATTGCGAGAACTGCTCGGCCTGCGTGTCGGTACGGATTATCGTCGATCAGTTTGAGCGCAAGCGCACCAACAAGCGCATCTGGAAGCGCAATCAGGATCTGTACGCCGAGCGCGTCTCGGCTGTGCCGACGGCGGAGCAATATGTCCTGTTCAGCGACTATGTCGGCACGCGCCACGCAGATGGCGGCATGGCGGACATGTCCGCGCTGGATTACTCGATGATGGTGCGCGACAGCGTGATCGACACGTTCCTGAGCGAGTATCGTCAGCGTCCGAAAGACGCCGCGCCGGATGCCGATCCGCAGGACTGGCCGCTGGTGGCCGTGGCGCTCTGCGACCGGCTGAGCGACGGGCTATCGCTGGTCTACAGCTTCTTCGACCCGGAGCTCTCCTGGCGCAGCATTGGTAATTTCATCATTCTGGAGCATATCGAGCGGGCGCGTCGCGAAGGCCTGTCTTACGTCTATCTGGGCTACTGGATTAAGGACTCGCCGAAAATGGCATACAAGACTCGCTTCCAGCCACAGGAGCATCTGACCCCGCGCGGCTGGGTGGCGTATGAGCCTGCGGATGAGCATGGCTAGCTGGCGAGGCGCGGTTGCGCTGGCCGTCATCTTGACGGGCGCAGCA
>CAZNGB010000059.1:3826-11919 GCA_964572465.1 uncultured Hyphomicrobiaceae bacterium
TTACGCGCGACAGCCTCACAATGGTCAGCGAAGCGCTTCTGAGCGCCCGACCGGTCACGGCGCTTGTTCCGCGACATATTGACGTTGCGCCCGACAGTATGATGAGTGCCGTGCTCGCAAATTATTCGTCGTGGAAGCAGTACGGCGAACTCTCCTGTAAAACGCTTGCCGAGTTTGATCCTTCCCCGCTCACTTCGATGGACACACATTGCGCTGCAGCCGAACTGGAGCGATCAGCTCGTGACTTGATCCGTTTGCTAAACCTTGATGCGCGATCAGCACCCGAGCTGTGAGCCACACCCATTCATGTACAGTTCACGCGCGGACCGGTAAGTTGGCGGCCAATGCAAGTGATAATGGCTAGATCGAACGCATGACGACGCTCCTCAAATGGCTGCAATGCGCCACCGCAATTTTTGCCCTGCTGATCGGGCTGACCGCGCCGTTGGGGACCGCGCAAGCACAGGCTTGCACCTCATCCTGGTCAAAGTCTGGCTATAAATCTTATTCTCAGATCAAGAATGAAGTGCGCGCGCAACTGGGCGATGCGCGGATCGTCCGGGTCGAGCTTTGCGGAAGCGGCGCCTCGGCCTATTTTCGTGTGATTGCGCTCACCGGAAGCGCTGGGAATGAGACGCGCAGGCAGTTACGCATAAGCGCGAGATAAGCGCCGCTCCCGCTTGGAGCCTATCCGAAAGGTCTGCTGCGATGCGGATACTGGTGGTTGAGGACGATCAGGATCTGAACCGGCAGATCAAGACCGCGCTGTCGGAAGCCGGTTATGCGGTGGACTGCGCGGGAGATGGCGAAGAGGGCCACTTCCTCGGCGACACCGAAGCATACGACGCCGTGATCCTCGATCTCGGTCTGCCGACGCTGGACGGGCTGAGCATCCTTGAGCGATGGCGTCGCGAGCAGCGCAACATGCCGGTGTTAATCCTCACGGCCCGAGACCGCTGGAGCGAGAAGGTCGCCGGGATGGATGCCGGCGCTGATGACTACGTCGCCAAGCCGTTCCATATGGAAGAGTTGCTGGCGCGTATTCGCGCGCTGTTGCGCCGTCAGGCCGGGCTGGCACGCTCGGAGATCGAATGCGGGCCACTAAGGCTCGATACACGCTCGGCCCGTGTGACTTGCGACGGCGCACCGATCAAACTCACCTCGCTGGAATTCCGACTGCTCAGCTACCTGATGCACCACCGCGGGCGGGTCGTGCCGCGAATGGAACTGGTTGAGCATCTGTACGAACAGGATTTCGATCGCGATTCGAACACGATCGAGGTGTTCGTTGGCCGGCTGCGCAAGAAGATTCCGCCGCATCTGATCGAGACGGTGCGCGGGCTGGGCTACCGGCTCGCGGAGACCGGCGATGGCAACCAGCCGTGATAACGCGCAACTCTCTCGCCTTTCGCTTATCTGCGGCAGCAGCAGCCTGCATTTTACTCATCTTGCCGGCGACCGGCGTTGTTCTCGTGTCCCTCTATCGCGGCGCCATTGAAAGCAGCTTCGACTCTCGGCTCAATAGCTACGCGAAATATCTGATCGGCTCGACGTTTCGCACGGAGGACGGATTGCGGCTTGAAGCGCCAGAGTCGCTGGGCGAGCCCTTGTTTTCGCTGCCCGCTTCTGGCTGGTACTGGCAGATCGCCCCAGTGGGTGGCCAGAGCGAGCCGCTGTTAAAATCCGCCTCGCTGGTATCGGAGGCGTTAGTTCTGCCGCCAGATTCCGGCAGCGATGACGAATTTGAGCGTGGCTACATCACCGGCCCGGATGACGAATTGCTCCGGGTCATCTCCCGCGACATCATTTTCCCCGAACCGGGCGATGCGCGGGCCTACACATTTGCCGTGGCCGGCAACGCGGGGGAGATCGACCAGTCAGTCTGGAGCTTTACCACGATGCTGATAGCGGCTTTCTCGGCGTTGGGGTTTGCGCTTCTGGTCGCCACCTTCTTCCAGGTGCGTTACGGTTTGCGCCCGCTGGGCGACATCCGCGCGAGGCTCGCGGCGATCCGCTCGGGAGATGCGGAAACGCTCGAAGGCGAGTCGCCAGCGGAAATCCAGCCGCTGCAAAATGAGTTGAACTCGCTGATCCGCGCGAACCAACAGATCATTGAGCGCGCGCGCACGCACGTCGGCAACCTCGCGCATGCGCTGAAAACGCCGCTGAGCGTCATCACCAACGAGGCGCGCGACCGCGACGATCCGTTTGCGCAAAAGGTCAGCGAACAGGCCGAAATCATGCGCCAGCAGGTCACCCATCACCTGGACCGGGCGCGGGTGGCGGCGCGCGCCGGTGTGGTGGGACACGCGACCAATCTCAAGCCAGTCATCGACTCGATGCGCGGCGCGCTCGCCAAGATTTACAGCGATCACCAGCTTGATCTTACGGCCGATTGCCCAAGCAATCTCCACTTTGAAGGCGAAAAACAGGATCTGCAGGAGATGATTGGCAACCTGATGGATAATGCCTGCAAATGGGCGCGGCGGCGGGTCGCGGTATCTGCAGCACCGCTTGAAAGCGATGGGCGCTTTTTATGCATTTGTGTCGATGACGATGGTCCTGGACTGTCGCCGGACGCGCGCAAGAAAGCGATCAAGCGTGGCCGCCGGCTCGACGAGAACAAGCCGGGCTCAGGCCTTGGCCTGTCGATCGTGGCTGATCTTGCGAACCTCTACGCAGGCGATTTCAAGCTGGAGGAGTCCCCGAAAGGCGGCTTGCGCGCGGTGCTCATTCTCCCAGCTGTTCAAAGCGCCTGAACCGCCGCAAAAATGACAGAATACCGCAATTATTTCTCGCAGTAATCGTGAACAAATCGTGACCGGGCTTGCGCCGGTGCGCGTGGGTTAGGAAATTGGGGGCAGCTTTGCGGAAGGGTATCATCCTGGCGACTGTGGTCGTGCTGAGCGTTGGCTTGGCCAGCTGTGCGAGCCGGCAGGAATCCGGGGCGGTGATCGGCGCGGTGACTGGCGCAATCGTTGGCAACCAGTTCGGCTCTGGCACTGGGCGAGCGCTCGCAACCGCCGCCGGCGCGGTCGTGGGCGGCATCGTGGGCAGCGAGATCGGTCGTAAGCTGGACGAAGAAGACAAGCGTCATGCCGCGGCTGCAGAATATTATGCGCTGGAGGAAGAGGACGTCGGCAGCAAACGCGGCTGGCGCAACCCCGAATCTGGCCATCATGGCGAGGTTGTCGTCAAACGCGAGTATCGCCGCGACGGCAGCCTGTGCCGCGATTACGAGCACACCATCTACATCGACGGCGAACCGGATGTGCTTTCAGGCACGTCGTGCCGGGACGAGGACGGGCGCTGGCGCTCAATCGGTTAACACAGGCCTGTCTACAGATCGGTCGCCGCGCTAGTGCAGCATGGCCGCCCCGAGCGCAAACGCGTCGTTTCGCCGCCAGAGCATTAAATTTGAACCGGATTCGCTTGCGCTCAAAGCTCCTGATTTCCTATCTTTACGGCGAGTGACGCAGAAATGGGCAACGCGCGATGGTCCTATGGGCAATACTGGCCGTTTTCACCGCAATCGTCATTACGGTGATTTGCTTGCCGCTGGTTCGACCCAAAGGCCAGCACACTGACTCAGCAGGGTCGGACGCAGAAATCTACAAAGCCCAACTGGCCGAGATCGAAGACGAACGCGCCCGCGGCATCATCACTGAGAACGAAGCCGAGGCGGCGCGGATCGAGGTCAGCCGCAGGCTGCTGCGCAGCGCAGAAAAAGACCCCGCTGGCGGAGCATCCGGCTCGACCACGCGGGAGAACGACGGCGCACTGATTCTGGTCTCCGTCATGGTGCCGCTGCTCGCGCTGGGCGGCTATTTGATGTACGGCGCACCGGCCCTCCCACAACAACCTCACGCATCGAAGCTCTCACAGTCTCCGGAAGCGGAGCGCGTAGCCGAGTTGGTCAGTCGCGTCGAGCAACGACTGCAGGAAAACCCGACTGATGGTGCCGGCTGGGACGTCATTGCGCCGGTCTATCTGCGCAAACAGCAGTACCACGACGCGGTCTTTGCGTTTCAGCAGGCGCTGCGCTTGAACGGTGAAAGCCCGGCGCGGCTCGAAGGTCTCGGCGAAGCGATGGTGCTGCGCGACAATGGCGAGGTCAACCAGACCGCGCGCATGGCCTTCAGCCGCGCGCTCCAGAGCAATCCGGAGAGCTTGAAAGCGCAGTTCTGGCTGGCGGTCAGCGACGAGCAAAACGGCAACCTGGAAGAGGCCGCCACTGGCTACAAGAAGATCATGGAAGCCACCCCTGATGGCGCACCGTGGCGCGCGATGGTGGGGACCCGGCTCGCGGTCGTGCTGCAGCAGCTTGATCCGAGCGGCGCGGGCGCGCCGACCCTGTCGCCGGAGATGATGCGTTCAGCCCAAGACATGAGCCGCGAAGAGCGCGCGCAGATGATCGAGAACATGGTCGCTGGCCTGGCCGAGCGGCTTGAGAGCGATGGTGCCGATCTCGAAGGCTGGCTGCGCCTGATGCGTGCATATACGGTGCTGGGCAAGTCTGGCGAGGCCGAACAGGCGGCCGCGTCGGCGCGCGAAAATTTCCGGGAAGATCCGGGCGCGCTAGAGCGTATCGATGACACCGCGCGTCAACTCGGGCTTCAGTCATAACAGGAAACGCAGGAGCGGTTGGTCACACATGACACGGAAACAGCGGCGGAGCGTCCTTATTGTCCTCGGCCTCATTACGCTAGGTGGGGCAACAGCGATGGTCCTCTCGGCCCTGGATACCAAGATCACGTTCTTCTACAGCCCGAGCGACATAGTCGAGAAATCGGTTGCGCCGGGCGAACGGTTCCGTCTCGGCGGCCTTGTCGAGAAAGGTAGCGTGATCCGAACCGAAGGCACGACCATCCGTTTCGCCGTGACTGACACCGCACGTTCGGTTGCAGTCACCTATGCTGGGATCCTGCCCGATCTGTTCCGCGAGGGCCAGGGCGTCGTCACCGAGGGCCGACTGGATGAAAATGGCGTTTTCAAAGCCGACATTGTGCTGGCCCGCCACGACGAGAACTACATGCCGAAGGAGGTCGCGGACGCACTGAAACGCCAAGGTCATTGGCAGTTTGGCACCGACGAGGCCTATGGCGGCGACGCTGCACAGGCCGAGCCAGCGGCCCGGACCGACAAGCCGCAGGACGTGCAATATCTACAGTAGCCTGGAAATCAAGGAAGGCCCAAGACCGTGATCACCGAGATCGGACACTTCGCGCTGTTACTGGCGCTCGGCGTGGCGGCTGTTCAGACCATTCTGCCCGCCTGGGGCGCCCAGCGCGGCAATGTCGCGCTGATGGAGACCTGCGTGCCCATGTCAGTGGCGCAGTTCGTCCTCGTGCTGATCGCTTTCGGCGCGCTAACCCATGCCTATGTGATCTCGGACTTTTCCGTCTCCAACGTCGCGTACAACTCCCATTCGGCCAAGCCGATGATCTTCAAGATCACTGGCGTGTGGGGGAACCATGAAGGCTCGATGGTCCTGTGGGTGCTGACACTGGCGCTGTTCGGGGCGGGCGTGGGCGTGTTCGGGCGCAATTTGCCATCGACGCTCAAGGCCAACACGCTTGCGGTTCAAGGCTCGCTGTCGCTTGCGTTCCTGATCTTCATCATCGCGACCTCGAATCCGTTTCTGCGCCTCGACCCGGCCCCGATAGAGGGCAATGGACTCAACCCGATCCTCCAGGACGTCGCGCTGGCTTTCCATCCGCCCCTGCTATACGCGGGCTATGTCGGGTTCTCGATGGCGTTTTCGTTTGCGGTCGCAGCGCTGATCGAAGGTCGGATCGATGCAGCATGGGCGCGCTGGGTGCGGCCGTGGACGCTGGCGGCATGGATGTTCCTGACCATCGGCATCTCGATGGGTTCTTGGTGGGCCTATTATGAGCTTGGCTGGGGCGGCTGGTGGTTCTGGGATCCGGTAGAGAACGCCTCCTTCATGCCATGGCTGCTCGGCACGGCGCTGCTGCACTCCGCAGTGGTGATGGAAAAGCGCGAGGCGCTCAAGGTCTGGACGATCCTGCTGGCGATCCTGACCTTCGGGCTGAGCCTGCTGGGTACGTTCCTGGTGCGCTCGGGCGTGCTGACATCGGTGCATGCCTTCGCGACCGACCCGACGCGCGGCGTGTTCATCCTGCTCATCATCGCCTTCTTCATGGCCGGAGCACTGGCCCTTTACGCCTGGCGCTCGCCGCTGATGCGCCAAGGCGGGGTTTTCGCGCCGGTCTCTCGCGAAGGCGGGCTGGTGCTCAACAACCTGTTGCTGACTACGGCGTGCGGCGTCGTGTTCGTTGGAACGCTCTATCCGCTCGCGCTGGAAGCGGTCACCGGCGAGAAGATTTCCGTCGGCCCACCGTTCTTCAATGCCACCTTCGTGCCACTGATGCTGCCACTGCTTCTGGCGATGCCCTACGGGCCGTTTCTGGCGTGGAAGCGCGGCGATATCCTTGGCGCAAGCCAGCGACTGGCCCTCGCGGCGGGTCTGGCATTCGTGGCTGGCGTGGCGTCGTTCGCGCTGAGCATGGACGGGCCGACGCTGGCACCGATCGGCGTGGCGCTTGGCCTGTGGGTTATCTTCGGCGCGCTGTCGGAAACGGCGTTTCGCATCAAGCTGTTCCACGCCCCGCTGGCGGAGAGCTGGCGACGGGCGCGCGGCCTGCCGGCGTCGAGCTATGGCGGAATGCTGGCGCATCTGGGCGTCGGCGTCATGGTGCTGGGCATCGTCGGCGTCAGCGCATGGGCGAGCGAGCGGATCGTGGCGATGAAGCCGGGCGAAACAATTGAATTCGCCGGCACGCAGGTGACGTTGAACGAGGTCAGCCCCTGGCGCGGGCCGAATTTCGTGGAGGAGCAGGGCAGCTTCACCGTCAGCACGGGCAGCCAGAGCTTCACGCTGACGCCGTCAAAGCGCCTGTACGACCAGCCGCGCCAGGCAACCTCGGAGGTTGGCATCCACCCATTCTGGAGCGGCACTTTCTACGTCGCCATTGGCGATGCGCTGGATGGCGGCGCCTATTCCGTGCGGATGTATTTCCACCCGCTTGTGGTGCTGATCTGGATTGGGACGGGTATCATGTTCCTTGGCGGGGCGATCTCGCTGGCGGACCGTCGACTGCGTATCGGCGCACCACGCAAAAGCCGGCAATCAGCCGCTGCTGCGCCCGCGCCAGCGGAGTGAGGCAAGATGTTCATGCGCACAGTCGCGATCTTGCTGGCGCTGGTCCTCGTCCTGCCGGTCGCCGCCCATGCGGTCGAGCCGGACGAGGTGCTGGACGACCCGCAGCTTGAACAACGCGCCCGCGAAATCTCCAAGGGCTTGCGCTGCGTCGTCTGCCAGAACGAGTCCATCGACGAGTCCAACGCCGATCTAGCCAAGGATCTGCGCATTCTGGTCCGCGACCGGCTGCAAGCGGGCGACACCGATGAGGAGGTCGTCGAATATGTTGTGGCGCGCTATGGCGAGTTCGTGCTGCTCGCGCCGCGGTTCGGGCTGCACACCTTGCTGCTGTGGATCACGCCCGTGCTTCTGCTGCTCTTTGGTCTGATGCTGGCCTACAAGGTTTTTCGCGGCCGCCATACGCGGCTTGAGACGGGAACGCCGCAGCCTCTGAGCGATGCCGAGCGGGATCGCCTGCGCAGACTGCTAAGAGAAGGCTCCGACGACACCACTGGTGCGCGATAACGCAGCCTTGACCGCTCGTGAAGCCGCAGCGCTTGCGCTTGGCGAAGCTCAATGGGCATCCTGCTGAAAATTCCGCCACGCGCAGCAGGGGACGACAGATGCCCGCCAACTCACAGAAGCTCACGTTTCCCGGCTCCCAAGGCACGCAGCTTGCCGCGCGGCTCGACCTGCCCGCGGGCGAGCCACGCGCCTGCGCCCTGTTCGCGCATTGCTTCACCTGCTCCAAGGACATCTTCGCGGCCGCGCGCATCGCCAGCGAGTTGACCGACCGGGGCTTCGCCGTGCTCCGCTTCGACTTCACCGGGCTGGGCGCGAGCGAAGGCGAATTCGCAAATACCAATTTCTCCTCGAACATGGCTGACCTGGTCCACGCCGCGAACTTCATGCGCGATCGGCAGGAAGC
>CAZNGB010000060.1:0-11720 GCA_964572465.1 uncultured Hyphomicrobiaceae bacterium
TCAAGGCCGAAGCCGAACGCGACTCGCAAATCCTGCGTGGTGAGGGCGACGCCGAACGTAACAAGATTTTCGCCAATGCGTTCACCAAAGATGAGGACTTCTTCGCGTTCTACCGCTCCATGCAGGCCTACGAGGCGGGCATCAAGGCCAACGACACACGCATGGTGCTGTCGCCGAATTCGCAGTTCTTCAACTTTTTCGGCGGACCGTATGGCATGGGTGATGGGCAACAGACGGCAGGACCAGCGCAGCCGGGTCCAACGCCTGCCGGCGCAGTGGAAGCCAACGAGGCCGAAGACCCGGCGCCCGGACCGCGAGCCGCTGCCGCACAGTAAGTTGCATCGGCAATGAACGACTTGCTGGTCGGGCTCGCACTCGCACTGGTGATCGAGGGCTTGCTCTGGGCCCTCGCGCCACGAATGGGAACCCGGCTGCTCGAAGTGATAACGCAGACACCTGAGAACACCGTTCGCATGGCCGGAGCGGCCGCCATCGCGATCGGTGTTCTTATCGTTTGGCTGGTGCGCGGTTAATCGGCCGCGCGCGTGCCGCGCCGACACTACGGCGCGCCACAATACGACAAACGTAAAGTCCTTCGCACCTGGGTTGGCCTCTGATAGATTCGAGGGAGGCTTTCTCGAAGGCCTCGTGGATGCGGACGCGTCTTCCTCCATCACCCCGATCGGCAGCATTCGGACACCATGACATGATAGCTTCTCGCTTCCAAACCGCCTGCCTGGTCATGCGGGTCCCCTCAGTGATCCTGGCGGTCCTGCTCGCAGCCATCGGCTGGCTCAGCGTGGCGCACCCTGCCGAAGCGCGGGGGCCCGAGCCGGTTTCGCAGCTGGCGAAGGAATTGCAAGGCGCGGTCGTGAACATCTCCACCACACAACTTCTGTCCGAAGGCCAGACTGTCCCCACGCCGCGCACGCCGGAAGGCTCGCCCTTCGACGATCTGTTCCAGGACTTCCTCAACGACCGTGGCCAGGCGCGCCGCATCAACTCGCTCGGCTCAGGCTTCGTGATCGACCCATCGGGCCTGATCGTCACCAACAACCATGTCATCGAGAATGCCGACGAGATCATCATCAACTTCGCCGGCGGCAAGAAACTGACGGTAACCGAGGTGATCGGCACAGACGACAAAAGCGATCTGGCGCTCCTGCGCGTGGAGCCTGAAGAACCGCTGCCGGCGGTTCCCTTCGGCGATTCTTCTCAGATGGAGGTCGGTGACTGGGTGATGGCGATCGGCAATCCGTTTGGGCTGGGCGGCTCGGTCTCGCTGGGCATCGTCTCAGCGGTAAAGCGCGACATCAACGCTGGCCCCTATGACGCATTCATCCAGACTGACGCGGCGATCAACCGCGGGAACTCGGGCGGCCCGCTGTTCAACATGGACGGCGAGGTCATCGGTGTGAACACCGCGATCATCTCTCCCACCGGCGGGTCGATCGGCATTGGCTTTGCTCTGCCATCAAAAACCGCCCAGCGCGTGATTGCCCAACTGCGCGAATTCGGCGAGACCCGGCGCGGCTGGATCGGCGTGCGCATTCAGGATCTGAACGAAGAAATTGCCGACAGCCTTGGCATGGACGAGGCGGTGGGCGCGCTGGTCGCGGGGGTGTCGCCGGACGGACCGGCAGCCAAGGCAGGCATTGAAGTCGGCGACGTCATCGTGCGCTTCAACGACAAACCCGTTGAAACCGTGCGCGAGCTGCCCCGCCTCGTCGCGGAAACGCAGATCGGCGCAGACGTGCCGGTCGTCGTCAACCGTCGCGGAGAACGCCTCACGCTCGATCTGACGGTCGAGCGGCTGGTCGAGAACGACGACCAGAGCGCGGTTCAGCCGGTGGATGACGGCAACGGTGAGACGGTGCTCGGTCTGTCATTAAGCGAGCTAAGCGCACAGCTGCGCGACGAATACGGGATTGCCGAGGACATCAACGGCGTGATCGTCACGGAGGTGGCTCAGGGAAGCGCCGCGGCTGAACGCGGGATCATTCCTGGAGGCGTAATCGTGGAAGTCTCTCACAAGCCGGTCACGACGCCAGAGGAGGTTTACGCGCGCATCGCAGAACTGCGAGATCTGGACCGCGCCACCGCGTTACTGCTGTTTATGCTGGATACGGGCGAGATGAAGTTCGTCGCCCTGCCGTTGGAGCCGTAACTTCACCCTGCCGCGAGCGCGTTCCGGATGCGCTGGGCGTGCTCTTCCAGCACGGCGTCATCCGCTTTCTGCCCTGGCGGGCGCAGATCGGCCCCCTCCCAGCGCGGCATGATGTGGAAGTGCAGATGGAAGATCACCTGCCCCGCCGCACTTTCCGATGACTGCTGCAACAAGATACCGTCCGCGTTGAACGCCTGCTGCGCGGCCCGCGCGATCTTCTGACTGGTTACGACTGCGTGCTGCAAAGCCTCCGGCTCGGCATCAAGAAGCGTGCGCGACGGCGCTTTCGGGATGATCAGCGTGTGCCCGTCGGTGCGCGGCATGATGTCCATGAAAGCGAGCGTGTGCGCGTCCTCGTAGACCCGGAAACAGGGCATCTCCCCGCGCAGGATTTTGGCGAAGATGTTGTCGGGATCGTAGGCCGGCGGCTGTTCGCTCATGGCGGCACCCTCGTTTGCAAGCGTTCGGCGCGTCGTAAAACGCGGCTCTCAGCGCAATTTCGCGCGGATTTAACGATGCCCGCGCGCGGGGGTCAAGCGCCGCCTTGATCGCGGTCGCCGCGTTTGAACGGCGTCGCCCCGCAGAGCAGCTCATTGTCCTGCGCGACCATCTCGCGCTCGCGCTCCAGAAACCGCTCGACCGCCTCGGCCAGCCCCGGATGCGCGAGGTAATGCAGGCTGTAAGTGGTCTTCGGGACGTAACCGCGCGCCAGCTTGTGCTCGCCTTGCGCTCCGGCTTCGACGCGCGGCAGCCCCCGCGCAATCGCGAGGTCGATGGCCTGATAATAGCAGACCTCGAAATGCAGGAACGGGTGGTGCTCGACCGCGCCCCAGTAGCGGCCATATAGCGCGTCGCCGCCGATGAAATTCAGCGCCCCGGCGATATACCGCTCGCCCCGCCGCGCCATGCACAGCGCCATGCGCTCCGGCATCGCCTCGTGCACGCGGCTGAAGAAGTCTCGATTGAGGTAGGGACGCCCCCATTTTCGGTTGCTGGTATCGAGATAAAACGCATGGAAGGCGTCCCAGTGCGCCTCGGTGATGTCGCTGCCGATCAGCCATTCGATCTCGATGCCTGGCGATATGGCCTCGCGCCGCTCCTTACGCAGCGCCTTGCGCTTACGCGAGGCAAGCGCGGCGAGAAAGTCGTCGAACGTCTGATAGTCCTCATTGTGCCAATGGAACTGCTGCCCGGTGCGCTGCAACAGGCCGAGTTGCGCCCCATGCTGCCACTCGTCTTCCGGCATAAAGGTAAGATGCAGCGAGGACAGCCCGTTTTTCGTCGTCAGTTCGACAGCGGCGTTCAGCAGCGCCTCGCTGCGCCAGTCCGGCTCGCCCTCAGGCGTCAGCAGCCGCCGGCTTGTCACCGGTGTGAATGGCACGGAGGATTGCAGCTTGGGGTAATATTCGCCGCCGGCGCGCTCATAAGCATCGGCCCAGGCATAGTCGAAGACATATTCGCCCATGCTGTGGCCCTTGAGGTAGAGCGGCATCGCGCCCAGCAGCGTCCCGGACGCATCGCGCAAAGCCAGGTGGCGCGGCGCCCAACCGGTCTGCGCGCGCACGCAGCCGCTGTCCTCCAGCGCCTTCAGAAAGGCGTGCGAGACGAAGGGGTTATAGGTGGCCGGATAAGGGTTGGCGCAAGCATCCCATTCGGAGGATGGAATGTCCGCGATCGCGCCGGTGACCTCGACTTTCAGCGGCTCGCTATCTCCCATGCAGTGTCTCCGTCGCCGGTTCAGGGCGTGAAACCTTCAAAGATGATCGCACCAGCACGACGCAGGGCGCGCGTGGCCTCGATCGGCGTGCGGATCGTCCAGGCGATCACCGGCAGCCTCGCGGCGCGGCGCGCGAGCAGTGGCCCGAGGAGGCCTAGCGCCGTATGCTCGCACGACAGGAAGTGGGGCCGCGCCGCCGCAATGAAAAGCAGATGGGTAAGCGCGATGCGCTGGAGCGCGCCATACTGCGGCAATTCGCCCGCGCGCACCCGGGTCGCTCCAAGCCCGCGCGGGATCTGCGGCGCCAGTTCGCGGAATGCGCCGAGCAGCCAGGGGTCAAACGACATCAGCGCGACGGGGCCGCGATATTGGCATAAGTCTTCGACGATGCGCGCGGCGAAGGCGCTCTGGTCGGTGAAGTCGCTTTTGACCTCAAGAAACAGCGGCACACGGCCATCAACGTGGTCGAGCAGGGCTGCAAGCGTGGGCATCCGGTCGGCGCTATCGCGCAAGCGCAACGCACCCAGCGTCTCCGCATCCTCACCGGAGAGAGGCCCGGCGCCATGCGTCAGCCGCTCCAGCGATGCGTCGTGAAACACCATCGGCGTGCCACACGAAGCCGCGCGCAGGTCTGTCTCGATGGCATAGCCCGCGCGCAGCGCCGCTTCGAACGCCGAGGGCGTGTTCTCAATGATCCCGCGGGTCGCATCATGCAATCCGCGATGCGCGATCGGCTGCAGCAGCCAGTCGGGCCGCCCGGTCATCTAGGCTGGCGACACCGCGAACACGCCATCGACCTCGACCGCCGCGCCCATTGGCAAGCTGGCGCATCCTACCGCGATGCGCGAATGCACGCCGGCAGCGCCAAGCACTTCGCCGATCAGGTCTGACGCGCCGTTGATGACCGAGGGCTGGTCGGTGAAATCGGGCGCGCTGTTGACGAAGCCGTTCAGCCGCAGGCACAGCGTGATCCGGTCCAGATCGCCCAGCGCCGCCTTGGCCTGCGCCAGAATGTTCAGCGCACACAGTCGCGCCGCGGCCTGCCCGTCTTCCAGGTTCACGTCCTGGCCCAGTTTCCCAGCATAGGCGAGACCCGATTCGTCTTTCGGAAGCTGCCCGGCCACGAACAAAAGGCCATTTGTCATCGCATAAGGTGCGTAGTTGGCCGCCGGCGCCGGGGCTGGCGGCAGCGTAATGCCGAGCGCGCGCAACTTTTCGTCCACAGTTCCGGGCATAGTTTCCCCCTCGGTATACAACCAAGTGATTTCATCATTGGTGCGTTCACGTTCACCCTGTATATTTCAACTTATGAGGTCAGGAAACAGAATCATGCGCTCAGCCGAAGTCATGCGGTTAAACAAGGTCACACGCTCGTCCTTACTGGTGCGCGCAGCGGCGCTCATGCGCCTGTTTAAACTAGAGTTGTCGCGTGGTGCCGGGGTTGCGATCGCTGCGACAGTGGCGGCGACAGCGCTTTCGGCGCCCGCGCAAGCGACCGGTCTGAACATGCCGTTCGCACCGCATCGCGCCGTCTACGAGATGCAGCTCGACGAGACCAGTGCGGGTAAAAATATCGCCGGTGTGGAAGGGCGTATGGTCTTCGACATCTCCGGCTCGACCTGCGACGGCTATAAGCTGGAGAACCGGATGGTCACGCGCATCGTCGACGCGGAGGGCGTTGAGGTCGTCAGCGACATCCGCTCATCGACCTGGGAAGATCCAAAAGGTGACAAATTCCACTTCACATCATCGCAGTATCTGAACGATCAGCTTACGGACAATCTTGAAGGCGAGGCTCACCGCGAGACCCCTGGAGGGCCAATCGTGATCATGCTTGAGGCGCCTCGCGAGGCGCAGCTGCGGATCGAAGAAGCCGCTAAATTCCCGACGCAGTTCTCACTGGATATCCTGGACGCCGCGCGCGCGGGCGAGCGCGTGGTCCAGACCAACGTGTATGACGGGTCGGAAACCGGGGACAAGCTGTTCGCCACCACGACCTTCATCGGTCAAGTCGTGACGCCGGACGCAGAAGATGCAAGCAGCTTGCAGGGCGAGGATCGCTTGGCAGGGCTGCGGTCTTGGCCGGTTTCGATCAGCTATTTCGAGGCGGGCGGGCCGAACGAAAGCATCCCGAGCTATCAACTGTCGTTCCGGCTCTACGAAAATGGTGTGAGCCGCAAGCTGCGTATCGATTATGGGACTTTCGCCTTGAAGGGCGAGCTCTCGCTGCTTGAGTTTTATGAAACGGACCAGTGCCGCCAGCTGCCTGGCTGACCTGGTGCGTTCACGACGATGACAGTGCGTTGCGCGCCGGTTGGATATCGGCCGGGTCGATAGACGCGTTGCCGCAAAAGGCGAGCAGGAGGGGCTCATCCGCAAGCAGGTGGTCCAGAACACCCGTGAGGAATGCTCGATCTTCGATTAGCTCGGCCAGATCGCGAGGTCCGAGACCACTTCGGGACAGGAAATCGGCGAGATAACTCTCGTCCGAAGCGATAAAAGCCACCGCGCGAAAGGCCATTGCTTCGGCGTCGTCAGCGTCAAAGCGTTGAGAGTCAGGCTTGCGTTTCATGGTTGGACATTTTCACAGATCACATCTTTGTGTGAGCACACAGGGTTTTTTAACGGCTGATCTTTAGGCTCCGCCCGGAACGGTCCACGGTCTCGCAACATCGGGATGAATACCTCAACACGCACAAGATAGAATATGCCGGAATTTGAAGAAACGAGGACAAGGCGCAATAGAAAGCCGAGCGTGGGGTCGATTGCACGGCGTAATGCCGGGGTGGCCCGGCCAGGCGCGGAGGCGAGCGACTCCCTGGTCGGGCGCGATAATGGCAAGTCTGGCGCAAGCGGCAAGACGGTCTTGATTGTCGAGGACAACGAATTGAACATGAAACTGTTCAACGACCTGCTTGAGGCTCATGGCTACCAGACTATTCAGACCCGCAATGGCATGGACGCACTGCCACTTGCGCGAAAGCACCGCCCGGCGCTGATCCTCATGGATATTCAGCTCCCGGAGGTGTCAGGCCTCGACGTGACAAAATGGCTTAAGGAAGATGACACACTGAAGAGCATCCCGGTGATCGCGGTAACGGCCTTTGCGATGAAGGGCGATGAACAGCGCATCCGTGAAGGCGGATGCGAGGCCTATATCTCAAAGCCGATTGCTGTCGGCGCATTTCTGGCGACAATAGAGCAATTCATAAAAACGGGCTGATGTTAACGGTCGGTCCGCTCCGCGTTCACGAGTCGATTTTTTTCTGGGGATAAGTTGCTGCGCGAGAGCGCACACACCCATTATGCTCGTCCGCAGCAGGAATGTTTACCTTAAACAATTGTAAATATTGCTTTTTAGCGAATGTTCAGTTGAATCTTGACAGGTGTTGAGGAGGTTGACGGGCTGCGTGGCAGCGCGCGGCAGGAAACTGTGAAGCGGGGGACGCGCAGGCTTGACGGACTGCGGGACTCGACAACTCTTGAAAATGTCTGCCATTTCCCGCTTACTGTTGTGGAAAATAAAGTTTCCCCCAGCTTGCCAGGTTCGCCGCATCTCCTGGCTTGGGGGATAGGCCGGGTGGTGCGCGGTTGAGTGGCCTCCTCGCAAACGCCAGTACCATCTCGGCCAACAAGTCAAATGACCAACGCCCTCTTTGGTTGATTTGACTTGAAGGCCAGTCCTCACGACTCCTTGGATGTACCCCGCTGCCGAGTGGTCGTGGGGCTGGCCGGCGGCGCTACGGGATTATATAGCACAAGCTCTCCACGCCGAGCGCTGCGGCCTATAACAATTCATATGTCGCTGAAAAATGATGCAAGACGAGCGCACAGGACAAGCAAGTCCCAGCGAGCGGGCGTGACCTATTTGAGCTTAGCTTCTTTGAATTCGACGTGCTTGCGCGCCACCGGATCGTATTTTTTGAGCACCAGCTTCTCAGTCAAATTGCGGGTGTTCTTCTTTGTTACGTAAAAATATCCGGTTCCAGCCGAACTCACCAGCTTGATTTTTTGGGTTGTTGGTTTGGCCATTCACCTGCTCCAGAAAACAAACCTGCGATATTGCGCCCACAGTTACCGAGGGGGGCGCGGATGTCAAGAACGTGCGTGCAGCTACACAATCGCCCGTTGAAAACCACTGCCGCGGGCCAATAGAAACGGCGCCGGCTCGTGCGGATCGTCCAGCCGGCCAGCATTGAGCCGGCGGATCAGCGTCTCAATGACCGCGCGGGATACCACGTGCAACTCCTCCTTGGCCAGCGCATCGAGCGCATACCAGCCGACCTCGTCAAGCTCGCCATCGCCTGCCCGCAGAATCGCCGCCGTGCCGCGGCAGCGCAGGCAGAAAAAGCGCGTGTCGAAACGCCGCGGGCGCTTCGGCGGGGTCAGCGCCCGGGCAATGAAGCTAAGCCGGCGGAGATCAGCGCCGCCGTCAGGCCGGCAGGCTGGCGCGAGAAAGCCGACTTCCTCCCGGGCCTCGCGCAGGGCTGCAGCGGCCAGCGCGCGCGCAAAAGCCCGAGGGTGGGAAACGCGGCTTTGAGTGGCAAGCTTCTCTACCACCGGGCCGGGAAGGTCATAACGCGGCTTGACACGATAATCGCGCGGCTCAACGCGCCCGCCGGGGAACACCAGCACGCCGGGCAGGAACACATGCCCGCTCGCCCGACGCCCCATCAGGATGCGCGGCACCTCCGCGCTATCATCGAGGATCACCAGGCTCGCGGCGTCCCGCGCGGGCCGCTGGGGCCATTCGCCGGGCCGTAGAAAGCGCGAAAGATATTCCTGGGTTGCCCCGGCAATCCCCAGCGGCAGCGGGATAGCGCGGGGAGGTTTCATGGCTCTGGGCAGGGTTCGCCCTCACGCTGGTCACTGCTGGGATCGAACCCGTGCATATAGTGCGCCCATTGCAGCGCAACGATCGCGCCTTTGACCATGGGCAGCAGCCAGAGCGTGAGCAGGACTGCCAGCGGTAGCCATAGCACCATATGCAGCCAGATCGCGGGCTGCGCGGCCAGCTCCAGCCACATGACAGGCGGCACGATCAGATGGCCGGCGATGAAGATGGTGAAATAGGCGGGTGCGTCATCCGCCCGATGGTGATACAGAACCTCGCCGCACGACGCGCAGACATCACGCACCTGGAGAAAGCGAGCAAACATACCGCCATGCCCACAGGCCGGGCAACTGTGCCGCGTGCCGCGCCATAACGAGCGCCACACCGGGCGCGGCGGCAAGTTTATGTCGGACTGCGTGCTGAAACTCATGTTAGGTCTTAACTCCCGTTTATCGCCGTCCCGGCTTGTTCGCGCCGCGCCGGGCGCTGGCTTTCTTTCCAGTCTTTTTATCACGGGTCGGCGCTGTCCGCTTCGCGGGCTTGCCCACGCGCGCTGCCTGCGCCTTGCCCAGCGCCTCCGACTTGTGCCGGCCCTCGCTCAATAGCTCGAAGCGCAATGCGCCTGCATCGGGCACCGCCTCAACCAGGCGCACATCGACACCGTCTCCCAGCCGGAATGTCTCGCCTGTATGCTGGCCGACCAGTGCGTGCGCGTCCGCCATATAGATATAGTGGTCCTTGCCGATAGTGGAGATGGGAATGAAGCCATCCGCACCTGTGTCGGAAAGCCGCACGAACAGGCCGGCTCGCGTGACGCCGGAGATCCGGGCACGGAAGGTCGCGCCGATCTTGTCCGCAAGATAGGACGCGACGAGCCGGTCCACCGTGTCGCGCTCTGCCGCCATGGCGCGGCGCTCGGCGTTCGAGATGGCCTCGGCAACCTTATCCAGATGCACCACCTCGTCATCGCTCAAGCCGCCAGGCCCCCCGCCCAATGCGCGCACCAGCGAGCGATGCACGACCAGGTCGGCATAGCGGCGGATCGGTGAGGTGAAATGGGCATACTTGCGCAAATTCAGCCCAAAATGCCCGTAGTTGCCGACGCTGTACTCGGCTTGTGCCTGCGCGCGCAGCACCACATCATTGACGAGCAGCGAATATTCGCTATCGCGGGCGCGCTCGAGGATGCGGTTGAACTGCTCCGGCTTCATCACCCCGGATTTCGGCAGTTTGAACCCGATGGATTGCAGGAATTCGCCAGTCGCCTCCAGTTTGTCGAGCCCCGGCGTGTCATGCACGCGGTAGAGCAATGGCGAGTTTTCCGCTTCGAGAAATTCCGCCGCCGCGACATTGGCCTGGATCATGAATTCCTCGATCAGCCGGTGCGCGGTCAACCGCTCGGGCATCACGATCTCGGCGATCTCGCCATGCTCATTCAGCTTGATCTTGCGCTCAGGGATGTCGAGGTCGAGCGGGCCGCGCCGGTCCCGCGCCGCCGCCAGCGCGTCATAAGCAGCAAAAAGTGGGCGCAGCACCGGCTCCAGCAGAGGCGCGGTCATGTCATCGGGGCGGCCGTCGATGGCGGCTTGCGCTTGCGCATAATGCAGCTTGGCGTGCGAGCGCATCGCCGCGCGCATGAAGCGATGCTCGCGCTTCGCCCCGTCCGCGCCAAACACCATGCGCACCGCGAGGCACAAGCGATCCTCGTGCGGGCGCAAAGAACAGAGTTCATTCGAGAGCTTCTCCGGCAGCATCGGCACGACGCGGTCGGGGAAATAGACCGAGTTGCCGCGCCGCAGCGCTTCCTGGTCGAGCGCAGTGTCCGGGCGCACATAAAACGCCACATCAGCGATCGCCACGACAACCACCCAGCCGCCCTTGTTCGCCGGATCATCGTCCGGCGCAGCCCAGACCGCATCGTCGTGGTCGCGCGCGTCCTCCGGGTCGATAGTGATAAGCGGCAGATGGCGAAGATCCTCATGCGCGTTGAGGTCTGGCTCGGGGAGCTTGTCCAGTTCGCTCAATACCGGGTTCGGGAACTCGAAGGGCAGCTCATAGGCGTGGATCGCGATCAGGCTGATCGAGCGCTGCGATTTCGGATGCCCAAGCCGCTCGATCACGCGCGCAAGCTCGCCGAATCGACCGTGCCGCACGGTCTCGAAGCGCACCAGTTCGCCGTCCTCGGCCTCGCCGGTGCGCCCAGGCTCAACGCGCCACTCGCGGCGCTGCTTCTTCTCGATCGGTGTAATCAGGCCGCCAGCGCCCTGAGTGCGAAACACGCCAAGCTGGCGGACGCGCTCGCGCGACAGCCGCTTGATCGGCCGGGCGATGTAAGCGTAAGCGCCCTCTTCCGTCTCGACCTCCTCCGCTTCCGCTGGGGCGAGCCGTGCCAGCACGCGGTCGCCCACCCCTACCGCCGCGCCCGGGCTTTTGCTGTCCGGGGCGATCAGGATGCGCGGCGGCGGGCCTTCGTCCTCGGGCCAGGCGGCGGGCAGCGCGACGAACTCGCCATCCGCATCCCGCCCGGTGATCTCGATGACGGTGACATTGGGCAGCGCGCCAGGCTTTCGCAGATGCTTGCGCTTGCCCTTGATCAGGCCCTCGTCGGCCATCTCGCGCAAGAGCTGCTTCAACGCGATGCGGTCGGATCCTTTAATATGGAACGCACGGGCGATCTCGCGCTTGCCGACCTCGCCGGGAGACTCTTCGATGAAGGTGACGATCTCCTGCTTGCTGGGCAGGCGCTCGCGGCCGTTGTCGGGAGGCTTTCCACCTGACCGGGATGATGAGTCGCTATTCATGTTGTCCTTGCCGGGCCGTCCGGAGCTGCCGGGCAGTTGATCATCAAGTGCCAGTATGCACGCGACAAACGCGCGCGATCAACGGGCGCTGTCTGCTGCGGCGTCTCCCGCCTTTTTCCCTCGCGCGGTCTTGCCGCTCGATGCTTTGCCGCCAGCCGCCTTGCCACCAGCTTTGGCGGAGCCGGATTTGCGTTTCGCGCC
>CAZNGB010000061.1:0-11640 GCA_964572465.1 uncultured Hyphomicrobiaceae bacterium
GGCTCGCTGATCTGGCGGCACCCGCTGGCCGATGTGTCGGCGAAAGCCGCTGCGCCGATCGGGGCGGCGTTCACCTTTCTGGCGCTCGTCACCGGCGCGCTGTGGGGCAAGCCGATGTGGGGCGCATATTGGGTTTGGGACGCGCGGCTGACCTCGTTCCTGATCCTGTTTTTCCTTTACCTGGGTTTGATCGCGCTATGGGAAGCGATCGAAGAGCCGTCGAAGGCTGGGCGCGCAACTGCCATTCTTGCGCTGGTCGGGGTGGTCAACCTGCCGATCATCAAGTTCTCGGTCGACTGGTGGAATACCCTGCATCAGCCCTCCAGCGTGATGCGTCTCGATGGCCCGACCATCGACGCCTCGATCCTGTATCCCTTGCTGGTGATGGCGCTCGCCTTCACATCGCTGTTCATCATGTTGCATCTGAAGGCCATGCGCGCGGAGATTCTGAGCCGCCGCGTCAACACGATGCTCGTCACCCAGGTCGAGCAGGCCGCGCGCCGGTCACGCGGCGGCCCGGCAACCGCGGAGCAGGACGGATGATCGATCTTGGACCTCACGCCGAATTTATCTGGCTGTCATATGCGGCTTCGCTGCTGGTGGTCGCCGGGCTGATGGCCTGGGCGTTCGGAGGCGAAGCGCGCAACCGCGCGAAACTTGCAGAGCTTGAGCGCCGTGGGATCACCCGTCGCTCAGGTCGCGTGCCGCAGGGCTCCGCGGCATCGGATCATCCGAATGACTGAAGGACAAGTGCGATGAGAGACCGCGACGACCAATGGGCTGAGCGCGACCAAATCTGGGGCGGCGATGATTTTGTCGATGAGCGTGCAACGCCTGGGCGCACGCGCGGCCTGATCGTGCTGATCCCGCTGCTGGCTTTTCTCGGGTTGGCGATCCTGTTTGCGTTCTCGCTGCACTCAGGCGATCCGTCCAAAATCCCGTCGCCGCTGATCGGCAAGCCCGCGCCGCAAACCGACCTGCCGCCTGTGCCCGGACTGCGCGATGACGGCGTGCAGCTCCCCGGCTTTGATAGCGCCAATTTATCGAGTGGCCGGGTCCATGTCGTGAATGTATGGGCTTCGTGGTGCGCGCCATGCCGGCTTGAGCATGAATATCTGATGCAGCTGCGCGATCTGCGCCCTGGCGCGGCGCTTTATGGCGTCAACTACAAGGATACGCCCGAAGCCGCCGCACGTTTCATCCGCCAATTGGGCAATCCGTTCGATGCGGTAGGCGAAGACCAGCGCGGGCGCGCGGGCGTTGAATGGGGCGTGACCGGCGTGCCCGAGACCTTCGTCGTCGATGGCGACGGGATCATCATCCATAAGATTACCGGCCAGATCACTGCAGAAAACCTGCGCGACGAACTCTTGCCGGCAATCGACGGCGCGGATCCGGCCGCCCGCAAGGCCCGCGTCGACGGGTAGTTTTTCCGCGAATTTTTCCGGCTCGCTAAACACTTTACTAACCCGTGCCGCCGATCCTGAGCCCTGCGGTCAAGCCGCAAGCGGGTGTGCAGGTGCGACGGGGCAGGTGATGGGAATATCGTGGAGTTACGGCGAGCGGGATTACCGCGCGATCGAGGATGCGTTGCTCGGCTCGGATTATGGCCGGTGGTTCTTGGACGAGTACCTGGCGCGCAATCGTTCGCGAGAGACACAAGGTCTGCTGGAAGCGCTCGATCGGCTTGAGGCCAGCCTGGGCGCGGGCACAGACGCGCTGCCGCGGTTGCGCGAGATTGCTTTGGAGATCGACGCGCTGCTTAGCGACGCCCTGGCGCGTATCAAGCTTGGGTCCGAGCCCACCATGCTGGAGCCGCCGGTGGAGATGATCCTTGAAGCTGTTGAAGACATCAACGGGTTCCTGGAGGCGCTTTCGACAAGGCGCGTGCATCACCGCCTGGAGGAGAAAATCAGGGCGCGCCTGGCTGATATTCAGGGTTCGTGTGCGCAAGTTGACGGCCATTCGGCCGCCGCACGGAGCCTGGTGGAAGTACTGGCCGATCTGCGGGCGCGGCTCAGCGCAGTCGATCTGGAGCCTGATTTCGCGCGGGCCGAGGCCGACGAGCCGCCTCGGTTTTCCCGCCGTCTTCTGGAGGAACTGGCCGAGGCATTCGCCCCCGATCAGGCGGCGCAGCGCTAGGCTGTCAGGTCGCAGAACGCCTGCGGATCAACGTTGCCGCCAGACAGGATCACGCCGACCGCGCCATCGCCCGCTGGTTGAAAACGCCCGCTCAAAAGCGCTGCCAGACCGATCGCGCCGCCCGGCTCGACCACCAGCTTCAATTCTTCGAAGGCAAAGCGCATCGCCGCGCGCACATCCTCGTCGCTGGCCACCACGCCACCCGCCATCAGTGTCTGGCTCAGCGCGAAAGTGATCTCGCCTGGCTGCCCGATCAGTAACGCATCGCAGATTGAGCCGGATAGACGCGCGTTGCGCTCGCGCCGGCCGCTTGCGAGCGAGCGCGCGTAATCGTCAAAGCCTGCCGGTTCAGCGCTGTAGACCGCGCAATCAGGCTGGAGATGCCGGACCGCCAGCGCCACGCCCGAGGCCAGCCCGCCGCCGCTTGCCGGGACCAGCACGGCGCTGAGGCGCGCGTTCATCTCGCTGGCCTGTTCGTGCAGCTCCAGGCCGGCGGTCGCTTGACCGGCGATGATGTCGGGGTGGTCGTAAGGCGGTATGTAAAGCGCCCCGCGCTCCCCGCACAGCTTGCAGGCGATTGCCTCGCGGTCTTCGCTGTCGCGGTCGAATAGCACCACCTCCGCGCCTGAGCGGCGGGTGCGCGCGAGCTTCAAGGCTGGCGCGTCGCGCGGCATCACGATCGCCGCGGGCAGGCCGGCAAGTCGTGCGGCCTCGGCTACGCCTTGCGCGTGATTGCCCGATGAGCAGGCGACCACGCCGCCGGGCCAAGCGGCCTTGTCGATCTGGCTGATGCAGTTCTGCGCGCCGCGAAACTTGAACGCGCCGGTGCGTTGTAGCGTCTCCGCCTTGAGAAGCACGCGCGCGCCGACGCGCTCATTCAGGACCGGCGATTCCAGCGTCGGGGTGCGCACGGCCAAGCCGGCGATACGTCCGCGCGCGGCCAGCACGTCATGAAAAGTGGGCAGGGCGACGCGGGATTGCGCGCCCGCGCGGGTTGCGCTGTGGTCCTGCGTCTCGGTCATGTCGGCCCCTATTTTTCTATCTGCGAGGCCGATCTCAGGCACAGTCTTGCAGCGGCTCGCTTTCAGCGATGCGAATATTTTCAAGCAACTGGCGCGTGCAGGCCTCCCAGGAAAAGTTAAGCGCAAATTCCCGGCAGGCGCGACGATCAATATTCAAGGCAGCGCGTGCGGCGCGGCCAATGTCCTCGTCGAGCACGCCCACGCGCCCGTGCACGATGACATCCTTCGGCCCGGTGACAGGATAAGCGGCGACAGGCGTGCCACAGGCAAGGGCTTCCAGGAGCACCACGCCATAGGTGTCTGTGCGGCTCGGGAACACGAACACGTCGGCCGAGGCGAAATGCGCGGCCAGCTCCTCGCCAAATTTCGGCCCGGTGAAAATCACGTCCGGATAACGCCGGCGCAGACGGTCAAGTTGCGGCCCCGGCCCGACGACCACCTTCTTGCCGGGCAGGTCGGTGTCGAGGAATGCGCTGATATTCTTCTCCGGAGCGACGCGGCCGACATACATGAACACCGGCGCATCGCTGCCAAACAGGCGCTCGCCGCTGGGCCGGAACAACTCGGTGTCCACGCCGCGCGTCCACGGAAAGATGTTCGTGAAACCGCGCTCGGCCAGTTCGTCGCGCAACGACTGGGTCGAAACCATCACGCCGTTACCAGCATTATGAAACCAGCGCATGAAGGCGTATCCCCAAGACACAGGCACCGGTACGCGCGCGGCGACATACTCGGGAAAGCGCGTGTGATAGCTGGTTGTGAATGGCAGCCGATTGCGCAGGCAATAATTACGCGTGGCCAGGCCGATCGGGCCTTCGGTCGCCACATGGATGAAATCCGGCTTCAACCTCTCGATCTGCTTGCGCACGCCGCGCTGCGAGATCATGGCCAGGCGGATCTCCGGATATGTGGGGCAGGGGATGCTGGGCCGATCATTCGGCGTCATGAACGCAATTTCATGGCCCATCGCCTCGGCATATTTGGCAAAATGCTCGTAGGTCCGGACCACACCATTGACCTGGGGATGCCACGCGTCGGTGGCCACCAGAAGGCGCATAGGCTGCTGCGATTGAATGTTCACGGCGGGGGTGCCCGGGTTTTGCCAATGTGTCAGGCGGCTTTGGTGATGTCTTGCGGTTGCACAGGTTCGCTCTCGCGCCCACTCACGTCCATCCATCGAATCATTTCCAGCTTGCCGTCCATGGTCTCGCCCACAGCCGTCCCGCTTTCGACCCAGTCGCCGGTGTTGACGTAAAGGATGTCGTCGAACTGGCGGATCGCCGGATGGTGGATGTGCCCGCAAATCACGCCGTCCGCGTTCTGCCGGCGGGCCTCGCCGATGAGCGCACTCTCAAAGTCGCCAATGTAATTAACGGCTTTCTTGACCTTGTGCTTCAGATAACCTGACAGGGACCAGTATGACAACCCGAAGGTCCGGCGGACCTTGTTGAACGCGGTATTCACGCCCAGCGCCATCACATAGGCCCAATCGCCCAGCAGCGCGAGCCATTTGACATAGCGGATAACTACGTCGAACTCGTCGCCATGCATGACGAGAAAGCGGCGGCCATCGGCTGTCTCGTGAATGTCGTTGAGCTTGAACTCAACCCCTCCGAACTGCTGCCCGCAGTATGGGCGAAGGGCTTCGTCATGGTTGCCCGGGATGAAGATGAGTTGTGATCCCTTTCGCACTTTGCGCAGCAGCTTCTGGATCACGTCATTGTGCGCCTGTGGCCAGTGCGGGCTGCGTTTGATCCGCCAGAAATCCACGACATCGCCCACCAGGTAGATGGTGTCGGCATCGAATCTCTTGAGGAAATCGAGAAGCGCCTCGGCCTGGCAAGCCTTGGTCCCGAGATGGATGTCGGACAAAAATAGCGTCCGATAACGTTGTGTTGGATCCGCGGTCAGGGCTAGCTCCTGCAACTCAGTAATTCCCGTTAACCCGAAACTGAAACCGATTCATGTTTCAACGATGTGACAGCCATGATTAACGGCCCAGAAGGCTCCAGTTTGACAAGCCGTTCCGCGCGCTGTCCCAAAAATGCCGCAACCCCCGAGCACCCTGAGCGAGAAGGTAATGTGGCGAGCGACGTCGCTTCCCAGCGATGCTAGTACGTGTCCTATCACAAACCAGATGATCCGGCGATATCAAACCATGCGCGTTGCGATACTGTCCATAATGGCCTCCATGCTGTCGCTCGGTGCGCACGCATCAAGCAGTACGGCCGGTGAAATATGCGTGATGTGTTCCGCGCCTCAGCAGACCTATCTCTGTAGCGTGATCGGGGCGGATGCTTCGACAGACCAGCGGCGGTTGAGTTTTTATTGCGTGGCGCGCATCGCCGAGGACGAGGGCCACGGTTCATGCGCGGCGGTGCGCAACCAACAACAATGCCGCGGGTTGCGCCGCAGCTACACCTTTGATGCGAGCGCGCCCGTGCCCAGGCCGCTGGCGGATGATGATAGGAACGAGGCAGAACCCGAGGCCGGAATTGTTGAGGAAGAGGGGCGACCGCCGGAGACGGTGGTCGAGCTGACCCGGGAAACGGCACGGCGGACCGGCGAAAGCCTCGACAGGGCGGCTGAGCGCACGGTCGAGACAACCCGGGGCATCGGCGAACGCATGCGTGATGCGGCTGAGAACACGGCGGGCGCGGTCGAGAATGCCACTCGAACCACAATCCGGTGTATCGGGTCGCTGTTCAATGACTGCTGAGACCCGGCGGCCGGCCCAGCGCCGCATGAAGACGGCGATATTCGCGGCGGTGGCCGGGGCCTGTCTGCTGGGTCTGAGCGGCTGCGGCGCAACGCTGGACAACGAGCCGCTCAATCAAATCCTGCGCGCCCAGCCTGTGCCGGCGAACACCGCCGATAGCGGGATGGATGATACGCTAATTGGTCTGAGCTTTTCCGGCGGCGGCACCCGCGCAGCAGCCTTTTCCTTTGGCGTGCTCAAGGAATTGCAACGTACTCAGATTGTTAACGGCAGCCGCGACGTGACGCTTGCCGGAGAGGTCGATTTCGTATCCGCCGTCTCCGGCGGATCGGTGACGGCGGCGGCCTTCGCGCTGAGCCGCGAAAAGATGCTGCGCAACTTCCGCGAGGATTTCCTGCTCGTGAACGTCGAGGCGTCACTGCGCACCGAGCTGTCGCTGGCCAATGTGGTTCGTGCGAGCGTGGGCGGCGTCAACGACCGGACCGGGCTGCAGGACTGGCTTGACGGGCATCTTTTCAAGGGCGCGACGTTCGGCGATGTCATGGCGCAGGGCCGGCCGATCCTGTGGATCAACGCTTCCGACATCTACAACCGCACGCCATTTGTCTTTAATCAGCAGACATTCGGCGCGATATGCAGCGATCTGTCGAGCTTCCCGCTGTCCGAAGCCGTGGCTGCGTCCGCAGCGGTGCCGCTGGTGTTCGCCCCGGTGGTCCTGAAGAATTATGCGCCGGATTGCGCCTATCAGACGCCCGGCTGGGTCTCGCGCATCGCGCAGGATGCGGAGGCGCCTGCGGTGCTTCGCGCCAATGCGGAAGGTATCCAGCGCTACCGCGCGAATGAGGAGGTGCAATTCGTCAAGCTTCTGGACGGCGGGTTGACCGACAATCTGGGCCTGAGCGGACTTGTGCTCGCCAGGCTGGCCGCAGAGCAGCCTTATGAGCCTCTGACGCCGGCCGAGGCAATACGCATCAAGCGGATGCTGTTCATTATCGTAGATGCCGGGCGCCCGCCTGCTGGGGACTGGGCGCAAACTGCCGATGGTCCTGACGCGCAAGAACTGATCCTCGCGGTCTCCGACACCGCCATCGACGCTAATGTGCGTGGCTCGTATGACTATTTCCGCAATACCGTAAACGCGTGGCGTCAAGCGTTGATCGACTATCGTTGCGGGCTTTCGCGCGGGGCGGCGCGGCGTATGGGCGGCGTCGGCGCGGGCTGGAAATGTGACGATCTGGCGTTCTTTACCGCACGCGTCGCCTTCGATCAGATGGAGGATCAACAGGTGCGCGACAAACTCGATACGATCCCGACGCGCTTCAAGCTCGGCAAGGGCGATGTCGATCTCTTGATCCGTTCGGCCGGCGAAATCCTGCGCAACGACGAAGAGTATCGCGCTTTCCTCAAAACCTTCTCCTCAGAAATGGTCATCTCGCGGCGGATGCTGCCGGCCCACTAGGCCGCGCGCGCCGTTGTGCAGTGCGTCATAAACATGCGACACTCTTGGGATAGGGTAGGGTGTCATGACCATTTTCAATCTCGATTATATGTTCCGACCCTCCTCCGTGGCCCTGTTTGGCGCGAGCGAACGGCCCGGCTCGGTCGGAGCGACCGTTGCGGCGAACCTGATTTCCGGCGGATTCAATGGCCCCGTGTGGCTCGTCAACCCGAAGCACAACGAGGTGCAGGGTCAGCGCTGTTACGCGAGCGCTGACGATCTGCCTGGCACGCCCGATCTGGCTGTGATCGCGGTTCCGGCGGCGGCGGTTCCGGGATTGATTGCGCAGTTGGGTGCAAAGGGCTGCCGGGCGGCGATCGTGCTTACGGCGGGCATTGAGGGCGAACTCGAAACCACCATGCTGGAGGCCGCTCGCGCTCACGGGCTGCGGATTTTGGGGCCGAATTGCATCGGCCTGTTGATGGGGGCTTCCGGGCTGAATGCGAGTTTCTCGCACACCGCGGCGTTGTCTGGCGACCTTGCCATCGTTTCACAATCCGGCGCGCTTCTGACCTCGGTGCTGGATTGGGCCAATGGACGGCAGATCGGCTTTTCGCTGATGGCCTCGATCGGCAATATGGCCGATATCGACTTCGGCGACATGCTCGATTATCTCGCCGGCGACGTGTCCAGCAAGGCGATTCTTCTTTACATCGAAGGCATCAAGCACGCGCCGAAATTCATGTCGGCGGCGCGGCGTGCGGCGCGCTCCAAGCCGGTCATCGTCATCAAGACGGGTCGGAATGAAAGCGCAGCGAAAGCGGCAGC
The DNA here is from genome assembly GCA_964572465.1 of uncultured Hyphomicrobiaceae bacterium. Taxonomy (GTDB): domain Bacteria; phylum Pseudomonadota; class Alphaproteobacteria; order Rhizobiales; family Rhodomicrobiaceae; genus Dichotomicrobium. The sequence goes on from CAZNGB010000061.1 coordinate 8,150, forward strand.
TTCGCATACCGGCGCGCTGGCAGGATCGGACAAGGTCTACGACGCGGCTTTCCGCAGGGCGGGCGTTTTACGTGTGCCCGATCTGGATGAGTTGTTCATCGCCGCTGAAACAGCCGACCGCATTGGCGCAATCCCCGGTGAGCGCTTGACGATACTGACCAATGGCGGCGGCGTGGGCGTTCTTGCAGCCGACGCGCTGGCGGATGAGGACGGCGAACTGGCCGTGCTGTCAGATGAAACCCGGGAGAAGCTCAATAACGTCTTGCCGGCAACATGGTCCGGAGCCAACCCGGTCGATATCATCGGCGATGCAGGGCCGGACCGCTACAAGAACGCCTTGAGCGCGCTGCTCGCCGCGCCCGAGACGGAGGCCGTGCTTGTCATGAACTGCCCCACGGCGCTGGCTTCCAGCGAGAGCATCGCGCGCGCGGTGATCGAGGCGGTCAACGAACGTCCGGGTGGTCGGCGCGTTCCCGTGGTGACCAACTGGCTTGGCTCAGTCGCGTCGGCCAAGGCGCGTGAGATGTTCGCGCAAAATGACATTCCGACTTTCGAGACACCCCGACAGGCCGTGCGCGGTTTCATGCATCTCGTGCATTACTCGCGTGCCCAGAAGGAACTGATGCGCGCACCGCCCATGCTGCCGCGCCAGATGTCTTTCAATTCGGATGCCGCACAAAGGCAGATCGATGACGTGCTGGCCGCCGGGCGCAGCATGATGACCGAGCCTGAGGCGAAGAAGCTTCTGGAATGTTACGATATTCCCGTGGTCCCGGCCTTTACCGTGGGTACACCCGACGAGGCGCGGGAAGCAGCGAGCGAGATCCTCAAGGACTATCCTGCAGTGGTGCTGAAGATCGTCTCCGAAGAGATCAGCCATAAGTCCGATGTGGGTGGTGTCCGGCTCGACATCAGCAGCGCCGAGCGCGCCGGGCAAGTCGCGGGCGAGATGCTCGATAGCATTGGCGCGGCGCGCCCCGACGCGCGTATCGACGGCATCAGCGTTCAGCCGATGATCCGGGGCAAGCTGGCCCACGAGTTGATCGTCGGGATGACCGAGGACAACACCTTCGGGCCCGTGATCCTGTTTGGCGCAGGCGGCACGGCAGTCGAGGTGGTCAAGGACACCGCGATGGCGCTGCCCCCGCTTGATCTCAAGCTGGCGGAAGATCTGATCCGCGAGACCCGCATCAGCCGGCTGCTCAAGGGCTATCGCGACCGGCCGGCAGCGGACATGGGCGCGATAGCGCTGACGCTGGTCAAGGTCAGCTATCTGGTTGCGCAGCATCCGCAAATCCGCGAACTCGACATCAACCCGCTGCGCGCGGACGAAAACGGCGCGGTGGCGCTTGATGCGCGCGTTGTGCTGGCCGATCAGAAGAAGGCGCCGCGCACGCCCATGGCGATCCGGCCGTATCCGCATGAATGGGAAAAGAAGATCACGCTCGAATCCCTGGGCGAAGTGGTGATCAGGCCAATCCGTCCTGACGATGAACAACTCTATGAGGATATGATCGCCCGGATGGATCAGAACGATCTGCGCTTGCGGTTCTTCTCGCCGCAGCGGCACATGTCGCGAAAGTTTCTCGCACGACTCACCCAGATAGACTACGCCCGCGAGATCGCCTTCGTGGCCCTGAAGCCATCAGAAGATGAAATGCTTGGCGTTGCCCGCTTCTTCGCAGATCCGGACTATCGCAAGGCCGAATATGCCGTGATGACCCGTTCCGATCTGAAGGGACATGGCCTCGGCTGGCAGCTCATGCGCCAACTGATCGACTATGCAAAGGCTGAAGGACTGGAGCGGCTGTACGGTTCGGTGCTGAGCGAAAACGTGACGATGCTGCGGATGTGCCAGCAGCTCGGCTTCACCACGCGTCATGACCCCGAAGACCCGTCGATTTTCAAGGTTGAGTTGCCGCTCAATTCCGGCCATAGCGGCGGCTGAACGTCTTTCGCATGGGCGAGCTGGACGGCTTGCGCGCTTGCGAAATGACCGCCTGCCGGTCAGTCTGGTGAGCAGTGCCGGAAGGGCCCTCGCGACGCTTGCTTGAACGCAGGTGTGTTTCGCTATAACCACGGCGAGAGCTTGGATCGGAAGATGGCAGGGAGACAAGGCAAATGGCCCGAAAGAAGATCGCTCTGATCGGCGGTGGCATGATCGGCGGCACCCTCGCGCACCTCATCGGCGTGAAGGAGTTGGGAGATGTCGTGCTGTTCGACATCGTCGAAGGTATGCCGCAGGGCAAGTCGCTCGACGTTGCTGAGTCCCTGCCGGTTGAGGGCACAGACGCGCAGCTCAAGGGCACGAACGAATATGTCGATATTCGCGGCGCGGATGTGGTGATCGTCACCGCTGGCGTGCCGCGCAAGCCGGGCATGAGCCGCGATGACCTGCTGGAGATCAACCTCAAGGTGATGGAGCAGGTTGGCGCAGGCATCAAGAAATATGCGCCCGATGCATTTGTCATCTGCATCACCAACCCGCTGGATGCGATGGTCTGGGCGCTCAACCAGATCACGGGGCTGCCGCGCCACATGACAGTGGGCATGGCCGGTGTGCTCGACAGCGCCCGGTTCCGCTATTTCCTGGCCGACGAATTCGATGTCTCGGTTGAGGATGTTACCGCGTTCGTGCTCGGCGGCCACGGCGACACCATGGTCCCGCTGACGCGCTACACGACCGTAGCGGGTATTCCGCTGCCCGATCTCATCAAGATGCAGTGGATCACCCATGAGCGGCTCGGCGAGATTGTTCAGCGCACCCGCGAGGGCGGCGCGGAGATCGTCGGCCTTTTGAAAAGCGGTTCGGCCTATTACGCGCCGGCGGCATCCGCGATCGCGATGGCGGAATCCTATCTCAAGGACAAGAAGCGCGTGCTGCCAAGCGCGGCCTATCTCAACGGCGAATACGGCGTGAAGGGCATTTATGTCGGCGTGCCGGTGGTCATCAGCGCCAAGGGCGTGGAGCGCGTCATCGAGATCGATCTCACCTCTGGTGAGCGCGCGGACTTCATGCGCTCGGTCGAGGCAGTTCAGGGGCTGATCGATGCATGCAAGCGCATCGCGCCGGGCCTCGGCGGCATCGCATGATCGCATTGCAAGCAAGACATCACCAGGAGCGGAATCAATGAACATCCATGAATATCAGGCGAAGGCGATCCTGCGCGAATACGCGGTGCCTGTCTCAGAAGGCGCGGCGGCGTTCACACCAGAGGACGCGGTCAGCGTGGCGAACGAGCTGGGCGGACCGGTCTGGGTCGTCAAAGCGCAGATACACGCCGGGGGCCGCGGCAAAGGCCACTTCACCGAGCCGCAGGCTGGCGAGCAGGGCGGGGTGAGGCTTGCGAGGTCGATGGATGAGGTGCGCAACTTTGCCGACCAGATGCTCGGGCGCACGCTCATCACCCATCAGACCGGGCCGGAGGGAAAGCGAGTCCAGCGGCTCTACATCGAGGACGGGGCGCAGATCGCACGCGAGCTTTATCTAT
>CAZNGB010000062.1:0-11483 GCA_964572465.1 uncultured Hyphomicrobiaceae bacterium
ATCAGTGCATGACCACGCGCGGCGTCCACAAGACCGACGTGTCCACAATCACCACGCGCTTCACCGGCGTGTTCAAGGATGATGCCGATTATCGCGACCGCTTCTTGAACATGGTCCACGGCCGTCGACCGCTCGGCGGTTAACGCTCAGTCGTCTGCAATGAACTTCCCGGCACGCAGAACCCGCTGCTCGCGCCAATCGGGCTGCGTCAGAAGGTCGCGAAATGCTGTGGGGTAAAAATCTGCGTGGCCGATCTCGGCAAGCAGCAGGCGGTGCATGGTGAGCGTGTCCTCGCCCGCGCGCGGCGGCCCGTCGGGTGTGACGATGAATACATGTTCGATGCAGTGGTAAAGGCCGATGTAGGTGTCGAACAGGTTCTCCATCGCCAACAGGTACTCCGCGCTGGCCGGCCCGACGCGGAGCTCCTCATGCAGCTCACGCGTCAGCGCGTCCAGCATCGTTTCGCCATGCTCGATGCCGCCACCTGGCATGTGCAGCTTGCCCGGTGCGCTCAGGTTCTCAACCGCGATAATGTCTGCGCCATCCAGCACAAGCGCGCGCACGGAAACTCGAGGCAGCCGTGTACCGAACTGCCAATCGGGCATGTCGCCGACTGAAGCGGGGACCCCGTTCTGGTCCTGATTGCTCACAGCAGCAAACTCCAAAACGTGGCGAGATGGGTCGGCGAAGCTACTCCGCGGCCGCCGAGTCCGTCAGCGCGTCGAGCATGTCCGCCATCTTCTCCAGGCGCGCCATCTGATCGGAAACTCCATACTGGACCGCGAAGACCTGCGGCGACCAATAGCCGACCCAGACCGTGCCGTTCTCCTGCCAGGCGGCGACGCGCAGCGGCAGGGAAAGCGCCGTGCGCCGGTCAGCCTGCATCAGCGCCGTACCGACGTTCGGGTTACCGATGACGAGAACCTGCGTAGGGGGCAGATCGAGCCCGGCTCCAGCCGCGCCCGCCGCGTGGTCAACCCGGCTGAAGACGTTTAGACCGCGTTCCTCGGCCGCCGTAGCGAGCCGGTCCATCGTCTCGGCAACGCTGTGCGCGCTCTGTTTGACGATGAGGCTGTCTTGCGCCTGCGCAGCGCCTGCCATCATGGCAACCCCGATGATAAGTGCCGACAACGCGCGCATCATTGTGCTCAACCCGCTCATGGCCTCTCCTGTTCTCAAGTCTTTGCTGGCTCTTTGGCGCCGCGCTATTCCGCCGGCACTTTCTCGGCCGGGGTACGCACAGTGTTTTGAGCGAGCGGGGCCGCCATTCTCTTCGCTCGCCAGATGAAATAAATATTGCGGGAATAGATCAACAGCCCCGTGCCCTGACCAAGGATAAACACCGGGTCGACCCGGTAAATCGCGTAGACGAACAGCATCAGCCCGCCCGCGAAGCTATAATACCAAAAGACCTCTGGCATAACGCTCTTGCGTGCGCGCTCACTGGCGATCCACTGCATCAGGAAGCGCATGGAAAACATGGCTTGCGCCATGAAGCCAACGGCGAGCCAGCTCATTTCAAGCCATGAGATATTTGCCCACCAGCCAGCGGCCTGGTTCATGTCCATTATGTGTGCCCCCCACGGGCTGCCGCGCGTCGGGCGCGCGTCCTCGTTTTGATCTTGCGCTCCGCGTTTCGCCGGACGCTGCGCAGTCGCGCCAAGCCGGTGGCGCTCAGTTCGAAACTATCCGTTAAACCAAAACATTCGCCACTTCAATTCGCCTGCCCGTTCATAGTCGCTTCGCGTTGCAGCGTGTGGCGCGAAGGCGACGCGACCTGTGGTGGTGCAGGCTCGGCTTTCGCGCCGTAGTCCAGCGGCCATCGCCGCTCCACGGTGCCCGTGTCCATCGCGATTTGCGGGATGCGTGTGCGCCGGCGCAGCCAGACCACCCCAATCAGATCATAAATCGCGATCATCAGCCGCCCGAAATTCGTGTATTTTGACTCGCCAGCCATGCGCGGGCGGTCGTTCACCGGATGAATCGCGGTTTCGAAACCGTAGACGCGGAACAGCATCGGCAGATAGCGGTGCACGCTAGTGAAAAACGGCAGGCGGAGGAAAACGTCGCGCCAGAAGACTTTGATGCCGCAGCCGGTGTCCGGACTATCGTCCTTCAGCAGTGCACCACGAACTCTGTTGGCGATGCGCGACGCTAACCGCTTCGCGCCGCTGGCCTTACGCTTTACGCGATGACCGCCAACGAGCGCGGGTCCGGCTTCATAAGGCGGTGCCAGCTTTGATAGCAGCGCTGCGATGTCTCGCGGATCGTTCTGCCCGTCACCGTCCATCGTGGCGATCACGTCGTTTCTTGCCGCAAGTATGCCCGTGCGCAGCGCTGTGCTCTGACCGCAGCGTTGCCCATGGCGGATCACGCGCAGGCGCGGTTCACGCTGCGCCATCGCCGCAAGCACATGCGGGGTCGAGTCGGTACTGCCGTCATCCACGACGATGATCTCGGTGAGCGTGTTTGCCGGCACGACGTCCAGCGTTTCCTGGACGAGATTGGCAATATTGCCCTCTTCGTTCAGCGCCGGTATGACGACCGAGATCGTCGGCAGCTCAGGTTGTTCTGTCGTCGCCATCACAACTCGCATTTCAATGCACTCCGCATAGCAGCGGGCGCAGGCGGGGCACAAGCTTGTTGATGCCACACTCCGCAGGCAAAACACGCAATCGAGACTGATTTGCAAGCCTTAGTTAAGCAATACACCTTGGCAGCATCGTGAGGGGGCAGCGCGTAAACGTGCAAATTCATCCGCAAGATAACAGCGAGACTTTGGAAACGCCTGACGCGCGAGCTCGCGCCGCGCCCGCAGGTGCGAGCGAACCGCGCCCGATCTTCCCGGTCGACATGCTGCCGCAGGGCTTCGTCTGGCGGCTGGCGCTTTTTGTGGGGGCATTGACGGCGATCCGGCTCCTCACGGTCTATTTCGCGGGCACGGACCTCTTTTTCGATGAAGCACAATACTGGGCCTGGTCGCGCGAGCTGGACTGGGGCTATTACTCCAAGCCGCCTGTGATCGCCTGGCTCATCCGCGCGGCCAGCGAAATCTGCGGCAACGGCGAAGCGTGCATCCGCGCCATTTCGCCGCTCATGCATACCGCGACCACCATTGTGGTGTTTCTGTTAACGCGCAAGCTTTTCGACGCGCGCTTCGGCTTCTGGGCGGCGGTCGTTTTCGCCACGCTGCCGGGCATCTCGCTGTCGTCGACGCTGATCTCGACCGACGTGCCGCTGCTGTTCTTCTGGGCGCTTGCGCTTTTTGGTCTCGTCAAGCTGCTGGAAACGCGCGCCTGGCATTGGGCGGTGATGCTCGGTGTGACGATCGGGGCGGGGATGATGGCGAAATACGCAATGGTGTATTTCTTCCTCGGGCTCGCCGTCTACATGCTGTTCACACCGCGCGCGCGCTGGCTGCTCAAGGATCTTCGCGGGGCGGTCGTCGTCGTGCTTGGCGCCGCCTTGGTTGCGCCGAACATCGTGTGGAATCTGCAAAATGGCTTTGCGACCTTTTCGCATACCGCAGACAACGCGAATTGGAGCAGATCGCTTGGCAATCCGATCGAGGCGCTGGAGTTTTTCGGCGCGCAGTTCGGCGTGTTTGGCCCGCTTCTGTTCGGCATCCTGATCTGGGCGACCGTCCGGGCGGTACGTGAGCGCTGGAGCGACCCGTATCGACTGTTGCTGTGCTTCGCGGTGCCGATCATCCTCTTGATAACGGTGCAGGCGTTTTTATCGCGCGCGCACGCGGACTGGGCGGCGGTTGCCTATGTCTCGGCCTCGGTGCTGGTGGCGGCGCTGATGGTCGAGCGCGGCGCGCGCAACTGGTATGCAACCTCATTCCTGATCCACCTGTTCGCGCTTGCCGTGATCTCGTTAACCACGATTTTCGCTGGACAATTCGTGGTTCCCGGCGGTCAGGACCCGTTTGCGCGAGTGCTTGGGTGGAAAGCCATTGCACAGGCGACCGAGCAGCGGGTGAGCGAGGGGGACTTGGCAGCCGTGATGGCTGACAGGCGATCATATGCGGCCGAGTTGATCTATTACTTGCGCGACACGGACATCCCTATAGTGAGCTGGCGTGAGGCGGGGCCGCCCAGCGATCATTTCCAGATGACCCGGCCGATCACGGCGGACACGCCGGAGCCGATCTTGCTGGTCACGCGCCGCGCACGTATCGGAAGCATCGGCGAGCGCTTCGACCGCGTAACGAAAATCGGGCAGGAGCAGTTCGCCGCCGGCCTGACAGAGAGCCGCACGGTGCATTTCTACCGGCTTGATGGCTTTCGCGGGCTTGATTAACCATTTCCACATGCGACCAAAGGCTGATGACCCAACCGAAAACACCGCAAACACCTGAAATCACGATACTTTTCCGATATTCTCGCCAAGAGTGACCGCAAGATGACAACGTTATCACTTGCTTGACCGTACCGCTTTGGTAGGCTGGCAAGACATTATCGTGAAGGTGGAAGGGGCCTGTTCATGCGGGATGTCGGGCAGCCAACGTCGATCTTGTTCGTGTGCCTCGGCAATATTTGCCGCTCGCCGATGGCTGAGGGTCTGTTCCGGCAGATCGTCACTGACGCTGGCCTGAGCGAGCGCTACCGCATCGACTCCGCGGGCACGGGAAGCTGGCATGTGGGCCGCCCACCCGACTTGCGCGCACAGCAAGCCCTTGGATTGCGCGGCATCGACATCTCATCGTTGCGCGCGCGCCAGATCACCCGCGATGATTTCAACAGGTTCGACCTGGTTCTGGCGATGGATCGGTCAAATCATAACCGGCTGATGGACATAGCGCCGGATGTGTATGAGCCAAATGTCCGGCTGCTTATGAAATATGCGCCGGAGATGGGCATCTGCGAAATCCCCGACCCGTTCTTCGGCGGGCCGGAAGGCTTCGATTATGTGGTGAACCTGATCGAAGTCGCCAGCCGCGGTCTGCTCGCCTCGTTGATGAAGGAGCACGCTACGCTTGCCGACGCGCGCTTGGGCTGACAAGCGGGAACCGCTCTTCCACCACATACGGGCCGCCACCCGTCCCCTCCCGCGCAGACATCAAGACGAATTCCTCCACCGCGAACGCAGACGCCTCGAATGCGCCGACGGCTGCCAGGTAGTTGGCGACCGCGCCAGGTTCGGCCCCACGCAGGCGCGCTAGGGTGACATGCGGCGAAAAGTTACGCGTCTCCGGCGGCAGACCCGCCTGGCGCGCGGCACGCTCATGCGCCCGCTGCAAACGCATCAGCGGTTCGCTGTCCTCAACACCAACCCATAGCGCGCGCGGCTTGCGTCCGCCGAAGCTGCCGACGCCCGAGAGCTTGAGCGAAAACGGCTCGACCCAGACCTGGGACAGCGCCTCGACGAAATCATCCGCGTCCGGCGCCTCGACATCGCCGATGAAGCGCAGCGTCAGGTGATAGTTCTCGGCAGTTATCCAGCGCGCGCCCGCCAGCCGCCCACGCAGCATCTCCAGTCTCAACGTCAGCGCGCCGGGTATCTCAAGCGCCGTGAAAAGTCGGGGCACGAATGGCTCCTGTTATTCCCTCGCCCGCGCGCCGCTCAGGGGCACGGGTTCGGATTCTGGGCGTGGATATCCTCAATCGCCCGTTCCAGCTCCGCGGTCCATTGCACATGGATGCTGCCGATATCAGTGCGAAGCTGCTCCATCGTGGTCGCCCCGATGATGTTAGAGGTCACGAACGGGCGTGTGGTCACGAACTGCAGCGCCATCTGGCCAGGGTCAAGCCCTTGCGCCCGCGCCAAGTCGAGATACGCGGTGATCGCTGAACCCGCGCGCGGCGTCTCGTAGCGCCCTAGCCGGTTCCACAGCGCCTTACGCGAGCCGGGCGGCAGCGCGCCGCCCTCATATTTGCCGGTCAGATAACCCTGCGCGAGCGGGGAATAGGCCAGCAGCCCGACATCCTCGCGGTAGGCGATCTCCGAGAGGCCGATCTCAAAGGTGCGATTCAGCAGGTTGTAAGCGTTCTGGATCGAGGCGATGCGCGGCAAATCCTGGCTCTCCGCGCCCACCAGATAGCGCATCGTGCCCCAAGGCGTCTCGTTCGAAACCCCAACCGCGCGCACCTTGCCGGCCTTCACCAACTCATCAAGCGCGCCCAGCGTCTCGTCGATCGGGACAGCGTCGCTGTCGCGGTGCTCGTATTCCAGCCCGGAGAACAGCCGCATGTCGCGATCTGGCCAGTGGGTCTGATACAGGTCGATGTAGTCGGTTTGCATCCGACGCAGGCTGCCATCCACAGCCGCGAAGATTTGCTCCGGCGTCAGCCGCTTGGGATGGGTCTCCGGGCGAATCCAGTTCAAGCCGCTGGCTCGGCCCGTTACCTTGGTGGCGATGATGACCTTGTCGCGGTTGCGCCGCGCCGCGAGCCATGAACCGACGATCTCTTCGGATCGACCATGCGTTTCCGGGCGCGGCGGCACGGCGTAAAGCTCTGCGGTGTCGATGAAATTCACGCCTTGGTCGAGCGCATAATCGAGTTGTTCGTGGCTTTCTGCTTCCGTGTTCTGCTCGCCCATGTTCATGGTGCCGAGGCAGATCGCGCTCACGCGCATCCCCGTTCGGCCCAGCGGTCGATAATCCATCTCGCCCCCCGTGTTCTGATGCTGTCAGTTGACGCCCGCGGTGTCAGCGCGCGCGCGTGCGATGAGTTCGCGGACCTCAGGTAGAATGTTCTCGACGACCACCGCCACGCCCTCGGCCGTCGGATGGATGCCGTCGCGCATGTTCAGCTCTGGGTTCATCGCCACGCCCTCTAGAAAGAACGGATAGAACAGCGTGCCGTGCTTCTGCGCCAAATCGACGTACATCTCGCGAAATGCTTGCGAATAGTCCTCGCCATAGTTGCGCGGGGCCTCCATGCCGGTCAGCAGCACCGGCAATTCACGGTCTTTCAGCTTCGTCAGGATTTCGTCAAGCGCCCGGCGCGTCTCATCAAGGTCGAACCCGCGAAGCGCATCATTTGCGCCAAGCTCCACGATTACCGCATCCGCGTCATCCGGCAGCGCCCAGTCCAGCCGCGCCAGCGCATCGGCCGAGGTGTCGCCGGAAACGCCGGCATTCACCACCCGCACGTTACGGCCCTCTGCGCGCAGCGCATCCTGCAACTGCGCCGGAAACGCATCGCCAGGCGCCAGCCGGTACCCCGCCACAAGACTGTCGCCAAATGCGACGATCACAATCTCTCGATCCGCGCGCGCCTTTGCGGCCTGCACGTCGTTCGGCCAAACCGCCGCCATCAGAGCAGCGTACATGATCACGAACGCCATCGCGCCGAAGGCACGTGGCCAAGGTTTGATCATTCGCCGCATATTCACCTCCTGAGTGTTTACATTTTGCGCGCGCAAGACCAGATCACTGCTCAAACATATGGAGCGATTTTCCGTGCAACAAACAAGCCCTCTCGCGCGCCAACCCGTGATCGACCTGCAGGACGTCTATCTTTCCCTGTCGAGCCGCGCCGGGCGTGTGGATATCCTTCGCGGCGTCGATCTTCAGATCGGCGGCGGCGAGTCGGTCAGCATCGTCGGACCGAGTGGGTCTGGCAAGTCCACGCTTTTGATGGTCATGACCGGCCTGGAGCGCGCGTCATCCGGCCAGGTGCAGGTCGCCGGACATGATTTCAGCGCGCTCGGAGAGGACGCACTGGCGCGCATTCGCGGCAAAAATATCGGCATCGTGTTTCAGCAGTTTCACCTGGTGCCAACCATGACGGCAATCGAGAACGTTGCGCTGCCGCTTGAATTTCTTGGCCGTACGGACGCGTTTGACCGGGCCGAAGCGGTGCTCGGCGAGGTTGGGCTGGATCATCGCCTGACGCACTTCCCGGCGGAACTTTCCGGCGGCGAACAACAACGTGTGGCGCTTGCCCGCGCCCTTGCTCCGGAGCCGAAAATCCTGTTCGCCGATGAGCCAACCGGCAACCTTGACGGCACCACGGGCGAGTCGATCGTTGAAATGCTGTTCGCGCTGCAAAAGGGCCATGGTGCGACGCTCGTGCTGATCACGCATGATCTGACGCTCGCTGGGCGCTGTGACCGCGTCGTCGGTATAGAGGATGGCCGCATGACCACGAAAAGCCCGATGGCGGCGGCGATATGACAACAGTTTCCACGACAGCGCCGGCCATCCGGCAGACGCGGCTGCCCATCCCGCTTTCGCTGCGCCTTGCATTGCGCGAATTGCGCGGCGGGCTCTCCGGATTTTATGTATTCATCCTGTGCATCGCGCTGGGTGTCACGGCCATCGCCACGGTCGGCACCGTCACCGGCGCACTTCAGGACAGCATCGCCCGGCAAGGGCAGGTTATCCTCGGCGGCGATGTGGCGGCTTCGGTGGTGCACCGGCGCGCGACAGACGACGAGCGGGCTGTCTTCTCGCGCTTTGGCACGGTCAGCGAGGTTGGGACCATGCGCGCGATGGCGCTGCGGCCCGACGGCGACGCGCAGGTGCTGGTCGGCGTGAAGGCGGTAGATGGGGCCTACCCGCTTTACGGGAGCTTGGAGCTTGGGGGCGATCAGTCGCTGGGCGAGGCGCTAGCCCAGCCAAACACGGCAATCGTTGAGCAGGGGCTGCTCGACCGCCTCGATCTTGACGTCGGCGATCAGGTCACGCTTGGCGAGAGCACGCTGGACATCGCCGGGGTGATCGCCAGCGAGCCGGACCGGCTGTCAGGCGGCGCGGCGTTCGGCCCGCGGCTACTGACAACCATCGCGACCCTGCAGGACACCGGGTTGCTCGCGCCCGGCACCCTGATCGATTGGCGTTACCGCGTCGCATTCCCAGCTGGCGCTGATGAGGAACGCATCGCCTCATTCCGCGAGGCGGTCTCCACCGAGCTTGAGAACAGCGGCTTTGAAGTGCGCGACCGCACCGATCCGTCGCCGCAGATCACCCGCGCAGTCAACCGCCTGTCGAGCTTTCTGACACTCGTGGGTCTGGCAGCGCTGCTGATCGGCGGCATAGGCGTGGCGAATGCGATCTCGGCTTTCGTGGCGCGCAAGCGCAAGTCCGCTGCAATCTACAAGGCGATCGGTGCGTCCACCGGTTTGACGCTCACGAGTTTCGCGCTTCAGGTGCTGATGGTGGCGGCGCTGGGCATCGGCATCGGGTTGATCGCTGGATCGCTCATCCCGATCGCTCTGGACCGCGCCTTTTCCGGCCTGCTGCCGATCCAGATCGACCTAACATTGCAGCCCAGCGCTCTGCTGCTCGCCGCTGCTTATGGTCTGCTGACGGCGCTCGCCTTCATCCTTTGGCCGCTGGGCCGCGCAGGCCAGATTCGCCCTGCCGAATTGCTGCGCGATGAGATTACCGCGCAGAAGAGCTGGCCGCCGCGCGCCTTCATCGCAGGCTCGGTCGCGAGCGCGCTGGCGCTGGCCGGGCTGGCGATCTGGCTGTCCGAGGTCCGGCTGATCGCCGCGATTACCGTGGTCGGTGTCGCCGCGGTGTTCGTGATCTTCCTCGGTGTCGGCAGGCTGATCCGCGGTTTGGCCGCGCGCACGCCGCGTCCGCGCCAGCCCGAGATGGCGCTGGCGCTTGCCAATATTGGCGGACCATCGGGACTGACCATCACGCTAGCGCTGTCGCTGGGCGCCGGATTGGCACTGCTGACCATGATCGCGCTGACCGACACCTCGCTGCGCGGCGAACTGGAGACTGAACTGCCAGAAAACGCGCCAAGCCACTTCTTCCTTGGCATCCCCAAGGAGCGGTTCGCCGATTTCAGCCGGATCATCTCGGACAACGCGCCGTCCGCCGAACTCAGCACCGCGCCGATGCTGCGCGGACGGATCACGGCCATCGACGGCACGCCGTCGCGCGATCTCGACGCCCCGCAGGACGCCCAGTGGGTGCTGGATGGCGACCGGGGCATCACATATTCAGGGCAGCCGCCGGAATACGCCGAGATTATCGAGGGGCAGTGGTGGACGCCCGACCACCAGGGCGAGCCGCTAGTCTCGTTCGAGGTGGACCTCGCGCGCCAGCTCGGCATTGAGGTTGGCGACACGCTCACCGTCAACGTGCTGGGCCGCGAGATCACCGCTCGGGTGGCCAACCTGCGCACGGTGGCCTGGGAGCGCCTGAGCATCAATTTCGTCATGGTGTTCTCGCCAAACGCGCTGGAGAACGCGCCCTATCGCGTGCTGGCGACGATGAACTGGCCGGACGGGCGTAACGCGCAGGCCGAAAACGCGGCGATCAGCGAAATCACCACGACCTTCCCGACCGTGACAGCCGTCACCGTGCGCGATGTGCTGCAATCAGTCGGGCGCGTGCTGGAGCAGGTGATGACCGCGATCCGGATTGCCGCAAGCCTGACACTGGTCGCGGGGGTGATTGTGCTGGCTGGGGCGTTTGCCACCGTGCAGCGCCGGCGCATCTACGAGGCCGTGGTGCTGAAGGTGCTTGGCGCGCAGCGGCGCAACATCGTGATCGCGCATATCCTGGAATATGTGCTGATGGCCGTCGCCGTAGCGGTGTTTGCCGCGGGCCTGGGCGCGCTGGGCGCTTGGCTGCTGGCGACCTTCGTGCTGCAGGTGGACTTCATCTTCTCGGCGCTGGCGCTGGTCCAGGCGGGGGCGCTGGCGGTGCTGCTGATGGTGATATTCGGGTCCATCGGCACGCTGCAGGTGCTGGGCGCCAAGGCCGCGCCGTATTTGCGCAGCGAATGAAGGGAACTGGCCTAAGACCTCCGTTGCAAAACGGGCGGCTTACGATCCGATAACACTTGTTTTTGATCCTGATCGAAACATATTAGGATCGCAAACCAGTTTTTTCCGGCCAGACGGCCAACGTGACTTTGGTTTCAACAGGGGAATGACACAGATGGCGGATTTCGACAGGAACCAGGCAGCTTATGCGCGTACTGGCGCTCAGGAGGCCATTGATGAGGGCCTTCGCTCCTATATGCTTCAGGTGTATAACTACATGGCCGCTGGCGTCGCCATCACCGGCCTTGTGGCTTATGCGCTCTACACCTTCGCCGTGCAGCCGACCGCCGCGGGCGCGGCCGCGCAGGTGCGCGACGGCTTGTACCTGACCGATCTGGGCTATGCGCTGTTCGCCAGCCCGTTGAAATGGGTCGTGTTCCTCGCGCCGCTGGGCATGGTGTTCTACCTCTCGGCGCGCGTACACAAGATGAGCGTGACCGGCGCGCAGACCGCTTTCTGGATCTTTGCCGCGCTGATGGGCGCGTCGCTATCCTCAATCTTTCTGGTCTACGCGCACGGCTCGATCGCGAACGTGTTCTTCATCTCCGCAGCCGCATTCGGCGCGCTGAGCCTGTGGGGCTACACCACCAAAAAGGACATCTCGGGCTGGGGCTCGTTCCTGTTCATGGGCCTGATCGGCATCATCATTGCCATGGTCGTGAACCTGTTCATCGGCTCGTCGGCGCTGCAGTTCGCGATCTCGGTGATCGGCGTACTGGTGTTCGCGGGGCTGACCGCCTATG
>CAZNGB010000063.1:0-11339 GCA_964572465.1 uncultured Hyphomicrobiaceae bacterium
TAGCGTGCATGCGGCGGAACACATCGCGGTCATTGCGAAAGCTGGCGTATTGGCCTTCGCGTTGCTGTCATAGAGATGCATTAGCGTAATGAAAAAGTGACAGCAGCAGAGGCGTCACCCGATGACGGATAAAGAGCCTGAGGCCGTGCCCGGCAAGGATTCGTTTGGCATCAGTCTTGATCAGGCGAGCACACAGACGACGCTTCTTGCGAAACTGGCGCAGACACATACCGCGCGCATCAGCGCGAGTTACTGGTCGGCCCTCAGTGAGACCATAGAGAAATTCGCAAGCCTTGCGCCCGCTCTGAACACAGACAAGAGCAGCGCGCAGCTGCAGGACTATGCCAAAGACAGTATCGAACGCTGGGTTCTTTATCTCGATACGCTGCGACAGCGTGGGAACTCCTACATCGAGCGTGAACGGGAAGGTTTCAAACCTGTCCTGGCATTCGATTACGAGATGGTCATGGATGGGCGCGAACTGGAGCGGCCAGTCAATTATGCTCTGGTTCACATTATCCCGCCGGAGGGCGCGCCTCCAGTACGCGAAGACATGCGCCCGTTCGTGATCATCGATCCGCGCGCCGGCCACGGAAGCGGGATAGGCGGCTTCAAGGCCGAGTCGGAAGTCGGCGTCGCGCTGAGCAATGGCCACCCGGTTTATTTCGTCATATTTTTTCCCGACCCTGAACCTGGCCAGACGCTTGCCGATGTCTGCCACGCCGAGGCGAAGTTCCTCGAACAGGTTCACGTGCGTCACCCTCAGTCGCTGCCACCGCTTGTTACCGGCAACTGCCAGGGCGGCTGGGCGGCAATGATCCTCGCCGCGACGCATCCCGGGCTGTCAGGGCCGATCGTCATTGCCGGAGCGCCGTTGTCCTACTGGGCCGGGGAGGTCGGCAAGAACCCGTTTCGTTATCTCGGCGGGCTCATCGGCGGGGCGACGCCAGCGCTCGTGGCTGCTGATCTGGGCAAGGGAAAGTTCGACGGGGCCGGCCTGGTGCTGAATTTCGAGCAGCTCAATCCAGGCAAGACATGGTGGCGCAAATATTACGAAGTGTTCTCGCGGGTTGACACAGAAGCTGGCAATTTTCTCGAATTCGAGAATTGGTGGTCGGGCTTCTACTTCATGAATGAAGCCGAAATCCGCTGGATCATTGAGAACCTGTTCATCGGAAATAAGCTCACGCAAGGTAAAGCGATCCTCGATGATGGCACGCGCGTGGATCTCACCCGGATCACGGCGCCGGTGGTTGTGTTCGCCTCGCACGGCGACAACATCACTCCGCCGCAGCAGGCGCTGAACTGGATCCCCGATCTTTACGAGTCCGTGGATGAGATCCAGGCGCGGGGCCATGTCATCGTTTACACGCTGCATGACAGTGTCGGGCATCTGGGCATCTTTGTTTCGGGCAAGGTCGCGGCGCGCCAGCACAAGGAAATCAACTCGGTGCTGCAAATGATTGAGGCGCTCGCACCGGGTCTTTACGAGATGCAGATCAGGGATACGGCCGACGGCGCGCCGGAGGTTTCCTTCGAAGCGCGGACAATCGAGGACATCCTCAAGTTTGATGATGGGCGCGAGGAGGAGGCCGAATTCGCTGCGGTGGCCAAGGTCTCCGAATGGTCTACGCGCACTTACGAGCTGACCATGCGACCCGCCCTGCGCGCGTTGGTGACGCCGGAAGTCGCCGAGGCGTTTGTCACGGCCAACCCCATGCGTCAGCAGCGCTATCTTCTGTCCGACCGGAACCCGCTGCTCGCCGGTGTCGAGGATTGGGCTGCGAAGACCCGAGAGGCTCGGCAAGAGGTAAGCGATGACAATCCGTTTCTCCGGATGGAGCGGTTGAATGCCGATCTGGTCGAGCATGCCTTTGATCTCTTTCGCGACACGCGCGATGCGCTCACCGAAATGGTGTTCCACACGCTCTATGGCACGCCGTGGATGAGAGCAGTTGCCGAGCAGGAACTGCCCAGCCTCGTTAGCCACGAAATCCTTGAATTTCCAGAGGTCAAGCAAGCTATCGCGAACGCTGGGCAGGGCGGTTACAAGGAAGCGATCATCCGAATGCTGCTGCTGATAGCACGCGCGCGCGGCGCGGTGCGGCGTGACCGGCTGGAGCGTTCCAATAACATGATCCACAGCCGACCGCCGTTTGACACCATGACGGCGGAGGAACGCGCGGACCTGATTTACCAGCAAACGCTGATCGTAAAGTTCGCGCCGGAAGAAGCGATGGCGAGCCTGCCGCAGTTGTTGAAGGACGACGTCGAGCGCTACCGTGCGATTAACGTGGTGCTTGATATCGCTGGCCCGGTTGAGGACATGGACCCGCAGACCATCACCATGTTCAAGCGCCTGCAGACGATACTTCGCACGCTGGCCCATGATTGGCGCGAGCCGAAGCAACATCCCTAATGCCAAGCCGCCGGTCGATGGCGCGTGAAGCGGATTGGCCGTCTTGAGTCCGCTTGCGGCCGCGCCTTGCGTGAACGGTCTTGATCTTCGAATAGCAAGCAGAATTGTGGTCAAGACGCGCACCGTGCTAACGAATAGCGGATACCTATGGCGCGACGCTCTGATGGATTGGCGAAAACCAAACGAAGACTGAAATTCAATTGCATGCGGACGCAGATTCCTTGCTGTTTCGCGCTACGCTGACCGCAGCAGATTCTTCAACTTTTCGAGAGACTTAAACACACATTTTCTTTCATAGAGAGGGCCAACGGGCTGGGCGAAATATTGTTCTGTTGAATGCGCCACTTGACAAAGATCATTGCGTAACTGATCGTTGAGGGGGTCTGACGCATTCCAATTCCCTCGGGCGGGCGTCGGACATAAACGAACGACAAGCGGGTCACGCTCTCCGACGCGATCAAGCACAAACGTGTTGTTCTCGCGGTGGGATGTAGAACCTCGCAGTAATGGGGAGGTCGTCTTGGGGTTCAACGCGTGTTTACGCGGCCGCGGCATTTGGCGTGCTACAGTGCTCTGGCGTGCCGATCGGCCACAACAGAATTATCGGGGCCCCACCGCGCGGACCCGAAACGTCAGCCGTGTCGCGCGTCCTTGCAGCGCTGGGTGGCGCAGATCAACCGCCGAGTTTCCAGCTTTATCGGTCCATGTGAGGTCCACCCATGGCCAATGAGGGCGCTGCGCAAGCGACATTCGCAGCGCTGCTCACGGAAAATGCCCAAGCTCGCGGCGGGGCGCCTGCGATCCGCGAGAAGTGGCGCGGTATTTGGCGCACCACGAGCTGGAGTGCGCTGCTTGATGAGAGCGAAGCGCTCGCCGCGGGTCTCAGCGAGCGTGGCATTGTATCCGGCGACCGGATCGCTTTCATCGGCGAGACCCGGCCGCGACTGATTATGGGCATCGCTGCCGCACACCGGCTGGGCGCTGTCGCGGTTCCGCTGTTTCCGGATGCTGATGGCGCTGAGATGTCGCGCCAGTTGCGCACCGTCGGCGCTGTTGCAGTCTTTGCCGAGGGCCAGCAGCAGGTCGATGGGATCCTCGAACTTCTTCCCGACTGCCCGACGGTCCACACCGTGGTCTATGACGACAATCGCGGTCTGGGGCAATACGAGCAGACTGTGCTTGCCGACCATGAGGCGTTGGTGGCGCGGGGCCTGACCATGGCGGCGGCCGAGCGCGAACAGGCATGCACGGGCGCGCAGGCAATCGGGCCTGATGATCCAGCGTTTATCTTCTTCACATCTGGTGCGGGCGGGGCGCAGAAGCCCGTGGTGTTCAGCCATGGCGCGCTGATCACACGCGCGCGCGCCGTGATGGAAGCGGATGGTCTGAGCGAGAGAGACACCACGCTCGCTTGCTTCGCGCCAGGCTGGATCGTTCAGGCCGTGTTTGCCTACGTGCAGCCAATGGTGTCGGGGCACTGCGTATGCTGTCCGGAATCGCCCGAGACATTGCTCGACGACATGCGCGAGATCGCGCCGACCTATGTGCTGACCACGCCGAGGATGCTTGATGCAATCACGAGCCAGGTGTCGCTGCGCATGGAGGAGACCGGCGGTATCAATCTCCAGTTGTACCGCCGCGCCCTCGCGCTTGCGGACAGGACGGCACGTTTGCGCCTCGAAGGTGCGCAGCCAGACCTGGGCGATCGCCTCTCGCTGCCGGTCTACAACGCGCTGATCTATGCGCCCTTGCGCGACGCGCTGGGCATGAGCCGGCTTCGCTCCGCCTATTGCACCGGCGACAGGCTCGATCCGGCCGTGCTGGAATTTTTCCGGGAATTGGGGATCAACCTCAAGCAGCTCTACGGCACGACCGAAACGGCATCCTTTATCTCGATCCACCGCGACGGCGTTTCCCGCAAGGAGACAGTTGGGCTGCCGCTTGAGGATCTTGAGGTGCGCATAGCCGACTCGGGCGAGGTGCTGGTTCGTGGCGAGGGCCTGATGAGCGGCTATCTCACGGATGATGGCATCGACCCTGCCCGCGACGAAGATGGCTGGCTCGCTACTGGAGACGTTGGCGAGATCGACGCTGATGGCCGCCTTCGCGTGCATGACCGGCTCGACAGCCTCGGCCATCTCGCGAACGGGACGCCTTTCGCCCCGCGCCCGATCGAGAGCAAGCTGCGCGTCTCGCCTTACGTGCGCGAGGCGGTGGTCTTCGGCGACGGCTTTGACGCGGTCTGCGCGCTCATCGACATCAACACCATTGCTGTGGGCAAGTGGGCCGATGGTCATGAGATTCCTTACCTCGGGCATGCCGATCTGTCAGCGCAGGACGCAGTCAACGGTCTGATCGCCGAGTGGATCGCAGAGGTGAACGCAGAACTGGCCGATGACCCCAAAACCGCAAGGTTACAAGTCCGCCGGTTCCTTCTGCTGCCTGAGGAACTCTCGCCTGAGGACGGGATGCTAACGCGCACCGGCAAGCTCCGCCGGCCGGCCATCGCCGAGCAGTTGGCGCCGCTTATCGAAGCGCTCCATGCCGGCCACAGCACGGTGACGCTTGATCGCGCGGCTAGCGATCACGGCGCGGCCTTAACCGGCGCGTTGAAGATCCGCGAGGCCCATGTCGTGGCCCCCGCGCGCGATAGCCGGAGAGCAGCATGAACATCATTGCCCATCCACAAGCGGTCGACCGTGGGTTCGCCATTGGCGCGCCTGTTCTTGAGCTTAGCAACATTTCGCTGCGCTTTGGCGGCGTTCATGCGCTCACCGGTGTCTCGTTCGACGTGCGCGAACACGAGATCCGGGCGATCATCGGCCCGAACGGCGCCGGAAAGAGTTCCATGCTCAACGTCATCGGTGGGCTCTACACACCGCAAGAAGGCAGCGTCAGCTTCGCGGGGAAGACATTCTCGCGGATGAACCCTGGCAAGGCAGCCCGGCTCGGCATAGGTCGTACGTTCCAGAATATCGCGCTGTTCAAGCGCATGAGCGTGCTGGAGAACATCATGGCCGGGCGCACGCTGTTCACCCGCGCGAACTTCCTCGAAGTGGCGCTGCAATTGCCGCGCGCGCGGCGCGAGGAAGTCGAGAGCCGGGCCAAAGCTGAGGAGATCATCGAGTTTCTCGATATCCAGCATATTCGCAACGCGCAGGTCGCAAAGCTGCCTTACGGGATGCAGAAGCGGGTCGAACTCGGGCGGGCGCTCGCCGCGGAGCCACGCGTGCTGCTCCTCGACGAACCGATGGCCGGCATGAATGTCGAGGAAAAGCGCGATATGTGCCGCTTCATCCTTGATGTGAACGACCACTACGGCACGACCATGGTCCTGATCGAGCATGACATGGGCGTGGTCATGGACATCTCCGATCGCGTCGTTGTGCTCGACTACGGCAAGAAAATCGGCGACGGCACGCCCGACGAGGTCCGCAACAACCAGAACGTCATCGACGCTTATCTCGGCGTCGCCCATTGAGGAGCGGACCATGAGCAATGAGACCTTGTTCTTCATTGAGGTATTGGTGGGCGGCCTCCTCGCTGGCGTAATGTACTCGCTCGTCGCGCTTGGATTCGTGCTGATCTACAAGGCTTCTTCGGTGTTCAACTTCGCGCAGGGCGCGATGGTGTTCCTGGCGGTGTTGTCGCTCGTCGGCTTCATGGAGCTGGGCCTGCCGTTCTGGCTGGCGGTGCCGGTGACGGTGGTCCTGATGATCCTTGTCGGCATCGGAACAGAGCGTTTCGTGCTGCGCCCCCTCGTGAACCAACACGCTGATGTCCTGCTGATGGCGACCATTGGGCTTGCGTTCGTGTTCGAGGGGCTGGCCCAGCTCGTCTGGGGCGTCGAGGTTCGCAGTCTTGATCTGGGCATTCCGGACGTCCCGCTCACCTGGGTCGCTGAGCACACAGGCATCTTTGTCTCGGCTCTTGATGTGACCGCAGGGATCGTGGCCGGCTTGATGGTGGCGGTGCTGGCGCTGCTTTTCTCCAAAACCAAGATCGGGCTTGGCCTTCGCGCGGTCGCTGATGGCCACGCCGCGGCGCTTTCGGTCGGCATCCCGCTCAAACAGGTCTGGTCCGTGGTGTGGGCGACGGCTGGCATCGTCGCTCTGGTGGCCGGGATGCTGTGGGGGGCGCGCGCAGGTGTGCAGTTTTCGCTCGTGTGGTTGGCGCTCAAGGCACTGCCCGTCCTTATCATCGGTGGCTTCACATCGATCCCCGGCGTCATTGTGGCCGGCCTGATCGTGGGCGCCAGCGAAAAGCTTATCGAGGTCTATATCGGCCCGAGCTTCGGCGGCGGCATCGAGGGCTGGGCGCCCTACATGCTGGCCGTGATCTTTCTGGCCTTCCGCTCCGAAGGCCTTTTTGGCGAACGCCACATCCGGCGCGTGTAACGCCGCCTGACAGGGACGCGAGCGATGTATTACAGACAGGCCGGCACCTTCCGCACCAGCTATGCCGACGACATGCGCCTCCTGCCGATCCGCGAGGACCGCTACCTGCTGTGGGGCTTGGTCGCCGTCGGCTTTCTCGTGATCCCATTCACAGCAAGCGACTATTGGCTGAGCGCGATCCTCATCCCCTGGCTGTGCTTTTCTCTCGTGGCGCTTGGGCAGAATATCCTGATGGGCTACGCCGGGCAGCTCTCGCTAGGCTCGGCGGGGTTCATGGCTGCGGGCGCCTTCGCTTGCTACAATATCGTGCTGCGCGTCGAATGGATGCCCTTCATCCCCGCGGTGCTGCTGTCAGGTCTGATCGCCGCGGCGATCGGGATCGTTTTCGGCCTGCCGTCGCTGCGGGTGCGCGGGCTGTATCTGATGGTCGCGACGCTGGCCTCCCAGTTCTTCATTGTCTGGGTGATCGACAAGTTCGGCTGGTTCAAGAACTACGATAGCTCCGGGATCATCACCGCCCAAGACATCGTGATTTTCGGAAAGGAATTCACCACCCCCGCGGAGATGTATGTGGTCGTGCTGGGCTTTTGCGTCGTGCTCACCTGGGCGGCCATGAACATGGCCAAGGGGTCGATCGGTCGAAACTGGCAGGCCGTGCGCGACATGGATGTAGCCGCCGAAGTGATGGGTTTGTCGCTCATCAAAACCAAGCTTCAGGCCTTCGCGATCAGCTCATTCTTCTGCGGCGTGGGCGGCGCGCTGTTCGCATTTACCTATCTGAAATCGGTCGAGCCCGCAGCCTTCGATATCACGATGTCGTTCCGCATCCTGTTCATGGTGCTGATCGGCGGGCTGGGCACGATCATAGGGGCGTATTACGGCGCAGGTTTCATCCTGCTGCTGCCGGTGTTCCTCAACATCTTCTTCCACGGGGTGTTCGGCGACAGCGTTGACGCCACGCTCACATCGGCGCTGGAGCAGGTGATCTTCGGCGCAATGATCATCCTGTTCATGATCTATCAGCCGCTCGGCATGGCGAAGATTTTCCAGAACTTTCAGGACCGCCTGCGCAAATGGCCCTTCAAGACCTGACAGCGCAGTGTCGGCACGCGCATGCAGCGCCAACAACTGACTGAAGCCGAAACCAAAAAGGGAGGATAGACCAACAATGAAGAACACATTCCGACGATTAGCGACAGCACTCGTCGCCGCGATCGGCCTCGGCGCCGTGGCGCTGCCACCGGCACCAACCTGGGCCGAAGAGGTCCAGTACATGGCAGTGCCATCGAGCCGAGTCGGCCCTTACTCCGCGATGGGTACGGGCTATTACGGCGGCATCATCGACTACATGCAGTATGTCAACATGACGGGCGGCGTGAACGGCGTGAAGCTCATCTGGTCCGAATGCGAGACCGAGTACAACGCGGCGCGCACCGTCGAGTGCTTCCAGCGCCTGCTCAGAGGTCCGGACGGCCAGAAAATGGTGGTGTTCGACACGCTCGGCACGCCGGGCGCCTACGCGGTGATCAACCGGATGAGAGAGGAACAAGTCGTCCTCGCCCAATACACTTATGGCCGCACCGACGCAGCCGACGGCACCGTCTGGCCTTGGGTGTTCAACGCTGGCGGGCACTACTGGGACCAGATCGCTGTCAAGATGGCGTTCATGGCTGATCAGGAGGGTGGTGTCGAGAACATGCGCGGCAAGAAGATTGCGCATCTCCACATCGACTCGGCCTATGGCCGTGAGCCGTTGCCGGCAATGCGTAAGATTGCCGAGGACTGGGGCATGGAGCTGGTGGAGATTTCGATCGCGCCACCCGGTCTGGAGCAGCAGTCGCAGTGGCTCCAGATCCGCCGTGAGCGCCCGGACTGGGTCACGTTCTGGGGCGCAGGCTCGGGCATGAACGCGACCGGCATGACCAACGCCGCGCGCGTCGGGTTCCCGCGCGAGCGAATGGTCTACGTAACCTTCGGCGCGGCCGAGGAGGACATGTTCCCGGCGGGTGATGCAGCGGTGGGCACCTACGCGGCGGCTAACGCCATGCCGGGCACCGAGTTCCCGCTGGTTCAGGAGATCAAGAAGGTCGTCTACGACGCGGGTGAGGGGAATCTCAGCAACCCTGAGCGGATCGGCACTGTTTACTGGAACCGTGGTGTCGCGGCCGCCATCATGTGGGTCGAAGCGCTCCGCAACGCGCAGGAGATCCACGGGAAAGAGGGCCAGGCGGTCACCGGGCCTGAGTTCCGCGACGGCTATGAGGCCATCAACATGTCGGAAGAACGCCTCAAGGAGCTTGGCGTCTCCGGCATGATCGCACCGTTCGCGCTGTCCTGCGAGAAGCATGACGGAGCCGGCAATTTCAAGATCATGCAATGGGACGGCGAAAGGTTCAACGCGGTCACTGACTGGCTTGGCCCGCCCGACCCGGGTATGATCCGCGACCTCGTCGAGACGTCCGCCGCGAAGTTCGCCGAGGAAAACGGGATCACGCCGCGCGACTGCTCGTAGAAGCGAGCCTCGGTATCCACCTGATGTAACATCGCCGCGGGACGGTTATCTGCCCGCGGCGCCAATGTCCCCTCCACTGGAAGGTCGCCATGACGATCACCGCCGATACCGCCACCGAAGCACCGGCCGTCACTGCACATGCCGGAAGCGAGCCGATTCTGTCTATTCGCAACATCGAGACGATCTATGACAGTGTCATCCTGGTGCTGCGCGGCGTGTCGCTGCAGGTGCCCGACGGTGGCATCGTTGCGCTGCTGGGCGGCAACGGCGCGGGCAAGAGCACCACGCTGAAGTCGATTTCGACGCTGATCACCTCCGAGCGCGGCAAGGTCACGAAAGGCTCGATCCACTTTCGCGGCGAGCGGGTCGACCAGCTGACGCCCGAGGACCTCGTGCGGCGCGGCATGGTCCAGGTCATGGAAGGTCGGATGTGTTTTGCCCACCTGACCGTGGAAGAGAACCTGATCGCGGGCGCATATTCGCGCAAGTTGACGACGGCGGAGCTGCGCGACGAGCTTGATCGGATCTATGCCTATTTTCCGCGCCTTAAGGAGCGCCGGCGCAGCCAGGCAGGCTACACCTCGGGCGGCGAGCAGCAGATGACAGCGATCGGGCGCGCCATGATGGCCAGGCCCAGGATGCTGCTACTGGATGAACCGTCCATGGGACTCGCGCCGCAAATCGTCGCCGAGATCTTCGAGATCGTGCGCGATCTCAACGAGAAGGAAGGCGTCAGCATCCTGCTCGCCGAGCAGAATACCTCCGTGGCGCTCAAACATGCGACCTATGGCTACATCCTTGAGAGTGGGCGCATTATGCTGGACGGCCCGGCGAAGCGGCTCGCGGAAAACCCGGATGTGAAGGAATTTTACCTCGGCATGTCTTCGCAAGGGCGGGAGAGCTTTCGCAGCCGCAAAGTCTATCGGCGTCGTAAACGCTGGGTGTGAGAACGGGGGCAACTGGCACGCATAGCTCATCCGGGCTTTGGGGGTCGCTGGCGGCCTGTGTTGTCGCGATCTTGCTCTCCAAGTGGATTCCCGGTGCTGCGCGCCAGCAAGGCCTCAGCCGATTGGCGGACGATTTCGGCGATCTGCCGGAGCTGACTGGCAAGCGGGCTGGTCTTGCGCCAAACCATGCCGACCGTGCGCGCGGGCTGCGGATCGGCAAAGCGTGCGAGCGCGACGCGGGCTGAGCGTGTTTCCACGCCGACCGCCATCTCTGGGATCAGCGTGACGCCGATGCCCGCCCCCACCATTTGCACAAGAGTCGAGAGCGAGCTGGCGTCCAGCACTTCACGTGGGCGGGTCGATTGCAACTTACAGAAGGATAGCGCCTGATCGCGGAAGCAGTGCCCTTCTTCGAGCAGCAGCAGTCGCTCGCCGCTGAGGGTTTCGCTGTCCGGCACTGGCGCTTCGGCTTGCGCGCCGTGGCGAACCAGCAGGAAATTCTCGGTGAAAAGCGCAACCTCGCTCAGCGATGGCTCGGAGACCGGCAGGGCGACGATCGCCGTATCGAGCCGCCCTTCGCTCAGCTCCTCGATCAGCCGCGGCGTTACCGTCTCGCGCACATGAATGTCGAGTTCTGGCGCGTAGTGGGTCAGGTCGCCGATCACGCCGGGCAGCAGATAAGGCGCGATCGTGGGGATCACCCCAATGCGCAGTCGGCCGACCAGCCGCTCGCGCGAGGCGCGTGCCAGATCGCCCAGTTCGTCCACAAGCCGCAGAATGTCGCGCGCGCGCGCGTTCGCCTCTTCTCCGAACCGGGTCAACCGGACCTGCCGCGCATCACGCTCAACCAGAACAGCCCCTAGCGCGTCCTCCAACTCCTTGATCTGCATGGATAAAGCTGGCTGCGAGATCGCGCATGCCTCCGCCGCCCGCCCGAAGTGGTTGTGCCGGGCCAGCGCATCGAAATAGCGCAGTTGCTTCAGGCTGATGGACATAAGAAAATCTTATCAGAGTAATCACAAAATGTAAATTTACCTGATCATTGTGGCCTGTTATCAACGAGG
>CAZNGB010000064.1:0-10973 GCA_964572465.1 uncultured Hyphomicrobiaceae bacterium
GACAGCGTGACGGCGCGCGGCGCGAAGCATCTGGCGGAGCTCTCTGCGCGGGTGGCGCAAGGTGAGCGGGCCGTCATGCTGTATATCGTACAGCGCCCGGCGGACCGTTTCGCGCTTGCCGCCGACATCGACCCGGCCTATGCCGCTGCCTTCGCGCGGGCAACCGAGGCCGGCGTTGAAGCTTTGTGTTATGTTTGCGATGTTCGGCTTGACGGTATAAGTGTTTTAAGACGTGTTTCATTCACTGAAGCCGTGAAGGAAGCGAAAGCCGCATCCTGAGCAACGGTGAGAGAAGCACCATGGTAGACGTGGAGAGTGACATGAGGCGAGCGGATCGCAAGGTCCGGCTTTACGACGAGGAAGCGTTCGAGGGGCTGCGCGCGGCCGGGCAGCTGGCGGCGCAGGCGCTGGACATGATTGCGCCGAATGTGCAGCCCGGCGTGACGACGCAGGCGCTCGATGATTTGGCTCTCGAATTTGCGCTTGATCATGGTGCGATCCCAGCCACGCTGAATTATCGCGGTTACACCAAGTCGATCTGCAGCTCCATCAACCATGTTGTCTGCCATGGTATTCCGAGCCCGCGCCAGCTTTATGAGGGGGATATCATCAACATCGACGTGACGCTGATCCTCAATGGCTGGCATGGCGACACAAGCCGGATGTATCCGGTCGGTCAGGTGGCGCGGCGCGCTGAGCGGCTCATCGAGGTGACGCATGAGGCGCTGCTGCGCGGCATCGCGGCGGCGCGGCCTGGGGCCACGACTGGTGACATCGGTGCGGCTATTCAGAGCTATGCCGAAGGAGAGCGGTGCAGCGTGGTGCGCGACTTCTGCGGCCACGGGTTGGGCGACGTCTTTCATGACAAGCCAAATATTCTGCACTACGGCAATCCGGGCGAGGGGCTGGAGCTTCAGCCGGGCATGGTGTTCACCATCGAGCCGATGATCAATCTTGGCCGACCGCATGTGAAGATCCTCAAGGATGGCTGGACAGCCGTCACGCGCGACCGCTCGCTGTCGGCGCAGTTTGAGCATACCGTGGGCATCACCCAAAACGGCTGCGAGGTGTTCACCTACTCGCCGGCAGGGTGGCATAAGCCGCCATATGTTCAGGCCGAATTGCGCGCATCATGAGCGGGTTTGACGATGCGCAGGGCCGGCACGCTTCCCTGGGGGCTGCACAGCCCGCGTTGCCCATGCGCGAAACCGGGGCGGTGCCTGCAACAGCACACAAGACCAACGGCAAAACCGCCAAGCCCCATTATCACGGGCATCGCCAGCGGCTGCGTCAGCGGTTCATGGAGGGCGGGCCAGATGCGCTCCCGGACTATGAGCTGCTCGAACTGATCCTGTTCCGCGCCATCCCGCGCCGCGACACCAAGCCGCTCGCAAAGGAGCTGCTCGCCAAATTTGGTTGCTTCGCCGCGGTGATGAACGCCGCGCCTGGCCGGCTGCGCGAGGTTGCCGGCATAAGTGATGCGGTGATTACCGAGCTGAAGCTGGTGCGCGCCGCCTCGCTTCGGCTGCTGAACCGCGAGATCATGGATCGGCCGGTGCTGAGCTCATGGAACCAGGTGATGAATTATTGCGAGGCGGCGATGAGCCACTCGGAGATCGAGCAGTTCCGCATTCTCTTTCTCGACAAGCGAAACCGGCTGATCGCAGATGAAGTGCAGCAGGAAGGCACAGTTGACCACACGCCGGTCTATGTGCGTGAGATCATCAAGCGCGCGCTGGAGTTATCGGCAACTGCGCTGGTGCTGGTTCACAACCACCCATCGGGCGACCCGACACCGTCGCAGGCCGATATCACGATGACCAAAGAGATCGTGGATACCGCCGGGAAGCTCGGCATTGTCGTGCATGATCACATCATCGTTGGGCGCGAGGGCTCCGGCAGCCTGCGCGCGGCGGGCCTGATGTAGTGGGATCAGGCTGGCGGCGCACCAAAGACCAGCACCGCGTTGAGGCCGCCGAATGCAAATGAATTCGACATGGCATAGTTGATTTCATGCGCCCGGCCCTCGTTTGGCACGTAGTCCAGATCGCAGCCATCCCCCGGTGCATCGAAGCCGATGGTCGGCGGCGCGAAATTCTCCTCGATTGCCTTGATGCACGCGCTCGCCTCAATGCCGCCGCCGGCCCCGAGGGTATGGCCGGTCATCGACTTTGTTGAGGAGACCAGAAGATCATTGGCAGCGTCGCCGAACACTCGCTTGATCGCGTTGGTTTCGTTGACATCGTTGATGGCCGTTGCGGTGCCGTGCGCGTTCAGATAGTCGATGTCCGCCGGGTTGAGCTGTGCGTCTTCCAGCGCGAGCCGCATCGCACCCGTCGGCCCTTCGATGTCGGGATTGACCATGTCGCCGGCATCCGCTGTCATGCCGAAGCCAAGCACTTCAGCGAGTATGGTCGCGCCGCGCGCCCGTGCGTGCTCCAGTTCCTCCAGCACGAGGATGCCCGCACCCTCGGCCAGCACGGTGCCATTGCGACGCTTCGAGAATGGGTAGCAGCCCTCTGGCGAGAGCACGCGCATTGCCTGCCAGGCGCGCATCGACCCGAACGTGAGAGCCGCTTCCGAGGCGCCGGCGACGCCCAGGTCGGCCGCATTTCCCCGGATAAGCTGGAAAGTCAAGCCTATCGCGTGCGCGGCCGTCGAACATGCGCTCACTGTCCCGAAGCATGGCCCCTTGATGCCGTAGTCGATGCCGACATGCGCAGCCGCAGAGCTGCTGATCGTGCGCAGCAAGGTCAGCGGATGCGTCGCCTTTTTTTTATGCACGAAAAGATCTTCGTAGCCCTTTTCAAGGCTGACCAGGCCGCCAATGCCGGAGCCGATAATGCAGGCCGTGCGCAGCCCGTCCTCGACCGGACCGTTGAATCCGGCCTGGCTCATCGCCTCTTTGGCCGCCACGCCCGCGAACTGCGAGTAGCGGTCTGCGAGCAAAATGTGCTTGCTTTCAAGCAGTTTGCGCGGCTCGAAACCATCAACCTCGCCAGCGATATGAATGTACAATTGGCTGGTATCGAAGCCTCTGATCTCATCGATGCCGCAGCGACCGGCCCGCACGCTCTCCCAAAACGATTTAATCCCGATCCCGATCGGGGTCACGGCTCCGTGGCCTGTTACAACGACCCGGCGCGCAGCATCGGACTTGGTCATTTTTCTTTCGTTTCGTGTTGAGGCCGGCACGCGATTGCAGAGGTACTCAGCCAGGCCGCGCGGTCAAGCCTGTGTCGATCAGGCCGCGGCGCCCGAAGAGTCGGCACTGGAGACAAGTTGGCGCACCCGCTCGACGACCGAGCCAACGGTGGCGAAGTCTTCCATCTCTTCGTTGGCGTTGTAAGGGATCTCGATGCCAAAGCTGTCTTCTATGTCGAAGACGATGACAGCCAGATCGAGCGACTCGATCTGCAGATCGCTCAGTTTCGTGTCCAGAGCGATCGTCTCGGGCGGATCCTTCATATTCTTTTTCAGGATCTCGATGATCTTGGAAGCGACTTCGTCCATACGGAACCCCCTGCCTGCCGTGGCTGGTTTTTCATTCGCCTATGTGGAATGCACGCACATTCATGCTTGGAAATTATCGCGGTGCCCCAGCGAATAGCTGGTTTCCCTTAATCGGAAACGAAGCCCAAGTCCAGCGCGGGATAGAATCTCGCATGCGCGACAACCGCGCGTTTCAACACCGACATGCAACTGAACGCCCGAGATTCCCGGCTGACTTCATTCTTCGCCCCTTCCACTCTCCATCATCGCGGCGATTGTGTTATGAAAGTGACACCCGTGTTGCAGTAGACTGGTTTTCGGCGAATTGATCCCGTTCATGTTTCTAGTGGTCCGATTCAGACATTTGCCTCCCATTGCGGCACCCACCAGCGAGACTCAAATGTCAAATTCGCTCCACTAGTGTTGATACGGCGCATGGTGCTCGCTCCCTGAACCAGAACAAGAAACCGCAGAAATGGCGAAACACTCACAATCTTCACAAACAGGCGCCGAATTGGGAGCCGATTCGGAACCGCCACGCCACGACCTTTATGGCATTGGCGAACTGGCCGATGAACTGGGGATCAGCCAGCGTGCGGTGCGATTCTACGAAACGAAAGGGCTCTTGAAGCCGCGCCGAGTGGGGGCCAACCGCGTGTATGACCGGCGCGACCGCGCGCGGTTGAAGCTGATCCTGCGGGGCAAGCGGTTGGGCTTTTCGCTCCAGGAGATATCGGAATATCTCGATCTTTACGACCGCGATCCTGAGCAGAAGCTGCAGACCCGGCATCTGCTCACCAAGGTAGAACAGGCTATCGAGGATTTGCGGCGCAAGCGCGCGGACATCGACTCAACCATCGACGAACTGGCCGTCATCCGCGCGCAGTGCCTAACTCAGCTCGAAAGCGAGGAGTAGCGCCTCGCTCAGGCCGCCTGTTCGGTGCGCGGGGCCTCCAGGATCGCCGCGACGCCCATGCCGCCGGCAGTGCAGATCGAGATAAGCCCCCGTCCGCCACCGTTTTCGTTCAGCAGCTTAGCCAGATGGCCCGTGATCCGTGCCCCGGTCGCCGCGAAGGGATGCCCGTAGGCGACGGACGAGCCGCGCACATTTAGCTTGCTGCGGTCGATCTCGCCCAGCGGGGCGTCGCGACCCAGCACCTCGCGGCAGTATTCCGGCGATTCCCACGCCTTGAGCGTGCAGAGCACCTGCGCCGCGAAGGCTTCGTGGATTTCGTAAAAGTCGAAGTCCTGCAGGCGCAGCCCGGCGCGGTCCAGCATCTTCGATACCGCGATGGTCGGCGCCATCAGAAGGCCGCGCCCGCCGACGAAGTCAATCGCTTCAGTCTGGCTCTCGACAATGTAGGCCTGCGGCACAAGGCCATTTTCGCGCGCCCAGTCATCTGACGCGATCAGCACTGCCGCCGCGCCATCGGTCAGCGGGGTCGAGTTTGCTGCCGTCAGCGTCCCGTTCTTCGACTTGTCGAAGGCCGGGTTTAGCGTGCCCATTTTCTCCAGGTCGATATCCGGACGGATGTTGTTGTCCTGAAACACGCCAGCGCAAGGGACGATCATGTCGTCCATAAAGCCATCCTTGTAGGCCTGCGCCGCGTTCTTGTGGCTATTGTAGGCCAGCAGGTCCTGCTCCGCGCGTGGGATGTCAAACTGCTTGGCCATCAGCTCGCAGTGCTGGCCCATCGACAGGCCGGTGCGCGGCTCGTTCACGTTCGGCGCTTGCGGCGCCAATTCGCCAGGCTTGAAGTCGCCGAACTGCTTGATCTTCTGGCCAACACCCTTGGCGCGCGACGTCTTGACAAGGCGCTGAGCAAACCTGCGGTTGAACACGATCGGCGCATCGGAGACCGAGTCCGAGCCGGTGGCGATCGCGCAGTCGATCTGGCCGGTGGCGATCTTCGCGCCGCTCCCGAGCGCGGCCTGAAGGCTGGTGCCGCAGGCCTGCATCATGGTGATGCCGGGTGTGGATGGGGCGAGATCGGTGCCAATCACCGCTTCGCGTGCGAGGTTCCAGTCCTTGGCGTGGGTCACGACCGCCCCGCCGACCACCTCATCAATATGCTTGCCCTTCAGGCCATATTTCTCCGACAGCCCGCCCAGAGCCGTGGTCATCAGATCGAGGTTGGTCAGATCGGCATAAGCGGTATGGGAGCGGCAAAATGGCGTGCGCACCCCTCCGATCACGGCAACTTTTCGCATGGCATGGCTTTCTTAGCTTGGTGTTCAGGCGGCCTGTGCGGTGTTCTCGCTGGCTTGGTTGCTTGAGCGGCGATAATGCAGCGGCCCGCCGCGGAACGGTGCGAAGCCGGTCCCGAAAATCACCCCGGCATCGACCAGATCGGCATTCGCGACGATCCCGTCGTGCAGCGCGCGCTCGCATTCGTCGATCAGCGGTTTCAGCATCTCTTCACCGAGCCGCTCAAGCTCCGCTTCGTCATACGCCACTGCGGCTTTCTTCGGCTTGCCCTTGTCCCAGGTGTAAAAGCCCTGACCGGTCTTCTTTCCGAGCTTGCCAGCGCTGACCAGCCGCGCCAGGTCATTGTCCTTGGACGCGCCGGAGCCGAGCGTCTCGTTGACGTTCATGCACACATCGAGGCCCACGACGTCGGCCAGTTCGATCGGCCCCATCGGCATCCCGAATTTTTCGGCCGCCGCATCGAGCTTCTCCTTTGGCATACCCTCCTGATAACGCCCGATCGAGCCGAGCAGATAGGGCGCGAGCACGCGGTTCACGAGGAACCCGGGGCAGCTGTTCACGATCAGCGGCAGCTTGCCGATGTGATTGACAAAGGCCGCGCCCTTCTCGACTTCGTCCTCGCGCGATTGTTCGCCCTTCACCACCTCGACAAGCGGCATTTTTTCGACCGGATTGAAGAAGTGCAGCCCGATCAGCCGGCCCGGATCGTTCAGGCTCTGGGCGATGTCCTCGATCCGCAGCGAGGAGGTATTGGTCGCCAGCACCGCGCCCGGCTTCATCTGCGCTTCCAGATCGGCAAACAGCTTCTGCTTGGCCTCAAGGTTCTCGACAATCGCCTCGATCACCACATCAGCGCGCTTGATATGCTCGCCCGGCACGTCGCTGATGAGTCGGCTCATGGCGACATCAACATCGCGGGACGAGCGCATCCGCTTCTTGAATAGCTGCTTGGCGCGGCCTAGCGCCTTGTTGACCTGCTCCTGCGTCTGGTCCTGCAGCGAGACCTCCATGCCGGAATAAACGCCCCACGCCGCGATGTCGCCGCCCATGGTGCCAGCGCCGACGACATGCAGCCGCAGCGGCTTGAAGCGGCTCTTCGGCGCTTGATCCTTGAGCATCTCCTGCAGACGGAACACACGCCGCAGGTTGCGCGAGGTCTCGCTGATCATCAGCGGCACGAAGGTCCGGCTCTCGGCGGAGGCCATGCGCTGCGCATCGCCACCGTAGCGCTCGAACAGGTCGATCAGCTTGTACGGCGCGGGGTAATGGTCGGGCCGCGCCTTCTTCTCGGTTTCCTTGCGCATTCGATTGGCGAGATAGCCGCGCGCGGGCGATTTGGTGATCAGCCGCTTCCACCATGCACCACCTTTTGACTTGCGCTTTTGCAGGACCGCCTTGCGCGCGGTCCACGGCAACTCGATGCGGCTGGGAACCAGTTGATCAACTATGCCCATGCCGCGCGCCGCGCCGGGCCGCAACATCTTGCCCGTCAGCATCGCCTGCATTCCCGCGATCGGTCCGGCGAGCTTCAGCATCCGCACAGTGCCATTGAGCCCGGGAATGATGCCGAGTTTGACTTCGGGCAGGCCGATCCGCGTGCCCTCGTCGCGCGTGGCAATGCGGTAGTGGCAGGCCATTGCGAACTCCAGCCCCCCGCCGAGGCAGTAGCCGTTGATCGCCGCCACCGCCGGCACCTTCAGCCGCTCGACCCGGTTGAACAGTTCGATCACCGGGTTGATGACGTCCTCGACGTCTTTTTCTGTGCGCAGCGCATCGAACTCATTGATGTCCGCGCCGGCGATGAAGTTGTTCGGCTTGGCGGAGATGAACACGACGCCTTTGATCTGGCCGCGCTGGGCCGCATCCTCGACCGTGCTGATGATCTGCGCCAGTTCCTCCACCGGCTCGCGCCCGAGCGTGTTCATGCGCTGGCCGGCGGTGTCGAACCAGGCCCAGGCGATATTGTCGACGTCGATTTCGAAGCGCCAATGTTTCAGGTTCGGCAGTTCGTAGGACATGTCGTTTCCAGTCGTTATGGTTCTATTCGGCCGCCTGCACGCCGCCATCCTTGCGGTCCGGTTCGGGCGCGGGCTCGGCCTCTGCTTCTGCGGGTGCGCTGACTTGGTCCTCATGCGCAGGCCAGGGCGAGCGCTCGGTCGCCTCGGCCACTTCTGCTGGGGGCGCCTCGGCGTCGTCTTCACGCCCGCGTCCGGTGATCGCCTGGGGGTCGAAGTGATCCACCGAGATCACCTTGAACACGAGTTCCTCGGTCTCGCGCAGCAGCTGGGCTTCGTCGCTGGTGATGATGCCCTTGGTCTGCGCTTCGCCGAGCCAGTCGCGGTCGAGCGAGCGCCGGATAACCCCGGCCTTGAGGGCTTTTTCGACCTTGCGCTCGGCCGGCTCGGCCGCGATGACTTTTTCCATCGTCACCTCAAGAACGCCCATCGGGTCGTCCGCGTTCCGGCTGATGTAGATGTCGCGGGTCAGGCGGTCGCGGACCTCGCCCGGCCCCAGCGCGGCGCGCACGGCAGACTTCCCGATGGCATGGGAAGCGGGTTCCACTGGGAAGCCGAACGGGAACACAAGCCGGCGAAGCACCCAGCCGACGCCGAAGAACGGGAAGTTCCGCGTGACCTCCTGCAGCGCGGTGTAGAAGCGGTGCAGCGAATTGCGCAGGCAAAGCTCGACGATGCGCCGGTCCGCGAGCGGCTGGCCATCGTCCTCGTAGCGCTTGAGCACCGTCGAGGCGAGGTAAAGTTCGGAGAGCGCATCGGCCATCTGGCCGGTGAGGCGCTGGCGCGTGCGCAACCCCCCGCCCAGCAGCGCGACGCACATATCCGCCACCAGCGCGAAGTTCTGGCTGGCGCGGCTCAGTTGGCGGTACCACTTCGCCGTCTCGGACACCTGCGGGGCATCGGCGAACCGGCCGAAGGTCACGTTGTGGTACAGCGCGCCGAATACATTGCTGGTTGCAAAAGCAACGTGCTTCTCGAAGGCTTCCTCGAACAACTCGAAGCCCTGATCCTCGTCCCAATGCTGGGCCGCCTGGATCTCCTGGTAGAGGAACGGGTGCGAGCGCAGCACGCCCTGCGTGAAGGTGATGAGGCTGCGCGTGAGGATGTTCGCGCCTTCGACCGTAATGCCGATCGGCACCATCTGGTAGGCGGACTGCAGGTAATTCGACGGGCCGTCGCAGATCGCCTTGCCGCCGTGGATATCCATCGCGTCGGCGACGGTCTCGCGCATCCGCTCGGTGGACTGGTATTTCATCAGCGCCGAAAGTACCGACGGCTTCGCGCCCTCGCCCACCATCGCGGCGGTGACGGAGCGTGCGGACTCAAGCGTGTAGGCGGTCTCCACCAGCCGCGCGAGCCGCTCCTCGATGCCCTCCATGCGGCCGATAGCAATGCCGAACTGCTTGCGGATGCGGCCATATGCCGTCGAGGTGCGCAACATTTGCTTGGCCGCCGCGGTGCTGGTCGCAGGTAGTGAAATCGCGCGGCCCGCCGACAGGCAGCTCATTAGCATCCGCCAGCCCTGACCAGCGCGCTCCGCTCCGCCGATCACCGCATCCATCGGCACGAACACGTCCTCGCCCCAGGTCGGGCCATTCGGGAAAGCATTGCCGCAGGGCAGATGCCGGCGACCGATGTTCACGCCCGCCGTGTCGGTCGGCACCAGCGCCAGCGTGATGCCAAGCTCGTTGCTCTTGCCGAGCAGGTTGTCCGGATCGTAGAGCCGAAAGGCGAGGCCCAGCAGCGTCGCGTTCGGCGCGAGCGTGATATAGCGCTTGTTCCAGGTGAGCTTGATGCCAAGCGTTTCCTGGCCGTTGTGTTCGCCTTTTGTGACGATGCCCACATCGCGCATCGACGCCGCGTCAGAGCCGGCATAGGGGCTGGTCAGTGCAAAGCAGGGGATTTCCTCGCCCTTGGCCAGACGCGGCAGGTAATGCTCCTTCTGCGCATCAGTGCCGAATTTCTCGATCAGTTCGCCAGGGCCAAGCGAATTGGGCACCATGACGACGGTCGCGACGTCCGGGCTGCGCGAGGCGATCTTGCCGATGATCAACGACTGCGCCTGCGGCGAGAAGCCCAGCCCACCATGCTCCTTCGAGATCAGCATCCCGAGGAAGCCCTTGTCGATAATGAACTGCCATATGTGAGACGGAATCTCGCGCTGCTCGGCGCGTATACCCCAGTCGTCAATCATCGCGCACAGTTCATCGACCGTTTCGTTCAGGAAGGTCTGCTCCTCATCGCTCAGGGAGGGCGCGCCCACCGCGCGCAGCTTTGACCAGTCTGGCTCGCCAGAGAAGAACTCGGCATCGAAGCCGACCGTGCCAGCTTCCAGCGCTTCCTTCTCGGTATCGGAAACGGGCGGCAGGATGCGCTTGACGGTGTGAAATGCCGGGCGCGTGACGACCTGCTGGCGGATCGGGCGAACCGCGAGCAGCGCAAGCGCAATCGCCGGAACCCAGGCGATCCACGCGCCAATGCTGCTAAAGGGCGCCTCGAACGTGGCCCAGGGCAGGCCGGTCTGCGCGAGGAACGTGATCGCTCCAATGACGAGCGCCCAAGCCCACACCGGCGAGCGCTGTATCGCCAGCGCTGCCAGCGCGGCGAGGCTCACGAGCACAAATATGAGCGTAATCATGGCCTATCGATCCTTTCCGTCACGGTGCATCTGAGACAAACAGCATATGACTATTACTGCATGCGATTAACGTAAGCGTCAACTCACGCTCGTTTGATGCCGGCTGCTTCCCCTTGCGCTCTTAGGCGCTGAGTTTAACAGGAATGCCACAGGGACGCGAACCTCAATGGCCGTCGCGAGTTCCATGCGGACATCCTTGCGATCGCTTTTCGCAGGCAATGTGGCCGCTGCTTGTTGCATCCAAAAGGTCGGCGCGGCATTACACTCGACATGATCCGACGCGCGGCCTTTTCACTCCTCCGGCCCTATTTTCGGCTCACCCGCGGCATGACGCTGGGGGCGCAGGGCGTCGTGATGGACAGCGCGGAGCGTGTGCTGCTGATCCGCCACGGCTATCAGCCTGGCTGGCGCTTTCCCGGCGGCGGCGTGGAATGGCGCGAGACGCTGGAGGAGGCGCTGGTCCGCGAGCTGTTCGAGGAGACCGGCGTGCGCGTTGCGGGTCGTCCTGAGCTGCACGGCGTTTTCGGCAACTTCACAGTCTTGCCGAGCGATCATATCGCACTGTTCGTGATCCGCGAGTGGGACCAGCCGCATGTGCCGGAGCCGAACCGGGAGATCG